>DATDML010000001.1:0-18877 GCA_036518815.1 Candidatus Dormiibacterota bacterium
CACTCCCGCGATTTCATCAAGTTCTACGACGAGTACGCGGACAGCGCGCCAGACGAGCTGGCATGCGACCTCATCGTGCATCGATCGGCGGACGGCGACGCAGTGGATTCGGTGTTCGCGTGCTTCTGCGGCCCCGAAGAAGCCGCAGCTCGCGCACTCGACCGCCTTCGGTCGCGTCCCGACATGTTGCGCGACGGGCTGGCTAAGCGCTCTTATGTGGAGTCGCAGCGGATGCTCGACGCCAGCCTGCCCTGGGGCGTGCGCAACTACTGGAAGACGAACGGCATGGGTCCGCTAACTCCGGCGGCGATCGAAGCGTGGGACGAGGTATTCCTGTCCGCGAAAGCGCCGATGAGCCAGGTCCAGGTGGAGCACCTTCACGGTGCGCTGCACCGGACGCCGCTCGGCGCCAATGCCGTGAGCTTCGCCGGCGCCAAGTACAACCTGCTGGTGAACGCGAAATGGACCGACCCCGCACGCGATGCCGAGAACATCGAATGGGCGCGCCAGGGATTCGCGCGGATGCAGCCGTTCACCAGCGGCGCTGCGTATCCGAACTATCTGGTTGCCGAGCCACAGGAGCGCGTGCGCCAGGCCTACGGCGAAGAGGTTTACAGCCGGCTGGTCGCGCTCAAGGATCGATACGACCCAACGAACTTCTTCCGGCTGAACCAGAACATCGCGCCCTCAGCGCTTATCTGACTCTTATCCCCGGGTTGCAGGCTGGTCGGATGAAGCGATGGCCGGCGGTCGGATACGGGACCTTCTTCGTGCTGTTCGCGCTGCCGTTCGCGACCCTTTACGCGGCGTGCAGTCATCAGCGCGTCGACACGGTCAACGGCTATCAGGCTCTCGCGCCGCACGACGGCACCGGAAGCGACGGCTTCGCGTGGATAGCTCTTGCGCTCGTCGTCGTGGCGCTCGGCCTGAGCTTGTTTGGCGTTCGGCCGCTATGGCTGTCGGTCGTTTCCGTCGCAGCAGTGACCACGCTGTTCCTTGCGGTGACCGCCGCGGGCGGCGCCAGGGCAAGCTCGAAAGCAGAGATCGGCTACTGGCTTTCGTCAGTCGCGGTTGCGCTTGCGCCCGCGGCCGGAGCGCGGTCGTGGCGTCAGGCCGGGCTCGTTGCTCTCGCGACCGTGGCCGCAGCCGCGGCACTGGTCGGCGCCATCATCGGCTTGATCCTGCTGACAGCTTCCACATCTCACGGATAGCCGCTTCGCCCTCGCCGCGCGAGGTCATCGTGACCACCGGCCCGTCGAGCTCGAACGTGATCCACTGGCAGCATTCGCGCTCGATGTCGATGAGGCTCCGCAGCGCTGCAGCGCTGCCGGGATGGACGGTCAGGCGCAAACCACCGGGAATCTCCTCGAGCGAAATGAGGGAAAGGCGGAACAGCTTCTGCCAGGCCTCCTGCGTCTTCTTGAGGTCGTCCGGCGTGAGCGTGCAAGCGATGACATCCGTGCGGGCGCGATAGGTTTCCATTTAGGGCTGAAACCGGGATCGCCGATCTCGTGTTCCGCCCTGGCGATTAGTTCTGGTAGCGCCATCAGTCAGATCACCAACAGGACTTCGCGAGGAGGGTTTCAGAATGTCCGACCGCAAGAAGGTCGAAGAGATGCTCGATCGCTACCGGACGGCCGTTTACGACAAAGATCTCGACGCGTTCATCGGGCTGTACGACGAGAACGCCCGCGTTTACGACCTTTGGGGCCGCTGGATGTATTCCAGCGCTTCCGAGTGGCGAAAGCCGGCGGAGGAATGGTTCGCATCGCTCGGGACCGACCGCTCATCGCCTGAGTTCCACGACGTGCAGATCGACGCCGGCGACAACATCGCCGCCGTGCACGCCTTCATCACGTATCGGGGTCAGTCTGCGGAAGGCACTGAGCTGCGCTCGATGGACAACCGCATAACGTGGGTGCTGCGCAAAAACAGCGACGGCGCGTGGAAAATCGTCCACGAGCACACCTCGGCGCCCGCCGACTTCGACACGGGCAAGGTCACGCTGAAACGCGGCAGCGCATGACCTTGCGCTCGACCTGCGTCAGTCCGTGTCGTCCACCCGCTCGATTCGGAACGTCAGCGAAAAAGCGGAACTGCTGCTGCTGACCTGATACGGCGTGTCGCTCACGCCGAACGTCGGCGCCGCAAATGTGGCGTCGATCGAACCGGCGCTCTGCTCTTCCGTCGCGAGACAGGCGCCGCCCAGAGCCATCGCGCTGTTGAACGTCGCTGGGTTGGCCGGGTTGAACCCGAAGCGGATGAGATCGTCGAGCAGGGAGTGACCGAACAATGTGTCCGCGCAGCCGATGCTGGCGGCGTCGAGGTGCAGACTCAGCGCTTGATCGCGCGGCAGGAACACGTCGTACGTGGTAGTCAGCGGCACCGTCTGGCCGGACGACGCAGCGTCGATCGAGCCGAGACCGCCAACGTCCTGCCACTGGCCGTTCAGCTCAGCCTGCATCTTCCAGCCGGGCGGAATCGTTGCGGGGAGCGGAGTGCTTTTGAGCGGCTGGTTCACCGTGAGCCCGTCGAGCGTCACGCGCAGGTGAACGAGCGGCGACGCCGGCGCGCGCTGCCAGCCGGCCAGCAACGTGGCCGCAAAGCCCGTAGGCATTCGGCCGTCAATTGGCTGCGTCATCAGCACGGTGACCTCGTAGTGCGGGCTCGCGCCGTCGAGATGCGGCACCACGCGCAGCTGCGGAGTCACAGGGGCCGTGCCCAAAGCTGGGGTGGGACGCGAGATCACTTTCAAAACCGGCTTAGCGCCGCCGGCGACGGCGGGCAGAGGGACGTCGAACGAGAAGTCGCGCGAATTGAGCGGCGCCCCCGTTGGAGGCAGCAGGGCCAGCGGCGCGCGGAGTGGAAAGCACGGAGCGCCGAGGATCGAGAACAACGACGTCTTGTGCGTGATCACGCACGCGTCGCCCGCGCCACCGCCATCGCCGCTGATGAAGACATCGGCCCGCGTGACCGGGACGGCCCTTCCCGCGTCGCCCAGCATTGCGGCACCACCGGAACGAACGACGGCGACCGCCTGCGGCGGGTGCAGCTCGCTGCGGTAGTTGAAGGTCGCACCGATGCACGGGACGCCTGCCGGAGCATCGGCATCGGTGAGACAGGGGACGTTTGTCCCCTGCTTCACGCCCGGAACCGGGAGAGGATGCCCGCAGTCGAAGATCCATCGACCCAACGCGATAACCCGATCTCCGTCACCGGCCCATGCCCAAGAGGGGTAACTGCCTGTCTCCCATTCCAGCTCCAGGGTCGGCTTGCCGTCGTGGAGGTTTGGCGCGAAGTAGTTGCCGCTGGCCAGCAAGGACTGGTCCGCGGTGTCCAGGTCAAGCTCTGTGTTCTGGTCGAACGTGACGTGACCCGCGGGAAAGTCTTGCTGGGACACATGCGACTCGACCGCGGTGCCATGAACGAGCACTGGCGCTGAGAACGGCGAGCCTCCGCCGGCCACGGATGCCCACTCAGGGTTCACCAGAGGCAGCTGATCTAGCAGGCTGGTCTGCACGATGGGCGGGGCATAGCAGCCTCCGCCGTTCGAGGACAGCGCACTGTTGCTGTCGACGGGCGCCGCGGCTGCGGCCAGCGGCGTGAGCGCCATGGCGGACGCGATCACGACTGCATAGATGGCGCTACGACTGGCCATTGGGCACCTCCACGGCTCAACACCTAACGGTCGCGACGAGAATTTAACCGACCCTGGCGGTAGTGGCTAGAGGTGGTCGACTGGCTTCTTCCAGTCCTTCGTGTCGATCTTGCCCGCGGCCACCTTGTCGACAGAGCGCGGCGTTTCCTTCGCGTATTTCGGCAGGACCTCTGACGCGACCCAGTCGAGCTCTTTGATCTGCTTGTCCGCGGGCTGGTCCAGGATGAACTGGTTGACGCCCGCCTCGACGTAGGGCTCGAGCACGGTGTAGAACGCGTCCTTCGACGTCCACGGGTCGAGGTCCGCCTTCGGCACCCAGTAGTAGAGCGAGCGGTCCAACGTGTCAGGGTCGCGACCGATCTCGCGGCAGTAGTCGTCGAGCATCTGGTTGCGCTCGCGCATCTCCTCCGGCGTGCCGAACGCGTTCCACACGTCGGCGTACTTCGCGACGATCTTCAGCATGCGCGGCCCGAACGCGCCGAGCACCAGCGGCGGCCTCGGCTTCTGCACGCTGCCCGGCCGCGACGTCGCGTCTTTCAGCTGGTAGTACTGGCCGTCGAAAGAGCTCGTGTCCTCGCGCGTCATTAGGTCGACGACCTGCACGGCCTCTTTGAATCGGCTGACCAGCTCTTTGGTCTCGGGGAACGGGATGCCGAACATCGTGTGCTCGGGCTCGTACCAGCCCGCACCGAGACCAATCTCCAAACGGCCGTTGGAGATGTGATCGATGGTGGTCGACATCTTGGCCACGATCTGCGGAAAGCGAAACGTATTCGACGTGACCAGGATGCCGATCCGGATCTTGCTTGTCTCAGCGGCCAGTCCCGCCAGCAGTGTCCACGCCTCGAAGTAGGGACCGGTCGGCCGGCTGGGCTGGATGAGGTGATCGCATAGCCACGCGCTTTCGAAGCCGAGCCTTTCGAACAGCTGCCAGCGTTCGACAGTCTTGTCCCAGGTCATGTTCTGGTCGGTGCAGATGCCGAAGCGGAAACGGCGCGCCATCTCGTGCCTCCCTTTTTCATCGAATCCTACTGCCCACTAGAATCGCCGGAGGCATGGGCCGCACCACGCTGAAGATGCCGCAGCTCGGCGAGTCGGTCACCGAGGGCACCGTCGATCGATGGCTCAAGCAGGAAGGTGACGTCGTGCACCGCGACGAGCCCATCGTCGAGGTCGTCACCGACAAGGTGAATGCCGAGATCCCCTCGCCCTTCGAGGGCAAGCTCGTGAAGATTGCCGTGCAACCAGGCCAGACCGTGCCGATCGGCGCGGCCCTTGCGGAGATGGAGGTCGAAGGCGCGGTGCCCGCAGCGCCGGCGCCTGCACCCGTTGAGCCAAAACCAGAGCCTTCTCGGCCCGCACCAGCGCCTTCAGAGGGCGGCCGCATCAGCCCCGCGGTGCGCAAGCTCGTCGAGGACAACAAGCTCGACCTGGCGCAGATACCCGCCACCGGTCCGGGCGGCCGGGTCACACGCGAAGACGTGCAGTCGTACCTGGCGAAGCGCCCCGCACCCCAGGCGCCGGTGCCGAGGCGCACCGGCGAGCGTGGCGACGAGGTCGTGCGCATATCCGCCGTCCGCCGGCAGATCGCGGACCACATGGTCCGCAGCGTCAGCACCTCGCCGCACGCGTGGTCGCTGCGCGAGGTTGATGTCACCAGGCTGCAGGCCTATCGCGAAGCCAACAAGGAAGAGTTCAGCGAGCGCTACGGCTTCGCCCTGTCATACGTCCCGTTCTTCGCCCAGATCGTGTGCGACGCGCTGCTGAAGAATCCCTATCTGAACTCGACCTGGACCGACGAAGGGATCGTGCTCCACCACTACGTGAACCTGGGCATCGCCGTCGCCCTGCCGGACGCGCTCATCGTCCCGGTGATCAAGGACGCGGACCTGCTTGGCTTCACCGACCTCGCCAAAGCCATCAATGACATCGCTGCGCGCGCGCGCGACAAAAAGCTCAAGCCGGAGGACGTGCGCGACGGCACATTCACGCTGAACAACACCGGCGCCCTGGGCTCCGTCGCGGGTCAGTCGATAATCAATCAGCCGCAGGCGGCGATCCTGAGCACGGAGTCGATCCGCAAGCGTCCCGTCGTTGTCAACGACGAGGTGGTGGTGCGGCCGATCATGAACCTCACCATGTCGTTCGACCACCGCATCATCGACGGCCTCGCCGCGTCGCGGTTCATGAACGACGTGTCGAAGGGCATCGAGGACTGGAGCCCGGCCAGCCTCAAGCTCTAGCGACTAATCGGTTGTGTGCACACAACCGCTACCGCACGACCCTCGGCTTGCGGAAGTGTGCACACTCCCGCGCTAGCCGCTGAGTCCGT
This sequence comes from Candidatus Dormiibacterota bacterium, assembly GCA_036518815.1. GTDB lineage: Bacteria > Chloroflexota > Dormibacteria > Dormibacterales > Dormibacteraceae > CF-118. Next base: position 5,991 of record DATDML010000001.1, read on the forward strand.
TCTTCTCCACGTAGTCAGCGGTCGCCCGCAGGTAGCGATCGATCGCGGCCGGCTCCGCCGCCCGGCCCATGTGACCGACCCGGAAGATCTTCCCTGACAGCTCGCCGAGCCCGCCGCCGATGTGGATGTTGTGCTCGCGCAGGAGGTAGGCCGAGTAGTCGCCCAGGTTCATTCCGGGCAGTCCGTACGACGCAGTCGTCACCGGCGATGCGATCTCGATCGGTGAGAGCATCGGGAAGCCCATCTCCTCCAGGCCGTCGCGCACACGGTCGCGCGCCGCTGCAAGGCGGCGCCAGCGATTCTCCACGCCCTCTTTCAACAGTCCCGCCAGCGCGACGTCGAACGCCTCGATGACGTTCGTCGGCATCGTCGTCGGGTGCGGGTGCCAGTTGCCCCATTGCTCGGTGAACTTCCGCCAAGTCGCGAGGTTCAGATACCAGCCGGCCGCCTTCGGCCGTCCGTCGTCCAGCGCCGCCAGCGCGCGCGGACCGGCCGCCACCGGAGCGACTCCGATCGCGCCACCGATGCACTTGTTGGCCACGGTCACGCACATGTCGACATTCCACGCATCCATCTCGAAAGGCACGCCGCCGACCGCGGAGATGCCGTCGACGATCGTCAGCGCGCCGTGCTCGCGGGCCGCGCCGCATATACCGCGCACTTCGTTCAAGACGCCAACCGAGGTTTCGTGGTGGACGACACCGACCGCGCGCAGGTTCGGGTGCTCCTTCAGCGCCGTCCGCACCTGCGCCTCGGTCACGGCGTGCGCGAGCTCCGGCTGCACCCGGTGGACCGTCAAGCCGTTGGCAGCCGCCACGTCCGCCATGCGATCGCCGAACAGGCCGTTGGTCGCCACCAGCACCTCATCGCCCGGCCCCAGCACGCTCGCGATGCACGTCTCGATGCCCGCCATGCCGGAGCCGAAGATGAGGTGGACATCTCCGGAAGTCTTGAACACCTGCTTCATCCCCGAGGTGCATCGCTTGTACAGCTCGGTCCATCCGTCGCCGTAGTGGGCGCGGACCGGCCGCGACAGCGCCTCGAGGACCTCGTCATCGACGCTGACCGGTCCCGGGATCATCAGAAACTCGCGGTCGTCTATGCGAGCACCTCCTTGACCACCCGGTAGCCAGACTTGATCGCGCCTTCCATGCCGCCCGGGCCGACGCGGGCGTCGGTGTGCTCGCCCGCAAAGAACACTTTGCGATCGAGCGGCGCCGATATCAAGGGCAGCACCGTGTCGCGCTGGTCGCCGATGGGCGCGCGCACCACCGCTCGCGACCACGGATCGTGGGTCCAGTTCTTGACGAAGCCGGCGACGCGTTTGATCGGCTTTCCGACCACCGAGCTCATAGTCGCGTCGACGTCGTCGAGGATCTCCTCGTCGGTCATCGTCGACGGCTCGACATCGCCGGCGGCAAGACCCGCGACGATGATGTGCTCGCCGGACTGGTGCACGGTCTGCTCCATGATGAACCCAGGCATCCGGTCGGTGAAGCAGCCGGAGCCGATCGCCTGCTTGACCAGCTCGCGCTCCCTGTACTGCACGACCAGCCGCGTCGCGTTGCCGTAGCGCAGCTGCAGCAGCGCCTTCACCTTGTCCGCGGGCAGCGCGGGCTCGAAGCCGAGCTCCGACACGAGCGGGCCGGGCACTGTTACGACGACGCGATCGCAATTGAATGTTTCGTGTTCGGTCTCGACGGCGACGCCGCCGCCACCCCACCCGATCACGCGCACCGGCCGCTGCAGTCGCACGTCCACCTTCTTCGCGATCGTCCGCGGGAGCGTGTCGTTGCCGCCCTTGACCTTGCGATAGGCCTCGCCCCACGAGAGCTCGACGTTCAGCTCCTGCGCGTCGGCGGTGCGCAGGGGAGCAGCGGGCGTGGACTGCGCGATGGCGGTCAGCAACAGCTCGCCCTGGTGGGAGACCCGCGCGCGGCGCAGCCACTGCGCGACCGATTCGAAATGCGACGGCCGCGTGCGCTTGATGGCGTCGCGCAGCTCGCTGACGATCTCGGCGGCCGCGGCCCGGTCCAGGCGCTCGCCCCCAAAGATGAGATCCGGCACGTCTGTGCCGAGGCTGAATTCCTCGCTCAGCGCCACTCCGTGCTTCGCGGCCAGCTCGGCGATGTTGTTCTGGCCGTGATAGATGATCTCCGCGCCGAGGTCGGCGAACTGGCCTTCGGCGAAGCCTTCGCGCAGCGTGAAGACGCGCCCGCCGACGCGGTCGCGCGCCTCGAGCACGATCACCTCGTGCCCCGCGGCCTGGATCTCCGTGGCGGCGACCAGGCCCGACAAACCAGCGCCGACGACTACAACCTTCACGCCCGCCTCCTCGCGAATCGGTTGGGCGCGAACTGCTCGATCGGCCGCTTCGTGCCGCCATCGAGCGCGAGGTCCGCGGCCACGTCGCCGATCACAGGCGCGAACTTGAACCCATGGCCGGAAAAGCCGGCGAGCACGGTCACGCTGGACGGCAACGTGCCGATCACGAAATGGCGGTCCGGCGAGTTCTCCTGCAGGCAGATCACCGAGCGCACGGGCGTCGGGTCGAGGTCGGGCAGCGCCGACTGGACGTAGCGCACCGCCGGCGCGAGGTCGTCGTCGTGCACAACTCGATCGATCGCGTCTGGATTCTCTGGACCGTGATCGCCCGACACGCCGATCTTCACCGTCTCGCCGTCGACCGACGGGAATCCGTACGCATGGATGGCGCTGCCATGCGTGCCGTGCACGAACACCGGCGCGGCCTCCGAGGTGTGCAGTTCGAGGGTCCGCGGCCGGAACCACACCATGCACTGGCGCGTCACCTCCAACTCCATGTCGAGCTCCGGCAGCAGGCCGCTCGCATTCCACGCGCCCGCGGAGACGATGACGTGCTTTGCTCGCCAGCGCGCTGTATCGAGATCTTCCACCGCCATGCCGGTGTGGATCTCTGCGCCAAGCGCTCGCGCACGGTCGAGTGCAGCGGCCACACCTTTCTCGGGGCGTACATAGCCGGCGGCGATGTCGTAAACGGCGATCTCGTCGTCGCGCAGCCGATAGCGCGGGAATCGCCGGTGCACGTCGGCGGGCTGCAGCACCTCGTGCTCGAGACCCCACTCGCGCGCCGACAGAAGCGAGCCCGAGACGAGCTCGGATTGGGGCGGCCCGATCATCAGCGCCCCGGTCATCGTGAGCAGCGATTCATCCGACTCGCGTTCCAGTTGCCGCCACAGCTCGAAGGACTCGCGCACCAGCGGCACGTAACCCGGTCCTTCGTAATACGCGCTGCGGATGATCCGCGACTGCCCGTGCGAGGAGCCCATGTTGTGGGGCGGCTCGAACCGATCGAACCCGATCACGCGCGCTCCGCGCGAGGCCAGGCGCCACGCGGCCATGCTGCCCATCGCGCCGAGGCCGACGATCGCGACGTCGAATTGCTGGTTCTGCATGCTCACATGATCCGCCCGCCGTCCAGCAGGACGACGATCCCCGATGCGTCAGGCCACGACGCGATGTCGAGGCCGGCGCGAGCGATGTCCTCCGGCTGAGCGATCCGCTTGAGCGGCATCTCGCGCTCCATCACCTGCTCCTGCACCGCCGCGTCCATCGAAAACCACATCTCGGTAGCGACGGGGCCGGGCGCGATCGCGTTGACGCGAACGTGCGGCGCGAGCTCGCGCGCCAACGTTTTCGTCAATCCGACAAGACCGGCCTTGGTCGCGCCATAAGGCGCGCCGTGCAGGGATCCGGCGACGCCGCCGTCACTGCTCACATTCAGGATCGCGCCGCGAAGCGCGATCAGGTCGGCCTTGAACTCCTTGGCAAGAAAGGTCGGCGCCGTCAGGTTGATCGCCACCGAGCGCTCCCATGCCTCGCGCGTCAATTGCTCCAGCGTGAACTCCTCGCCGATGCCTGCGTTGTTGACGAGCAGGCCGACCTGTCCCTGCTCGTGCGCCGCTTTGGCTACCGCCTGCACGCTTTCGAAGCGCTGCAGGTCCGCCTGCACGCTCACCGCCTCGCCGCCGAGGCCGGCCGCTGCTTTGACCGTCTCCGCCGCGTCGGATTCGCGCGCCCGGTAGCTGAAGACCACGCGGTAACCGCGCCGCACGGCTTCCAGAACGAAGGCGCGGCCGATGCCGCGCGAGCCGCCGGTGACAACCGCTACGGGCTGCGTCAATCTTTCACGAAGAGCTGCTTCGGAAAGTCCGCGAACACCTCATGTCCCGATTCGGTGACGCGGAACGTATCGCTGAGCTCGAAGCCCCAGCCCTCCATCCACATGCCCAGGATCATGTGAAAGACCATGTTCGGCTCCATCACCGTGGTGTCCTCGCCGCGCAGGCTCGCCGTGTGGTCGGCCCAGTTCGGCGGGTAGTTCAGGCCCACCGAGTAGCCGATGCGCGACGGCTTGCTGAAGCCGTGCTTCGTGATCACCTTGTTCCATGCGGCGTGGACGTCTCGGCAGACCGCGCCAGCCTTCACGGTCGCGAGAGCTGCGTCATAGCCCTCTTTCGTCGCTTCGGCCAGGCGGAGCATCTCGTCCGGCGGCTTGCCGAGCCACACCGTGCGCGACATCGGGCAGTGGTAGCGCAGCCGGCACGCGCTGAGCTCGAGGCACGTGGCGGTGTCGCGGCGGAAGGGCGCATCGGACCATGACGCATGAGGCGTGGCCGCATTTTCCGCGCTGAGGATGGACGGCGGATTCGCCGGAGCCTCACCACCGAATTCTTTCGTGCCGGTGATCTGCGCCTGCGAAATCAACGCCGCGGCGTCGCACTGGCGAGTGCCCACATCGACCGCGTCGATCGCGACCTGCATGACTTTTTCCATGATCCGCGCTGCCTGGCGGAACACGCCGATCTCGCGATCGGACTTGATGGTGCGAACCCAGTTGACCATCAGGTCGATGTCCTCGAACTTCGCCTGCGGCATCGATTCCTGCAGCACCTGCAGGCTGCGCGCGGTGAAGAAATACGCGTTGCCCTCGTAGCCGATTCGTGAGCGCTCGTGGCCGTGCTCCTTCAGCAGCGACGCCAGGTGCTGGAATGGATGCAGCGGCGGGTTCTCGACGTAGTGGTCCGGCCAGGTCAGGATGTGATCGCGAGGCAGGGTGGTGGTTAGCACGGCAGAGGGCGCGTCCATCGCCCGGCCGAACCAGTAAGGCGGGTCGTTGCGCGCCGGCACGATGACCGCCTGCGGCACGTAGAACGACCACGCGTCGTACCCGGTTAGGTAGTTCATGTTCGCGGGGTCGGTGATGATCAAAGCGTCGACGCCGGCCTCGGACATCTTCGTCCTGGTTCGCGCGAGCCGACCCGCGTACTCGTCATCGGGAAACGCTGCTGCCATCGCTACCTCCTGATCAGGTGCTCGAACACGCGCTGCGCCGCATCGAGATCTTCGAGGGCGACCCACTCGTCAGGCCGGTGCGCGGCCTGCTCGATGTCCCCAGGTCCGAACAGCACGCATGGTATCCCCGCGCCGTGGACGAGGAAGCCGGCGTCGCTCGCGGCGCGCCACGACGAGATCTCCGGATTCACGCCACCGGCACGCATCGCGGCTTCCATCGCTTGCACGAGGTCGCTGTCGCGGGCGACTTCGAAAGGGATGTAGTCGGGGCCGGCGATGACGTCGGCCTCGATCCACGGCAAATCCCGGCGCGCGCGGCCGATCGCGTCAGCAATCTCTCGTTCCACCTGCTGCGCCGTCTCGCCGGGATTCAGCCGCCGGTCGACCTCGATCTCGCACCGGTCGGGCACGACATAAGGGCGCGTGCCGCCGTGCATCGTGCCCACGGTCAGGCTGGGCGCGCCGAAGACCGGATGCTTCCGCTGTTGCAACTCGCTGTTCTCGGCCTCGAGCTCGAGCGCGATCCTCGCGGCCGCGGTCACGGCGTTGCGACCCAGCGCCGGCGCGGACGCATGCACGGACTGGCCCTTGACCACGATCCGGTAGTTCAGCAGTCCGCGATTCGCGGTGACGAGGTGCATGGCCGTTGGCTCCGCCAGCACCGCGCGATCGGCCCTGATGCCGCCGGCGACCAGCGCGCGAGTGCCGGTCGAGTCCTCCTCCTCTCCGACGGCGGCGGCGATGGTCACGTCGCCTCCCGGTTCCTCACCGCGCTTGCGCAGCGCCGCAACCGCGCCGAGCATCGCCGCGAGCCCGGCCTTCATGTCGCACGCGCCGCGGCCGTAAAGTCGCCCGGCGTCGACCTCGGCGCCGAACGGATTCCGCTTCCAACCTTCGCCCGCGGGCACGGTGTCGATATGGCCTGTAAGCAAGACGTGTGGCACCCGCCCCACACGCCAGCGGGCGATCACGTTGGGCCGGTTCGGCGCAGCTTGCTGCAGCTCGACGTCGAGGCCCGCCTCGCGGCACATGTCCGCAAAAGCCGCGGCGGCGGCGGCCTCCTCGCCGGTCACCGACGGAATGCGCACCAGGCGCTCGAGGATCGCGCGCGCCTCCATCGGGCTCGACAGTGACACAATCCCGGACCGGGCATGCAGGTCCTCACCCTCAGCGAGCGCGACGTGACGGAACTGCTCGACCTCGATCGCCTGCTCGACGCGCTCGAAGAGGGCTTTCGCGCGCTGAGCTCGGGTCACGTCGAGGTGCCGGGCCGCACCGCCGTCACCACCGAGCACGACGGCTGGCTCGGCACGATGCCTGGCTACGGCTCGAGCCTCGGCCTCGGTGTGAAGCTCGTGTCGGTCTTTCCGCACAACGAAGCCGCCGGCCTGCCATCGCACCAGGCGCTCATCGCGCTCTTCGACCCGGCCACAGGGTCACCGCTCGCGGTCATGGACGGCACTCGGATCACCGCCATCCGCACCGCCGGCGCTGCCGCTGTGTCTGCGCGTCATCTCGCGCGCAAGGACGCCAAGGCCCTGGCCATCATCGGCGCGGGCGTGCAGGGCCGTGCGCACCTGGAGATCTTTCCGCGCGTGCGCGATTTTCAGGAGATCCGCGTCGCGTCGCGCACGCCAGGCAGCGCGGAAAAGCTCGCGGCGTCGAACCCGCGCGCCCACGCGGTGGCCTCGTTTGAAGAAGCCTGCCGCGCCGCGGACGTGATCGCGATGTGCACGCACTCGAGCACACCCGTTGTGCTCCGCGACTGGGTCGCCGCGGGCGCGCACGTCACTTCGGTCGGATATGCGGCCCCGCACGGCGAGCTGGATCGCGACCTGGCCGAAGCCTCGAACCTCTTTGTCGAGTCGCGAGTCGCCGCATTCAGCCCGCCGCCCGCGGGCTGCATGGAACTGGCGGGCATGGACCCGGACAAGGCGAGCGAGATGGGCGAGGTGCTGCTGGGCACGCGGCCGGGCCGGCGCTCGGCCGGCGAGATCACGCTCTACAAATCGATGGGTCACGCCGTCGAGGACCTGGCCGCGGCGGGACTCGTCTATCGAGAGGCTGTCGCGAAAGGAGCGGGCTCTAAAGTCGAGCTGTAACGGCCGGAAGTGTGCACACTTCCGCGCCCTCAACCCTCACCAGGTGCGGTTGGGTGCACACTTCGGCCCCGGCCCCTTCTAGGCCCTGCAAGTTTTGCCGGCAAAACAACCCCATGAGGCGCTAAGCAGACGAGTTCTCCCGGCAAAAGTTGGACACCTAGGCCTTGGCGCGCGCCTTCGGCCAGAAGCCCATGCCCGCGCCAAACACTCCGACCAGCACGCCGGCTGCGCACACGTAGACGCCCACCTCGACTGTGGCGCTGACCAGCCCTGTCGACCTGATGAATTCCGGCACGCTGTTCTGCGCGTTGGACAGGTCGTAAGCCGCAACGGCCGCGGCCAGCGCCAGCGCCAGGATGGCGGCGATGTTGGCCCACCACACCGGGCCGCGCACGATGATCAGCACCCCAAAGAGCGCGGCGACGACCGCCAGCGTGGCGAGGATCGGTCCATCGTTACCGCCGCCCTGCATGATCGATTCGGTCACGGTCCCGGCGAAGGGTGCCGTCACCGACAGCCACGGCAGGAAGGTCGCGACCACCGCCGCCGCGGCGCCCGCGATGACTATCGCGCCGCCCATCCGCCCGAGCACTTCAGCTCTCCATCGTCCGTTTGACGGCCTTGACGACCCGATCGAGCGAGGGCAGGTAGTAGTCCTCGAGCGACGCGGCCGGGAATGGCACGTCGAAGGCGCCGACACGCGCGACCGGCGCGTCGAGGTCGTAGAAGACCTCTTCCATCAATGTTGCGGAGATCTCCGCGCCGAAGCCCGCAGACAGCGGAGCCTCGTGCACGATGACGCAGCGGCCGGTCTTGGCGACTTGCGAACACAACGTCTCCACGTCAAGCGGCACGAGCGTGCGCAGGTCCAGCACCGCCGCTGAAATACCTTCAGCAGCCAGAGCGTCAGCCGCGCGCATGCACAGCTCGACCGCCGCGCTCCAAGCGACGAGCGTCACGTTGTCGCCCTCGCGCACCAAAGAGGCTTTGCCGAACGGCACCGTGTAGGCGCCATCCGGAACCTCGGCGCGGCCGTGCCTGTACAGGCGGTCGGGCTCGCAGAACAACACGGGATCAGGGTCGCGGATGGCTTCGATCAACAGGCCTTTCGCGTCGTACGGGTTGGCCGGCATCACAACCTTGATCCCAGGCGATTGCACGAACTGCGCCTCGACCGCGTCGGAGTGGAACTCGGGGCTGCGAATGCCGCCGCCGAAGGGCGCGCGAATCGTGACCTGGCAGTGGTAGCGGCCGCGCGAGCGCTGGCGGTACTTGCCGAGCTGCGGGCCGATCTGGTGAAAGGCCTGGGCGGTGAAGCCGAGGAACTGGATCTCGGCCACCGGCACCATGCCGGCGAGAGCGAGGCCCAATGAAGCGCCGATGATGCTCGCCTCCGCCAGCGGCGTGTCGACCACGCGCTGCGCGCCGAACTTGTCGACCAGGCCGGATGTAGTCCGAAAAACGCCGCCCAGCTTGCCGACGTCGAGCCCAAGGATCATCACCCGCTCGTCGCGCTGCATCTCATCAGTCAGCGCGCTGTTGATCGCTTCGACGATGTTCATCTGCGGCATCAGTGAAGCTCCGCCCGCTGCCTGACGACCCGCGGCGGTGGGTCCTGATACACGTTTGCGAAAACGTCCTCTGGCCTGGGTGGCGCCGCCTCGGCCGCGAGCTTGATCGCGCGGTCGTTCTCCTCGCGCAGCTCCTCCGACCATTCGGCTTCCTTCTTCGCGTCCCAAAGGCCCATCGACGCGAGATATTTCTGCACGCGCTCTATCGGGTCGCGCGTCTTCGCCTCTTCGTAGTCCTTCGGGTCCTGATATTTCGACGGATTGTCAGTCGTGTTGTGGAAGCTCATCCGATAGGTGGTCGCCTCGATAAGGCTTGGTCCGCCGCCGCTGCGCGCCTTCTCGACCGCCGCGCGCGTGGCGCCATAGACCGCCATCACGTCGTTGCCGTCGACCTCGACGCCGTCGAAGCCGTAACCGGCGGCCCGCAAAGCAAAGCTCTTCGTCGCGGTCTGGACGCGCCGCGAGGTGGAGATGGCCCACTGGTTGTTGGAGAGGAAGAACACGATCGGCGCCTTTGTCACACCCGCGAGGTTCAGGCCTTCGTGGAAGTCGCCCTCCGACGAGCCGCCGTCGCCGATGTACGCGATGACGACGGCGTCTTGCTTGCGCAGCTTCAGGCCCCACGCGAGGCCCGCGGCCTGCGGGTACTGGGCCGCGATCGCCACCTGCGTCGGCAGCACGCGCACGCCGTCGGGGATCCGCGCCGGCCCGATCTTGCCCAGATACTGCGATGTGATCACCTCGAGCGGCAGGCCGTGATGGACCGTGGCCATCAGCTCGCGGTACTGGGGCACCATCCAGTCGCGCTCCGGATCGACGGCCATCGCCGAGCCGACGATGCTCGCCTCCTGGCCCATGCCCGGCGAGTACACGCCGAACTGCCCCTGCCGCTGCAGCGCGATGACCCGGTGGTCGTATAGGCGCGACTTCATCATCCACCGCAGCGCCTCGAGGACGAACTCTCCATCCATCGTCGGCTGCGCCCCGTCGGCGAGCTTGCCGTCCGGCTTGAGGACCTGGCGGTGGTTCGTCACCGCCGTATTTTTGCTCACGACCGCGACACCTGTGCGGCCGCGCGCTCGCCGCTCAACGCGGCGCCCTCCATGTTCGACTGCCATGTGTAGTCGCCGCAGAAGACGATGCCGTCGACGGGCTCCGCCAGCTGGTCGAAGGTCTTCATGCGGCCCACGCTGTACAGCGGCATGCCGTGCAGCCACCGCTGTACCTCGACGCGGACGACGCGATCGATGAACTCCGGGCGCTGCCGGAACAGCTCGCGCAGCGTGCCTGTCTTGATCGTGTCATCGGGGTCGTCCCAGACGGCGCGGCACGTCGGGTCGCCCACGATGTTGTGGAAGCAGCCGCCGATCTTGTCGAAGTCGCCCGGCGTGTGGATCACGAACGCGTCCAGGTTGTAGACGACGTCCGAGCGCGCGGCAGTCATCGGGAAGCGGCTGGGCGGTTGCCCTTTCGGGCTGACCACGATGTTGGTGGTCATGAAGCGCCCGTACTTCACCGCGCCGAGAGCCTGGCGCTTCCAGCCGGGAAGCCCGTCGATGACCTGCGCCGCAACCGGCGCTGGCACGGCTGAAACGACTCGCTTGGCCCACAGCTCGCGGCGCCCGCCGTCGTCGTCCAGCGCGATCGTGTAGCCGCCATCGGATTGGCGCACCGAAAGTACACGCGAGCGCAGCGACACGCGGCCGCCGATCGCGCGCGCCAGAGCCTTAGTGAACTCATTCGTGCCGCCGTCGAAGATCGCGTCGCCACGATCGTGGCGCGGCACCGGACGGTCGGCCCATGGCGTGCTGCGCTGGTCGCCCCACAGCCACAGCGCTCCGTACAGCGAGATCTCGACCGACGAGCCCGAGTTCATGATCTGGCACCACCGATCGAAGAACCGATGCGTCGCCGGCGAGACGTCGCCCAGCCAGTGGTCGAAGGGCTGGTCGTCGAGCTCGGGGAGCGTCGCGGGGCGGCGGTGCATCTGCTCTTCGGTGATGCGCTCGATCACGCCTTCGATCTCGGACCGTTCGTCAGGGTCGTCCGGATAGAGGCCGCGCCAGTACTCCTCCAGGTTGTCGTCGGTGATCAGACGCGCGCCCACGGCATCCGCCAGCTCGACCACCTTCACGCGATCCGTCGACACGTACTGCGCGCCGGTGTTGAGCCAGATGCCGTCTGGTTGCTGCAGCGATCGAGTGCGGCCGCCGATGTGCGAAGCCGAATCGAAAACCTCGATGTCTCGGTCGCGCAGCAGGTACGCCGCGGTCAGGCCGGCAACACCGCCACCGAGCACAGCGACGTCGAGACGCTGCATCGCCCTCCTCCCAGGCTTCTCGCCGCACGATGGTTCTTGCAGCCGTCGAAGCCACCTGTACGATACGCAACCGAGCCGGACTCGACTAGAGGAAGGGGCAAGGGATGGGGGCTTTCCTTCAGTACACGGTAATCGGGCTCACGGTGGGCTCGTTCTATGCCCTGGTCGCGCTCGGCTACACGATCGTCTACGGCATCGTCCGGCTGATCAACTTCGCGCAAGGCGACCTCTCGACGTTGGGAGCGTTCCTCGGCTGGACGCTGTTGGTGACCTTCGGCCTGCAGCAGCTGCCGTTGCCGGTGGCAATCGTCATCGCGTTCGTCGTGCCGATGCTGGGCACCGCCGGCGTGAACCTCATCATCCTCGAGGTTGCTTACAAGCCTCTGTTCAACAAGTCGATGCTGGCGATCCTGATCAGCGCGCTCGCGTGCTCCCTGATCCTGTCCAACGGCATCGAAGCGAAGTTCGGGCCCAGGATCGAGGCGTACCCGCCAAGCCTCCTGCCGGCGGAAGGCATGTTCCTCGGCACCGTGCACGTGACCTTCGTCCAGATCGCCCTGGTGGCTGTGAGCCTGCTGCTCATGGGCGGGTTGGTGGCTTTCGTGCAGGGGACGACGCTGGGCACCGCTATGCGCGCGCTGGCCGTCGACCATGACGCCGCGCGCTTGATGGGCATCAACGTCAACCAGGTGATCCGGCTGGCCTTCGTGCTCGGCGCCATGCTCGCCGCGGCATCTGGCGTGATGCTCGGCCTCTACTACGTGCAGATCCAGTTCTCGAACGGATTCCTGCTCGGCTTGCGCGCCTTCACAGCCGCTGTTCTCGGAGGCATCGGCAACATCCCCGGCGCGATGGCGGGCGGGATGCTGATAGGCCTCCTCGAGGCATACACCACTGGCTACCTCTCCGGGAAATGGGAGGACGTGATCGTTTTCGGCGTCCTGATCACGGTGCTCGTCATCCGGCCGACGGGCCTGTTCGGTGAGCGGGTGGCGGAGCGGATGTGACAGCCGACGAACTCCTGCTGACCCTCCTCCTGGCCTTCCTGGTGATAGCCCTGTTGCGCGGGCTCGCGTACCGGCGCCTGAGCGAAGACCCGCGGTTCAACCTCTGGCTCAATCGGATCGATCGCGTCCCCTACTGGTCGCGCACGCTCGCGTTTCTCGCCGGCGTGGCGCTCCTCGCCTACTTCAACGGCGACGACTACTTCACGTCGGTCCTGGTCAGCGTGGCCACGTACGCGATGCTCGGCCTCGGCCTCAACATCGTGGTCGGCTTCGCGGGACTGCTGGACCTCGGTTACGCCGCCTTTTTCGCAATCGGCGCCTACACGTCAGCTTTGCTGACTACACAGGCGCACTGGAACTTCTTCACGACCGTTCCGCTTGCGATCCTGTTCACCGGCACAGCCGGCGCGATCCTCGGCTACCCGACGCTGCGTCTCCGCAGCGACTACCTGGCGATCGTGACCCTCGGCTTCGGCGAGATGACGCGCGTCACCTTCAACAACTGGGACTACGCGGGCGGCCCCAACGGCATCCTCCAGATCCCGTTCCCAGA
>DATDML010000002.1:0-13283 GCA_036518815.1 Candidatus Dormiibacterota bacterium
TGGTCGATGCCGCCGTCGTCCTTGAACAGAGGATTGAAGCGGTTGTGGATCGCCAGCCACATCTTCAGCTCGACGGGGCGGCGGTCGTGGAAGACCGTCTCCATGCCGCCGCGGTTCTCCGCCATCCATTCGGCGATCTCGCGGTAATTGCCGATCGTCGCGGACAGGCCGACGAGCTTGATCCCGAGCGGCGCCTGGATGACGATCTCCTCCCACACTGAGCCGCGCGGGAAGTCGTCGATGTAGTGCACCTCGTCGAGCACGACGTAGCGGACCGGGTCCAGGCGAGGCAGGTCTTCGTAGATGAGGTTGCGCAGGATCTCGGTCGTCATCACGACCACGGGCGCGTCGTCGTTGATCGTGTTCTCGCCCGTGACCAGACCGACCGTGCCCTCGCCGTACTCGCGGACGAAGTCGTGGAACTTCTGGTTGCTCAGCGCCTTCAGCGGCGTCGTGTAGACGACCTTCCCGCCCTCGTGCAGCGCGCGGAAAATTGCGTACTCGGCGACCACGGTCTTGCCGCTCGATGTCGGCGCGCTGACCAGGACGCCACCGCGACCGGAGTCCAGCTTCTCGATCGCCTCGCGCTGAAAGGGGTCGAGCTTGAAAGGCAGAGATGCCTCGAATTCCTCGACGAGACTGCCGGCCACTTTCACAGCCGCAGCAGCTCCGTGCTCACGTCTGTGATCTGCGCGCCATCTGAATGACGCTCGACGAAGGTCAGCGCCTTGGCGAGAATCTCATCGGCGTGACGTGATTCGCAGCTCACGCACGTGATGGCCAGCTCGGCGAGCTGCCAGCGATCCTGCTCGCCGACCTCGGCCGCCGCAACGTGCAGCTCCTGGCGCACGCGGCGCAGCAGCCCGCTGATCACCTGGCGCTTCGATTTCAGCGATCCGCTCGAGGGCAGATGCATCACGACGCGCAGCACTCCGACGGTCATGTGCGCTGCCATCACTCAGTTAGATTAGGTTCGATGGCCACGGGGATTCCTGAGCTCGCGGACCTGGGTCGCGAGATCGTCAAAGCGTCATACCTCAAGGGCGAGTTCATCTTGCGGTCGGGAAAGAAGAGCGATCGCTACTTCGACAAGTTCCTGTTCGAGACCGATCCAGCGCTTTTGCGACGCCTGGGCCGTCACATGGCGGAGCTCGTGCCGGCGGACACGCAGCTGCTCGCGGCGCCGGAGCTCGGCGCGGTCCTGCTGGGCGGAGCGGTGTCGATGCAGATGGGCCTACCGCTCGTGCTGGTGCGCAAGGAGCCGAAGGGCTACGGCACCGCCAAGCAGATCGAGGGTCGCTTCGAAACGGGACAGCGCGTCACCGTGATCGAAGACGTCGTGACGACCGGCGGCGATTCGCTGCGCACCGTCGAGGTGCTGCGCGGCGCGCGTCTCGAGGTCATCCATCTCGTTGTCGTGCTCGACCGCGGCGAGGGAGGCGGCGAGAACATCGCGCAGGCCGGAATTCCCTACTCGCCGCTGTTTCGCATCGCCGATCTGACGCTTGACTGAGCTCCTCTTTCGAGGGGCGACCGTGTACACGCCGGACGGTCCGGCCGATGTCGATGTAACCGTCAGCGACGGCGTTATCACCGGCGTCGGGGCCGGCGGTCGTGGCAAGGTCATTGACGTAGCCGGAAAGTGGCTCCTGCCCGGCGGCATCGACATGCACGTCCACAGCCGCGACCCAGGCTTTCCGGAAAAGGAAGATTTCGGCACGCTGACCGCCGCCGCAGCAGCCGGCGGCGTGACCACGGTTATCGACATGCCCAACACGGTCCCCGCAGTGGACTCCGCGGGCGTGCTCGAGGCCAAGGCGGCCCTCGCGCGATCGCGAGCGCGTGTCGACTTCGGTCTGTGGGGCCTCGTTCGCTCGGCTTCTACGCCGGAGCAGCTGCGCGGCCTGGCCGAGGCGGGCGCCATCGGTCTCAAGGCATATCTCGGTTACTCGTTCAGCACGAGCCGCAAGCAGGTGCTGCACGCGCTCGACTCGAACGATCCCGACCTCGAAGCGCCGCCCGACTATGGGACGCTGGCGCGCCTCGCGCCTGTCATCGCCGAGCTGGGCCTGCCGCTGGCCATTCATGCCGAAGACCCGGGCGTCCTCAACACCTTCAAGCGGCCCCTCGAGAGTTACTCCGACGTGCTCGAGTCGCGGCCGTCAGAGGCCGAATCGGTGGCCATCAGCGCCGCGGCGGCGGTGGCGCGCCAGGCCGGCTTCCACCTGCACATCGCGCATCTTTCGAGTGGGCTTGGCCTGACCGCTGCGCAGGAGGCGATTGCCGCCGGCACGCGCCTCAGCATCGAAACGTGCCCGCAGTTCTTGTGGCTGACCGAGGCTGATTACGCGCGGCTCGGCAATGCGATGAAGATGAACCCGCCGGTCAAGACGCTGGCCGATCAGCACGCGCTGCGCGAGGCGTTGCGGCGCGGCGTGATCGAGGCGGTCGCCACCGATCACGCGCCGCACACCGATGAGGAGAAGGCGCGGGACCTGGAAGATGCGCCGCCCGGGACGCCGGGCGTGCAGACGCTCTACCTGAGCTGCCTCGAGCTCGCAAAGCAGATGGGCGACCCCTGGCTGGCGGCGAAGTGGGTGGCCGAGGGCCCGGCTGCCCTGCTCGGGCTCGGCGAGAGCAAGGGCCGCATCGCCCCGGGCTACGACGCGGACCTGGTCGTCGTCGACCCCACAGCATCGACCACCTTCACGCCGCGCACTATGCGGTCGCGCCAGAAGCACGGCGCCCTCGGTGGCATGAAGGTCTCGTTCGCGATCAAGTCGGTCTATTTACGCGGCGCGCCGGTCGGTCCCAAACCGGCCGGCCGGATGGTCAGGCCTAGCGGCTAGCCGCGCCGACCCCACGGAAGATCGGGTTCGTCGCGAGCTCTCGCTCCAGGCTGGTCGCGGGTCCGTGGCCGGGATAAAGCGCCGTCGACAGCGGCAGGCGCAGCAGGCGCGTGCCGATGCTCATCATCTGCCGGCGCAGGTCGGTCTCGGGCATCTGCCGGCCGATCCCGCCGGCCAGGATCGTGTCCCCGACGAAGGCGTGGTTCGCGACGACCAGGCAGATGCTGCCGGGGGTGTGCCCGGGCGTGTGGATTACGCCCAGCTTGAACTCGCCGAACTCGAGCTCGTCGCCGTCCAGCAGGTAGCGATCGGCCGAGCGCAGGAACTGCTTCGCGTCGGCCGAGTGCATCGCGGTCTCGCCGCCGGCCAGCGCCTTCAGCTCGTCCTTGCCGCCGACGTGGCCGGGGTGGCAGTGGGTCGCGACGATCCAGCGGAGCTTCAGGTCCTGGAGCTGCTCGGCGATCTTGTCCGCGGGCTGGCCGGGGTCGACTACCACCGCCTCCTTGGTGTTGGCGTCGGACACGATGTAGCAGTTAACGTCCCGGTCGAGCTTGACCTTGACGATGCCCAGCTTGGCCACGGATCAGTATTTACCGGAAATGGAAAGGGCAGCGGTGGTCGGGTTCGGGCTCGCCTTGCTGTTGCTTTGCCTTTTCTGGGCGTACGGCTACGTCAGGCGGCGGTCGAAGAAGCGGTTCTGATCAGCCCTCACCCTGCCCTCTCCCATAGGGAGAGGGGACCCTAGGTTCTAGCCCACCGAGTCTCCTTGCACCTTCAGCCGCAACGCATCCAGCGCGTCGAACTTGTCCAGCGCCGGCTTAGACCGCGCGCGCTCCGGGTACTTGGCAGTCTGGATGGCGTCGATCAGCAGCTCAATCTCTTCGGCCGTGAAGCTCAGCGATCGGTAGACCACCGGTTCGCGCTGCACGGGCCGGTCGACCGCGTCCTTGATCACATCGTCGGTGTCGCTGACGACCGTCGGCCGCGTGGGCCGGAAGAGGTCCTCCGAACCGCCCAGTGAAGCTCGCTTGAAAGTGGGCACTACTTGTGATTCTCCATGACCTTGACCGCCAGCGCACGATACGACCGCGCTCCGTCCGACTCTTTCGCATACGAGAGGATCGACTGGCCCGCGAGCGGCGTCTCCGCGAACCGGATCGAGTCGGTGACACCGAACTCGTAGACCTTGTCGCCGTACTTCTCGCGCACCGCAGCCAGAACTTCCTGCGAGTGGAGCGCGCGCTGCTTGTAGAGCGTGGGCAGGATGCCGATGAGCTCGAGCCGCGGATTGAGGCGGCGCTTCACACGTTCCATCGTGACCAGCAGCTCCTGCATTCCTTTCAATGCGAGGAACTCGGCCTGCAGCGGCACGAGCACCTCGTTGGCCGCGACCAGGGCGTTGATCACGATCAGGTCCAGCGACGGCGGGCAGTCCATGATGATGAAGTCGTAGCGGCGCTGGACCGGCTCGAGCTTGTCGCGCAGGATGCTCTCGCGGCCGATCTCGTTGATCAGCTGGTTCTCCGCGCCGGCCAGCTCGATGTCAGCGGGGATGTAGTGCACTCCCATCTGCGGCGCTTCGAGCACCACGTCGGTCACCGTCGTGTCCGGCTCGAGCAAGAGGTGGTAGATCGTTTTCCCCAGGTCGCCGGGCGGCTTCATGTGCAGCGTCAGGTGGCCCTGCGCGTCGAGGTCGATCAGCAGCACCCTCTGGCCAAGCTCTGCCAGCGCCGCCCCGAGGTTGACGGCGGTGGTGGTCTTCCCGACGCCACCTTTCTGCATCGCGACGGCGATCGTTCGGGCCAAGATCGATGCGAGTCTAACTGACTGAGGCGGGAACGACCGATCCGCGCCCGAATCTTCGCTACTGGTGCGGCTCAGCCGGGTGTTACGGCTGCGCTCCGGCCCTCGCGCACTCCAGTGCGCTCCGGTCCTGTGCTCGCGGCGCCTGCGGCTGAGCTCGCCCCAGCGCAAATCTTCATGGCGCGGACGGCCGTCCCGCCTCAGCTAGACGAACCGACCATCAGGGACCCATCTATAGAATTGCGCCGGGTTGTTCATCGACATCGCGATCGGCGTCCTGATCCTGGTCGCGCTCATCCTCGGCTACCAGCGTGGCGTGATCCAGCCGCTGATGGCGGAGATCTTCTTCTTCGGCACGCTCCTCCTGGTCTTCCGGTTCCACGACCAGTACACGTCGCTGCTCGAGAAGACGGTCCACCTGAACTCAGTGTTCGGCATCTTTATCGCGCTGATCCTCGCCATCATCCTCGGCGCGGTCGGTGGAGCGATAGGCGGCGCCTTCCACCGCATGGAATCGATTCGCGGTATCGATGGCCTGCTGGGAGTCTTTGTTCACGTGATCGTGATGCTCGTGTTCATCTACCTCGCCGTCTCTGCGCTCGTGACGCTTGACAACGCGTTCGTGCCCACGGTCAATCAGGCTTCACTCACTCTGGCGCAGGTGAACCAGTTCGAAAACCAGATCCTGTCCAACCCGATCACCTCAGCGCTCGTCTCCAAGGACGATCTCGCGGCGCTGAAGAAGTCGGCCGCCTCTTCAAGCGGCGCCAGCATCACTTCGATCAACGGCATCAAGCAGCTCGACCAGATCTACACCAACTTCCTGGAGCCGCAGCTGCACGGCTCGCACATCGTGCCGTACATCCTCAGCATCGGCCAGCACTTGCCCCTGATCGGGCACGTCGGTCCGGGTGACCTCAAGGCGGTGCCGACCCCTTCGCCCAACCCGTGTCCGACGCCGTCGCCCTCACACTCGCCCAGCCCGTCGCGGACGCCGAGCCCCAAGGTCACGCCCAAGGCGAGTCCTTCGCCGTCGCCCAAACCCTGCGCGTCGCCAAGCCCGACGAAGTAATACCTTTACTGCCGTGCTTGACCTGTCGCTGACGCCTGACCAGCAGCAACTGGTGGACACGACTCGGGACTTCTGCGCGCGCGAGTTTGCGCCGCGGATCGCCGCAGACGATCGCGCCTCGAAGCACGACCCCGAGATCTTCGCCAAGCTCGCGTCCATCGGCCTCCCGGGCGTCTGCTTCCCGCAGCGCTACGGCGGCTACGGGCTGGACTACCTCTCGCTCGGCCTGGTGTGCGAGGAGCTCGAGTACGTCGACACGGTGTACCGCACGGTGCTCTCGGTCCACGTCGGCCTGGTCGGCTGCGGAATCTACACATGGGGTTCCGAGGAGCAGAAGCAGAAGTGGCTGGGACCGATGGCGCGCGGCGAGAAGCTCGCGTGCTTCGGGCTGACCGAGCCCAACGCCGGGTCAGACGTCGCCTCGATGCAGGCCACCGCCCGGCGCGACGGTGGGAGCTACGTCCTCAACGGCCAGAAGATCTGGGTCTCGGATGCGGACACCGCCGACTTCATGCTGATCTTCGCCAAGACCGACCCGAAGGGCGGCGCCAACGGCGTGTCGGCCTTCATGGTGGATCGCAAGACCGCCGGCAAAGGCCTGCGCACTGAGCCCATCGAGGACCGCCTCGGCATCCACGCCGGCGACGTCGGGTCGATCTTCCTCAACGACGTCGAGGTCGACGAGGCCGACCGGATCGGCGATGAGGGCGACGGCTTCAAGATCGCGATGGGCTGCCTCGACAATGGCCGGTACACCATCGGCGCCGGCGCGACAGGCACCGTGCGGGCTTCGCTCGACGCTTCGGTGAAGTACGCGAAAGAGCGAAAGACATTCGGCCAGGAGATCGGGCGCTACCAGCTCGTGCAGCAGATGATCGCGCACATGGCTCGCGACTACGAGATCTGTCGCCTCCTGTACTTCAAGGTCGCGTGGATGAAGAACAAGGGGCTGCGGCACACGCGCGACGTGTCGATGTGCAAGCAGTACGCCGCGGACGCGGCGTTCAACGCGGCCAACGACGCCGTCGAGATCCACGGCGCCTACGGTTACTCCGCCGAATATCCGGTCGAGCGATTCCTGCGCAACTCGCGCGCGCCGATCATCTACGAGGGCACGCGTGAGGTGCACACGCTGATCCAGGGCGAATACGCGCTCGGTTACCGCCAGGACCGGCCGCTGAAGAAAACGCTGCCCAAGTACGAACCCGATTGATCGACGTAACGGGGCTGAAGCCCTGGGGTGGACTTGCGGGCGCGCCCGAAGGCGCGCCGGTGACGCTGGCCGGCATCCCGTACGACGGCTCGGCCGTTTACCGGAAGGGCGCTTCGCAAGCGCCGCAGCGTATCCGCCAGCTGTCCGCCGTCATGCCACCCGTCACGGAAGAGGGCCATCTGCTGAGCGGTTTCGGCGTCCACGACATGGGCGACTTGACCGCTGGATCGGACATCGAGTCCGGCTGGTCGCATGTCGCCGATCGACTCGCCGAAACGCCGGCGGAATCGTTGCTCACCGTCCTCGGCGGCGACCACTGCACGGCCATCGCTACGCTGGCCGCGCAGGCGCGCCGGCACCCGGACCTGAAGGTGCTTTGGGTCGACGCGCATCCGGATCTGTGTGATTTCTCCCGCGGCGGCAACTGGACGTGCGGCTGCGCGCTGCGCCGCGCACTCGAGGTCGCCCACATCGAGCCCAATCGGGTGACGATCGCGGGTGGCCGCGATTACGACCCTGAAGAGCTGGAGTTCATCCGCGACCAGGGCATGACTCTGGTCGGCGCCCGCGAGCTCGCCTCCAACCCGGAGGCGGCTCTGAAGCGGATCCAGGACCAGCTCGCCGGTCACGACGTGCACGTCTCGTTCGACATCGACGTGCTGGACCCCGCGTTCGCGCCTGGCACCGAGATCCCCTCTTCGGGCGGACTGACGTCGCGGCAGGCTCTAGAGGTCCTTCATGCGGCCGCGGCCGTGTCGAACCTGATCGGCCTCGACCTGGTGGAGCTTTCGCCGCCGTTCGACAACGGCAACATCAGCACGCTCGCCGCGCTGAAGGTGATCTTCGAGTTCTGGGGCCTAGCTCTTCAGCAGAAGCGCGACCACGATCAGCCCGAGGCCGCCAACAACCAGTAGCCCGGAGCACCCGGCCTGGACGATCGTGTAGGCGATGCCACCGGTCGAGGCGTAGGTGGCAGCGATCTCAGCCCGGCGGGCTCGGCGGCGGATGGCCGCGTAGATTCCGCCGGCGCCGAGCAAGCAGGCGAGCAGCCCCATCCCCAGCCCAGCGGCCTGCTCACCGGTCATCGATCGTGAGTATGGCCGCTAGCATTTCGGGTCGTGGCAAGGGTCCTGCTGCTCGGATCGACCGGTTTTGTGGGTCGCGGCGTCACCCACAAGATCCTCGACGCGGGTCACCAGCTCCGCGTGCTTGTGCGCGACCCGATGAAGGCCGCGGCTTTCAAGGTCCGCGGCGCGCAGGTCATGGTCGGCGACGCCCTGAACCCCGCGTCCCTCCAGCAGGCGTGCCAGGGCGTGGAGCACATCGTCAGCCTGGTGGCGGTGCGGCGCAACAAGCCGCAGTCGATGTTCGAGGTCAACGCAGATGGGCCGCGCATCCTTGGCGAGGTTGCGAAGGCGTCGGGAGCGAAGTCGGTGATCCTCGTCAGCGCGATCGGCGCGCGCCTCGACCAGAAGTACAAGTACCTCACCTCACGCTGGATGGGCGAGCAGGAGCTGGCCAAGTCAGGCGTCCCAGGCACGATCCTTCGGTTCTCGTTCGTCCTGGCCGAGGAGGGCGGCGTGCTGGTGGACTTCGAACGCGCCGCGGACTTCGGACCCTTCTTGATCATCCCGGGTAACGGCCAGACGCAGATTCAGCCTATCCTCCGCGAAGACGCAGCGCGCTGCGTGGTCGAGGCCATCGGCAAGGCCGACCTGCTCGGCAAGATCATCGAGCTCGGCGGCCCCGAGGTCGTGACATACGAGACCATGTTCAACTGGTTCATCCAGGCGCGCGGCATCAAGAAGCGGAAGCTGCATGTCATGCCAGAGCTTCTGCAGCCGGGCGCGGCCGTGATGGAGATCCTGATGGACAACCCGGTGGCGACGCCCGATGAGATCAACACCATCCAGCTGCCGAACATCGCCGACGGCCTCGACTCCGTAACGGCTCATTTCGGCTGGCGCCCGAGTGCGCCGAGCTCCTGGGTCACAGAGCACTGGAAGAAGCGCGTCCGCTGACGATCCGGGCGTTCTTCGGTGTCCCTCTGCCTGGGCCGCAGCGCGAGCAGCTGGGTGAGTTCTTGAGCCGGTGCGCGGTGCTGGCGCCGGAGTTTCGATGGTCGGCCGCGGACAACCTCCACCTGACCGTGCGGTTCGTCGGCTCGGTCGAACGCGACCTGGTGGAAGGAATCGCCGACCGGCTGGACGCGACGTCCGGTCCGCCGATATCGTTGGAGCTGGGCGACGCCGGCACGTTCCGCCGGAGCCGCATGGCGCGTGTGGTGTGGCTCGGACTGAACTCCGGGGTCGATGCGCTGACAACGCTGGCGGCACGCGTCGAAGCCGAATGTCAGGCGGCCGGACTGCCGCCGGAGCCGCGGCCCTTTCAGCCGCACATGACGCTGGCGCGGGCTCGTGCGCGCGAGGGGGCGCGGCCACCAGGGCTGCCGGCGATCCCGCGACTCGAACCGTGGGTTGCGACCGAGCTGATCCTGTTCTGGAGTCACCTGAAAAAGAGTGGCGCGGTACACGAGCCAATCCGCACGATCCGGCTAGCGGCCTAGGCGAAGGCTCCGGCGCCGGCCTCGGCGCATTCGAGGTCCTGTTCGGGCTTCGCGCCGCTGACGCCGACGGCGCCCACGATCGAGCCGTCCTGCTCGAGCAGCACCGAGCCATGCCCGGGCACGAGGCTGGTGCGCACCAGGCCGCTGACCGCGTTGAAGAACGCGGGGCGCTCGGTCGCCGTCTGGAGCAGCGCCCCGCCGTCGCGCTGGAACATCGCGGCGCTCACCGCTTTCGCTTCGGCGATTTGCGGAGAGATTGGATTCGCGCCGTCCATGCGGCCGAGTGCGATGAGGTGCGCGCCCGCGTCGACGACGGCGACTGAGACGCGCACGTTGATGTGAGACGCGTGCAGGTGGGCGGCTTCGATGATCTTCAGTGCCTGTTCGTGCTTCACCATCGCGCTGCTTCAGCGTAGCTTCCGTCGGTCGACGTCGTGGCTACTTGCAGTGGGTTGGCGGCGAACTGACTTTCGGACTTGCACGATTTGCCTGGGCCATTTACCTTTTGCCTCGGCCCCGAGGGAAACGTTCGAGGGGACAGGGACAGGCCGCAAGGCAGGTCTCAGTTCCCGAGAGGCGAGCCAGCGGGGTCATTTCTTTTTCCGGCGGTTTTTCAATGGCCGTCCACGTCGAGGAGGCCGCGACCGTCCGGCTTGACCCACACGCAGCAGTGTGCAACGTCACCCATCTCGTGGCCTACGGCCCAGGCGTCCCACGAAGCCAAGAAACGCCAACCTTCGCTGAGGCGTTGCTGATGTCCGCCCTGCAGCGAGAGAGCGGTACCGCCGACTTTGTTCCAATCGTCGTGGGTCGTGGCATTGGCAGCGACCTGCGTGTAATCAATGGGGTCGGCGCCGGGAACCAGGTCGACCTGCGTGATCACGAAGCCGAACTGTGGACCTGGTTTGAAACGATCAATCGCCGGATCTTCTGACGGCCACTCCACCGGCGACTCATATGGGTAGGTTGGTCCGGCTCTGAGGCTGTCGGTCGGCCCCCACCAGAGTCCGGCCGGGTGAACGATGACTGCGGTCGGCGGGACGGGGAAACCAAAGTCCGGGTCCTTCACCGCGTCATCAAACCCCATGGTCGGGTAAACAAAGACGTGCGCCAGCCACGTTCCGTCGCCGGCGACAGATTCAGGCACCGCTATCTGGCCGAGGAACATCAACGGCAAGCGATTGGTTGGGTGCAGTGGCCAGATCGGTCGGCCCGGAAAGTAAGGCTGGCCGCCAAACCTGGTTGTCCTGCCAGGCTCTGCGACCGCAACTCGCCGGAGCCGCATGCCCCAGCGGGGAACCACACGAACGGCCGGGTCGATTGGATCAATAGGCGGCGCGTAGCTTGGGCGACGCCCTTCGCGCTCGGCCACGGCGTATTCCAGCCGCTCCTCTGCCCAGGCGCAGCCTTGCACGATCCGCCGGGCGATCGCCAGGCCATCGCCGTCGGGAGTCCCACGCAATCCGATGAGTCCGTCGATCAGGGACCGCAGCGTCCGATCCGGCCCCGACCACTGCTGCGGTTCCTTTGGGTGGGCCGCGACGACCTGAGTCAACACCCTGGCTAGGGCCGCGCGACCCGGTGCGCCGAGGCGCCCGAGCATCGTGGCGGGCGCTCGGTTGAGGTTGTAAGCCTCAGTCCAGGGCTTGGTGATCTCGCGCTCGAGGATAGGCAGCGCCCGCTGGTCGTGGCGCCAGCCGAGAACGAGTGCGGCTCGCACCTCCAGCTGGGCACGCCCCATTGCAGCGGCCGCGAGGGCGTCGTTGACGACATCAGGATTTGCCGTCGAGTCCGCTAAGGCGTCAGCGGCCTCGGCTGCGACTTCGACATCAGTGCTCCAGAGCTCGGCTGTCAGCATCTCGACCGCAATCGGGTCATCGCAGCCCGCGCCGCCCAGGACTGATACGACCGCGGTCTTGACGTCCCCATCGACTCCGGCACGCAAAGCCTCGAGGAGCACCGGGAGGGCTCTCTTGTCGCAGACCTGCCTCAGGATTCGCCGGGCATCTCTGTCGCCACTGGCAGCCGCCGAGAGGAGGCGGCGCGCTCGTGGCGCGTCGGCTTCACCGTCCGCGCAGGCCCAGCAGATATCGATGGACTCCAGGGGATAGTGGCCGCACCGAGGACACTGCAGCGGGGTACTGTCCGACACGAGCAAAGGTTATTCATGGACTGCTGTACTGCAGCGGTTTTCGAGTGCTCGCGCGTTAGGCTGACCGGAATATGAAGATCGCCCCTCGGCGCGACCGCCTCCCGACCACGGCCACGCCCGCCGCCGTCGAGGTGTCGATAGTGATGCCCTGCCTCAACGAGGCTGAGACTGTCGCGCGGTGCATCCAGAAGGCGCAATCAGCGGTCGAGCATCTAGGGCTGCACGCTGAGATCATCGTCGCCGACAACGGCAGCACCGACGGCTCCGCGGTGATCGCGAGAGAGCTGGGCGCGCGGGTGGTCGAGGTGGCGCGCAAGGGCTATGGTTCGGCGCTCATCGGCGGCATCGAGGCCGCCGCCGGCGAGTTCGTGGTGATGGGCGACGCCGACGCGAGCTATGACTTCGGCGAGATAGGGCCGTTCATCGAGCGGCTGCGTGCCGGTTACGACCTGGTCGTCGGCAACCGGTTCGCGGGGGGTATCGAACCTGGCGCGATGCCGTTGCTGCACCGGTTTGGCAATCCCGTTTTGACCAACATCAGCCGGACTTTCTTCCACACGCCGATCCGCGACATGCACTGCGGGCTCCGCGCGTTTCGCAAGGACGCGTTCGAGCGCATGCAGCTGCGCGCGACCGGCATGGAGTTCGCGAGCGAGATGGTGATCAAGGCGTCGCTGAAGGGAATGCGCATCGGCGAGGTGCCGGTGGTTCTGCATCCGGACGGCCGCTCGCGCCCGCCGCATCTGCGCACGTGGCGCGATGGTTGGCGGCACTTGCGTTTCATGCTGCTGTTCAGTCCGCGGTGGCTGTTCCTGTATCCCGGTCTCGCGCTTTTCGCCGCGGGCTTCATTCTGTCCGCGGCGCTGCTGCCCGGGCAGCTGCGCGTCGGGAGCTTGCACCTGGACATCCACACGCTGCTGATGGCGGGATTCTTCTGCCTGCTGGGTTACCAGCTGGTGCTGTTTGCGGTGTTCACGAAGATCTTCGCTATCCGGGAAGGCTTCCACCCGCCGCACCCGACGTTGGAAGGGCTGTTGCGACGGGTCTCGCTCGAGGCCGGCCTGGCCGCGGGCGCGTTCATGTCATTCGCCGGAGTTGTCGCTTTGATCGCCGCGGTGGTCAGCTGGCAGTCGGTCGGCTTCGGTCAGCTGGATCCGTCGCTGACGATGCGCGAGGTTATTCCGGCGGTGGTTTTGCTGGCCCTGGGCACGCAGACGGTTTTCGCGAGTTTCTTCATCTCCATCCTGTTGATCGAGAGGTAGGTCTACCGATCACCCCTCCCGGCACCGCTAGCCGCCGCGTGGAGCGCGGTGGCGCAGCGGCCTCCCCAGCAGAGCTGGGGAAGAGACTGGCTAGTAGACCGGAGTCTCCAGACTCACTGATTCGAGCCATTTCCGGCACGAGGTCAGGAACCGCGCCGCCTGCAGGCCGTCAAGCACGCGGTGGTCGAACGAGAAGCAGAGATACATCATCGGCTTGATCCCGATCATGCCGTTTACCGCGACCGGGCGCTCCTGGATCGCCTCCATCGTCAGGATGCCCGCCTGGCCGGGGTTGATCACCGAGTAGCTGAACAGCGTCCCGAACGTCCCAGAGTTGTTCACGGTGAACGTCCCGCCTGCGAGCTC
>DATDML010000003.1:0-17600 GCA_036518815.1 Candidatus Dormiibacterota bacterium
GTCGGCACCGCGACCGTGATCGCGTTCATCCTCGGCACCTTGATCGGGATGCTCGCGGCGTGGCGTCGCGGCGGCATCTTCGACGCACTGCTGCCGCCGACGTTCATCGTGGTCGGGGCGATTCCCTATTTCTGGATCGGCCTCCTGCTGCTGCTCGTCTTCTCCTTCACGCTGCGGTGGTTTCCGCTCGGCTTCGGCTACGACCTCACCGACCAGATCAACCTGTCGTGGTCGTTCGTGGGAGAGGTGCTGGCCCACGGCTTCCTGCCGGCGTTGACGATCGTCATCACGTCGATCGGCGGCTGGATCCTGACGATGCGCAACACGATGATCACGACGCTCGCCGAGGACTACGTGAAGATGGCGCGCGCCAAGGGCCTTTCGCCGGTGCGAATCATGTTCATGTACGCGGGCCGAAACGCCATCCTGCCGAACCTCACCGGCTTCGCGATGTCCCTTGGCTTCGTGATCAGCGGCGCGATCCTGGTCGAGATCGTCTTCAACTATCCGGGACTCGGTTTCACGCTGCTGCAGGCGGTGCACAGCGAGGACTTCTCGCTGATGCAGACGCTGTTCTTCCTCATCACCGTCGCCGTCCTCGTGGCGGTGCTGGCCGCGGACTTCCTCACCGCGTGGCTGGATCCGCGCACGCGGGAGGCTTCGTAAGAGATGGCGGTCCGCGTCGTCACCGACGTGGCGCCGATCGAGTCTCCGCCGATTTCCAGCCGCGCCGGCGTGCTCGCCGGTCTGGCGGCGGCACTGCTTCAGAACAAGAAGGCGCTGGCGGGGCTCGTCATGCTCGCGTTCTTTGCGCTCGTGGCGCTGCTCGCGCCGGTGATCGCGCCTTACGACCCGCATTCGCTGCAGTTCGACCCGATCCTGCGGCCCTCGCCTGCCCACCTGCTGGGCACCACATCGTTTGGGCAGGACATCTTCTCGCAGCTTGTATGGAGCACCCGCCAGTCGCTGCTGCTGGCGATCATCGCGGGCCTGATGGCGACGCTGATCTCCTTGGCCATCGGCGTGTCCGCCGCGTACCTCGGCGGAGTGGCGGACCATGTGCTCAACCTTTTCACCGACGTCTTCCTCGTCATCCCCACGCTGCCGCTGATGATCATCGTCGCCGCCTACGCGAAGAGCGGCGGCGTAGCGGTCCTCATCGCGGTCATCGTCATCACGGGCTGGTCTTACGGAGCGCGCCAGCTGCGATCGCAAGCACTGTCGCTGCGAAACCGTGAATTCCTCGAGGCGGCGCGCGTCAGGGGAGAGAGAAGCCTCTACATCATCGTGTTCGAGGTCCTGCCCAACATGACCTCGCTGATCGTCGCGATCTTTCTCGGCGCGGCCCTCTATTCAGTGCTCGCCGCTGCCGGCCTGCAGTTCATTGGACTCGGCGACCCGAACGACCTGAGCTGGGGAACCATGCTCTACTGGGCCCAGGCCAACGGCGCTCTGCTCGCCGGTTCCCCAATCTGGGTGCTCGCGCCCGGCATCTGCATCGCGCTGCTCGGCGCCGCCTTTGCGCTGCTGAACTACGCGTTCGACGAGATCAGCAACCCGGCGCTGCGGCCGGTCAAGAAAACCAAATGATCGCGACGCGACCGGTGCTGGAGGTCAACGACCTGGTAGTCGAGTACGGCTCTGTACGCGCGGTGGATCGCGTATCGCTCGCGGTCGCGCCGGGCGAGTTCCTGGCCATCGTCGGCGAGTCTGGATGCGGCAAGTCGACATTGTTGTTCGCGATCGCACGACTGCTGAGCCCACCGGCGCGGATTGTCTCCGGCGACGTCCACTTCCAAGGCAAGGACATGGTCACGCTCGACGAGGACGAGCTGCGGCATGTCCGCTGGCGTCACTACTCGGTGGTGATGCAGAGCGCGATGAACGCGCTCAACCCGGTGCTGACGATCGGCGCGCAGCTCCGCGACGCGATCAAGGCGCACGAGGACATGCGGGACAGCAAGATCCGCGCGCGATCGGAAGAGGTGATGCGCCTCGTCGGCATCGACCCGGTGCACCTCAAGAGCTTTCCGCACCAGCTGAGCGGCGGCATGCGACAGCGATCGATGATCGCGATGGCGCTCGTCTTCACGCCGGAGCTGGTGATCATGGACGAGCCGACGTCCGCGCTCGACGTGGTCGCGCAGCGGTCGCTCATGCTGCAGATCAAAGAGCTGCAGAAGAAGATCGGCTTTGCGGCGATCTTCGTCACGCACGACATGTCGCTCGTCAGCCATTTTTCTGATCGGCTCGCGGTGATGTACGCGGGCCAGGTGATGGAGATCGGCCCGACCAACAAGGTTTTCTCCGATCCGAAGCATCCGTACTCGTCGGGATTGCTGGGCTCCTTTCCGTCGATCCGCGGGCCGCGTCAGGCGCTGGCCGGGATCCCGGGCAGCCCGCCGGACCTGGCGCATCCGCCGCCCGGCTGCCGGTTCCACCCGCGTTGCCCGCAGGTCATGCCGCACTGCAAGACCATCGAGCCACCTTTCTACCAGCGCGAGGACGTCGACATCCGCTGTCACCTCTATGCAGATAACCGCTGAGCTCAAAGCCGACACCGCCGAGCCCATCATCCGGGCGGTCGGGTTGTCGCGGCATTTTCAGCTGGGCGGCCCCCTCGTCCGGCGCACGCTGCACGCGGTCGACGACTTCGACCTGACCATCGGCGCCAACGAGATAGTGGCGCTGGTTGGCGAAAGCGGCAGCGGCAAGAGCACCGTCGCGCGCCTGCTTGCGCGCGTCTATCGACCTACCAGCGGCCAGATCCTCTACCACGGCCGCCCGCTGGCGCAGATGCGGTCGCGGCGCCAGCGCCTCGACTATGCAGCGCGCGTGCCCATGGTGTTCCAGGACCCATATGGCTCGTTGAGCCCTGTATACCGCGTGTCGCACGGCATCATGCGCGCGCTCAAGCTCCATCGACCCGAGCTCTCACATGCGCAACGGGACCAGGAAGCTGCGCGCATCCTGCGATCGGTGGGGCTCTCACCGCCCCTCGAATTCCTGAACAAGTTTCCGTACGAGCTCAGCGGCGGCCAGCGCCAGCGCATCGGATTCGCGCAGGCGCTTGCGTGCAGGCCCGAGCTGATCCTGGCCGACGAGCCCGTGTCGATGCTCGACGTCTCGGTGCGCATCGGCGTGCTCAACCTGATGGCGGACCTGCGCCGCAACGAAGGAATCTCGTTCCTCTACATCACGCATGACATCGCGAGCGCGCGCTACGTTGCGGATCGGCTCGTGGTGATGTACGCGGGCCGTATCGCTGAAGCCGGGCCTGCCGAGGACGTCCTGGCCAATCCCAAGCATCCGTACACGCAGCTCCTGCTGTCGGCGGTGCCCGACCCGCGGGCGCCCATCTCGCTGCCCGCCACATCTGACGTCGCCGAGCCGCCCCGCGTGATCAATCCGACAGAGGGCTGCCGGTTTCGCTGGCGCTGCCCGTACGCGATCGAGCGCTGCTCGGTCGAGACTCCGCTGCTGCGCCCGCTGCGACCAGCGCACGAAGCGGCCTGCCACGTCGCCACGTAGAACCCCGATTTACCATCAACCCCGATGAGGGGCATGGGCACAAGGGGAGCCCCCCTTGTGGGGAACCCCCCCGCGCCATGCCACGCTTGCGAGCGCGATTGAAGAGCGGAGTAGTGCTCCGGCGAAGCCGGAGCACCCCCGCGACGCATTAGGAGAGGAATTGGACGCTGAGCACGACCCCAAAGAGATCCTGAACCGCATCGTCCGATGAGGGGCCTCCTGCTGTGGTGCGCCAGCAACCCATGGCTCGCCGAGCACGTGCCGCAGTGGGGGTTCGTCCGCCGGGCCGTCAGGCGCTTCATGCCGGGCGAGCAGTTCGAGGACGCATTGAAGGCCGCGGTCGCCGCCAAGCCGCAGCACGTCGGGGTCCTGTTCACGGAGCTCGGCGAGAACGTCACCGACCTGGCCGAAGCGACGGCGGTCGTCGAGCACTTCGAGATGGTCCTGGTCAAAGCCAAAGAAGCCGGCGTCGATCCGGTCGTTTCGGTCAAGCCGACGCACGTCGGTCTCGACATCGACCCTGCGGCGGCGCTTGCCAACCTGCAGCGCCTGGCCGCGGCGGCTGAAAAGGTCGACGGCGTGCTGTGGATCGACATGGAGGGCACCGCCTACACCGACGCGACCCTCGACCTATACACGGCGGTGCGAAAGAAGAACGAGCGCGTCGGCCTGGCGATCCAGGCTTATCTCTACAGGACGGCTCGCGACATCGGCAGGCTGCTGCCGCTGGAGCCGACCATCCGCCTGGTGAAAGGCGCATACGCGGAGCCGGCGGACCGGGCATTCCCGGAGAAGAAGGACGTCGATGCGAACTACCTCGCGCTGTGCGCGTTCATGCTGCCCGAGGTCAAGCGGGGCAAGCTCCGCCTCGTGCTCGGCACCCATGACGTGCCGATGGTTCGGCGCGTCACGAGCTACGGCGAGGCGCTCGGGCTCGACAAGGCCCAGATCGAGGTCAACATGCTGTACGGCATCCAGTCCGAGGCGCTCGTCAAGCTCGCCGCGGAAGGCCACACGGCGCGCCAGCTCATCGCCTACGGGCCGGCCTGGTACGGCTGGTACCTGCGGCGCCTGGCGGAAAGGCCGGCCAACGTACTCTTTGTGGCTCGCCAAGCGTTCGGATAACCAGAGACGGCGCGCGGCGCCTCTCCTTTCTATATGTGCCGGCAGGAAACGTTCTCAGGAATCTCTCAGCGGGCTCCCAGGTCCGATTCAGGGCGGAACGGGATGCTGCCGTCATGAGTCCACGACAGCTGGAGCTCCAGCGGAAGATCAACACTCGCGATGCAGCCAACCGGCTCCTAGGACGCCTGACGGCCGGCGCGGTGATCGGCGGGCTGGCGGGCGTCGGAGCGCTCGGCTACGTCGGCGCGGAGACGATCCCGGGGGTGGCATCGGCGTCGACCACCACCGCTTCGACGGCTTCAGCCACCAGCACGACTTCGGGCTCGACGTCTACCTCATCGAGCAGCTCTTCAACCAGCTCGGGCATCACCGCCGGGTCGGTCAGCGCCGGCAAGTCAGGCACTGCGGTCGCGGTAACCGGCGGCTCCAACTGATTTGACCGACCAGGTCCTCTGGTACACGACCCGCGGCGCGGGCGCGGTGAGCCTCGTGCTGCTGAGCGCCGTCGTCGTGCTCGGCGTGCTCTCGACCGTGCGTTTTCAAGCGCCGGGCTGGCCGCGCTTCCTGACCACAGGCCTGCATCGCAACCTCGCTCTGGTCACGCTGATCTTTCTCGGCCTGCACATCGTGACGGCCGTCGTGGATCCGTTCACCCACCTCGGGTGGGCCGCGGCGATCATCCCCTTCTCGTCCTACTACAGAACCTTCTGGCTGGGCCTCGGCACCATCGCCGCGGAGCTTCTCGCCGCGATCGTCATCACCAGCCTGCTGCGCGAATCTATCGGCCGGCGCGTGTGGCGGACGATCCACTGGCTCACATATGCGGCGTGGCCGCTCGGCGTCATTCACGGCCTTGGCACCGGCACTGACGCGTGGTCGACGTGGTCGTTCGCGCTGACGCTGGTCTGCGTGGCCGCCGTCGGCTTCGCCGTCGTCTATCGCGTCATCGGTGGCTCGCCGGATTCGCTCGCCGAGCATCGCGCAGGCTTCGAGGCAGCGGTCGACCGCAGGCCGAGATGACCGGACGCCTGCGCCTGCTCGCGGGCCCTGACCTCGCCGCGGGCGCCGAGTCGCTGAACAGCCACGTCCAGCGACTCGGACCGTTGCCCTCGACGGGCAAAGCGTTCGTCGACGTCGTCGAGCGCAGCGGGCTCACCGGCCGCGGCGGCGCGGGCTTTCCTGTCGGTCGCAAGTGGCGTTCGGTCGCAGCCAGCGGCGGCGAGACGATGCTGGTCGTCAATGGCGCCGAAGGCGAGCCGCAGAGCATGAAGGACCGCGTGCTGATGGCGACGCGCCCTCACCTTGTCCTCGACGGCGCGCTCGTCGCCGCCCGTGGCGTTGGCGCGAAACAGCTCGCGGTGGTGGTCGGCGAAGCTCACACCCAGGCGTACATGGCGATGGCCGCGGCGCTGGCCCAGCGGCCCGAGCCCTTCCTGCGCCAGGCCCGTTTGCTGGGAGCGCCGGCTCGATACGTCGCCGGCGAGTCGAGCGCGGTCGCTCACCTGGTCGCCGAGGGCGTCGCGCGTCCGACGTCACGGCCCCCATCACCGCACCAGTCGGGCCTGCTCATCCAGAACGTCGAGACCCTGGGACACGTCGCGCTGGTCGCGCGCTACGGCGCGGAGTGGTTCCGCTCGAATCCCACGGTCCTCGTCACCGCCGCGGGCGCGGTCACCGCGCCCGGTGTGCTCGAGGTCACGCAGCGGACCTCGGTGCGCGAGGTGTTCGAGCTGGCTGGTGGCGGGCCGCGACCCATCAAGTCCCTGTTGTTCGGCGGCTACTTCGGTGCGTGGTCGCACGCAGACGGAGCGTGGGACCTGCCGCTGGAACCCGCCGCGTTGCGCGATCGCGGCCTGACGCTGGGTTGCGGCGTGGTCGGCTTTCTGCACGACGTCGGGTGCGGCGTCTGCGAGACGGCGCGGATCATGCGCTACCTCGCGACCGAAAGTTCGGCGCAGTGCGGTCCCTGCTTCTTCGGGCTGCGCGCATTGGCCGACGCCACCGGGCGCATCGCCGAGCGCGGCACCAACCCAGACGATGTGGCGCGACTGCGCCGCTGGTCGGAGGAGATCGGAGGCCGCGGCGCGTGCCGGCATCCCGACGGCGCCGTGATGTTCCTGCGCTCGGCTCTCGACGTGTTCGGCACGGACTTCGCGAACCATCCGCCCCACTGGCGTGCGAGGGTGGCGTGAGCAGCGACCAGGTCCTGCGCATCGACCGCATCCGCTGCGACGGTCATGGACTTTGCGCCGAGATGCTGCCCGAGCTCGTGCGCCTCGACGACTGGGGTTACCCGATCATCGCGCCCGGCCCGGTGCCCAGGCATTTGCTATCGCACGCGCAGAAGGCGGTTGCGGGTTGCCCGGTGCTCGCGCTGGCACTGGCGCGTGGCACGCAGACTTCGCGATGAGCGATCTCGCGATAGCTGACGACCGCGCGCTCGGTTGCTCGCTGCGCGTGATCGTGACCCGGCCGGCGCGCCTGGCCGCAGCCAAGGCCGCCGTCGACCAGGTGCTGCGCGATATCGATGCCGCTGCCAGCCGGTTTCGACCGGACAGCGAGCTGTCGCGCATCAACGCCGTGCCGGAAAGCGAGGTGCAGGTCAGCCCGCTGCTCGGCCGTTTCATCGCCGAGGCGCTGCGCGCTGCGCGCATCACCGACGGCGCAGTCGACCCGACCGTCGGGCGCGCTGTGCGCCTGGCCGGGTACGACGTGGATTTCGGGCTCGTGCCCGCCGATGGCGCGCCGCTGCGCCTGATCGCGAGCACCATCCCGGGCTGGCAAGCGGTCCGCTACGACGAGGCCTCGCGCCGGCTCCGGCTTCCGCACGGTGTGGAGCTCGACCTCGGCTCGACGGCCAAGGCGCTGGCGTCAGACCTGGCCGCCGCCGCTGCGGCTGGTGAAGGCGGCGTCCTGTTGAGCCTGGGCGGCGACATCGCGGTCGCGGGCGAAGCTCCGCTCGGCGGCTGGAACATCCAGGTCAGCGAAGACAGCGGCGCCGCCATCGACGAGCGCGATGAGACCATCGCGATCACCGCCGGCGGAATCGCCACGTCCAGCACCACCGTGCGCCGATGGACGCGCGGCGGAGTGGAGCTGCATCACATCATCGACCCGGAGACCGGCCTGCCGGCCGCCGGACGCTGGCGCACCGTCACAGTCTTCGCGGCGAGCTGCGTCGACGCCAATATCGGGTCGACCGCGGCGATCGTCATGGGCGCGACCGCCATTGAATGGCTCGAAGCGCGCTCGCTGCCCGCGCGGTTGGTGAGCCGCGACGGCGCCGTCGAGCGCACAAGCCGCTGGCCGGATCCAGAGCCAGCCCCCAGGATTCTCTCAGCAAACTCACAGGAATCGAACTCAAGATCTCAGGTGTGACCACCAGGGCGGGCCAGAACGGAGCCCGGGTCCTCGTCGTGGACGACGAGCCCAACATCACCGAGCTTGTCTCGATGGCGCTTCGCTACGAAGGCTTTGCGGTGAAGACGGCGGCCACCGGCAGGGCCGCGCTCACAGCGGTCAGCCAGTTCTCGCCCGCGCTGGTGATCCTCGACGTGATGCTGCCAGACATCGACGGGCTCGAAGTGCTGCGCCGTCTGAACAGCGCCGGCCACCGCGTACCGATCATCTTTCTCACCGCGCGCGACGCGACCGAGGACAAGGTGCACGGCCTGACCGTCGGCGGGGATGACTACGTGACCAAGCCGTTCAGCATCGAGGAGCTGGTCGCGCGCGTCCGCGTGGTGCTGCGGCGTCACGGTGCGAGCGGGGAGGAGAGCGGGCATCTCCAGCTGGCCGACCTCGAGCTCGACGACGAGGCGCACGAGGTGCGTCGCGCCGGCAAGGTGATCGAGCTCACGACCACCGAGTACCGGCTGCTGCGCTACCTGCTCGTCAACGCGGGTCGCGTGCTCACGCGGAGCCAGATCTTGGACCACGTGTGGCACTACGACTTCGGCGGCGACGCCAGCGTGCTGGAGACGTACATCAGCTACCTCCGCCGCAAGATCGATCGCAACGGGCCGCCACTCGTGCACACGGTGCGTGGCGTGGGCTACGTCCTCCGCGCGCCGCGCTCGTAGCCCGATGACTCGCTCACTGAGCGGGCGCCTGCTCCTCGGCATCGTCGCCCTCGTCGTCGTAGGTCTGCTCATCGCCGACAGTGCCACCTATGCCGCGCTGCAGAACTTCTTGATCGGTCGCGTTGACGCGCAGCTGTCGACCAGCCACAACGTTGCCATCAGCGGTCTCGGAGGACCATCTCAGGGCAACGGACCGCCGGCGGGTACGGGCCTGCCGGCAGACACGATCATCGAGCGGGTAGCCCCGGACGGTACTGTGCGCGAGGCCAAGCGCCTGGTGCCTTTTGGCACCACATCGAGCTCGACCGCCGAACCGGTCCTGCCAAAGCCACTACCGACCGCGTCAGAGAACTCTCCCTCCGTGCGCACTCTGGAGGGAATCAACGGCGTTCCGCACTACCGCGCCTCGATCTGGCCTGAAGACCTGTTCCACGGCGATTACGTGGTCCTCGCGATCCCGCTCAACGACGTCGAATCGACATTGAGCCAGCTACTCCAGCTCGAGGTGCTAATCAGCCTGGGTGTCGTGGCGGCGACGGCAATCCTCGCGCTGCTGATCATCCGCATCGGCCTGCGGCCGCTCGAGCGTATGGCCGCCGTCGCGGGCGACATTGCTGCGGGAGACCTCACGCGCAGGGTCGAGCCCGCGAACAGACAAACCGAGATCGGCCGCCTCGGCATCGCCCTCAACAGCATGCTCAGTCAGATCGAATCGGCTTTTGGCGAGCGCACGCGCTCTGAGGCTCGGCTGCGCCGTTTCATCGCCGACGCGTCGCACGAGCTGCGCACGCCGCTCACTTCGGTGCGGGGCTACGCGGAGATGCTGAGGCGCGGAGCAGAACACTCGCCCGAGGACGCGGCTTTGGCGAGGCGACGCATCGAGGAGGAGTCAAAGCGCATGTCCGTCATGGTCGACGACATGCTGGTGCTGGCCCGCCTGGGACAAGGCCGGCCGTTGGAACACGAGCCGGTGGATCTGCAGGCGATCGTGAAGGACGCGGTGAGCGACGCGCATGCCGTCGCGCCGAACCGCTCGATCACCCTGGATGCCCCGTCGCCCATCGTCATCGCGGGCGACGACACCCGCTTGCGCCAGGCGGTTGGCAACCTCATGCGCAATGCACTCGTGCACACGCCGGCCGACACTCCGGTCGAGGTCGCGCTCGCGTCGGTCGACGGGGTTGCGACCGTGTCGGTGGTCGACCACGGGCCGGGCCTGGCGCCGGATGACGCGGCCCGCGTGTTCGAACCTTTTTATAGAGCCGACCCGAGCCGCAGTCGCGACAGCGGCGGCGCCGGGCTTGGGCTGTCGATCGTGTCAGCTGTCGCCGGTGCTCACGGCGGAAGCGTCAGAGTCAAGAATACGCCGGGCGGCGGGGCGACCTTCGAAGTGGAGCTGCCCCTGCCCCGCGCATAAAAAAAGACCGGCGACCCGAAGGCCGCCGGTCATTTTCTGGACTAACGAAACGAAACCTACTCGCCGCTCGCCTTCTTGTAGTCCGGCTCTTCGAGATTGTCGTCCGAACCCTGCATGGGCTCGTTCGCGTGCATCTCAGCCTTGTGCTGGTCGAGCTGCGCCTCGGTGTCGAACTCCTGGTCACAAACGTCGCACTTCACAACCGCAATCCTCCTTTGGATGCTGTCTCAGTTGAGGCGCCAAACCATTGCTGGCCGGCACCTCAACTAAGCAACGTATTGGCCTCTTCGACTACCGAATGGGCTATCGCTTTAAGCCGCGGGCTTCTGCTGGTCGCGCTGCTCGCGCAGAGCGTCCATCCGGACAGCGGCATCGAGCCGGTCCCACAGTCGCCAATCGGCCTCTGATCGCCAGACCTGATCGAGCAGTGACTCCCACTGCGTGCGCAGGTCGGGCACGTCGTTCCGTCCGCCTTGACCCTTTCCCTTGTTGAGCATCTCGTTACTGCAAAAACGTCCATGCGGAAAAGCACGGCTACTACGTATGCGGGAATTCGCGAGGGCTACTTGCCGTCCCACACAGGCGGCGCGGAGGCGTCGAAGCCGACGCTCTGCGTGATCGGGTGGGCAGTGGGCGGCGAGGATGTCGACGATGCAGGCACCGTCCACAGCTGGAACGAACCCCCTTCCTGGACGGGCGCGAGGAACGCGATGGTCCTGCCGTCCGGCGAGAAGGCGGGCGACGCCGCGAGCTGACCCTGGACGAGGACGGCCTCGGCGCCGATGCTGCCGCCCGTCGCGTTGAAGCTCGCCATCACCAGCTCCGTCGACTGCAGCTGGCCGTGGCGGCAGATCATGACGATGCTCCTTTCATCGGAAGTCAAGGCCGGTTGCCCGCAGTCTTCTTCGGGTTGCGTGAGCGCCACACCCGTCGCACCCGCGCTGGTCGTGAGCCAGATCTGCGAGTGCACGGCGCCCTGGTCGGTGATCGAGTACTTGGTGTAGATGAGCCCGCCGTCGTGCAGGGGCACCGGGTCGGTGTCGCCGCCGGTGTACTGGTTGGGCGCGGTCCACAACTGGCCGCTGCCGGTGCCGTCGGCGCGCATTGCCAGGATGGAGAGGTCCACCTTGTACGTGCCGCCAGCATCCTTGAAGTCGTACGCGATGAACACGTCGGAGCCGTCGGCGCTGAAACGCGGCTGCAACGCCCAGTGGTTGGCCTCGACCGTCGACGACTGCAGATGCGTCAGCTGCTGCTGAACGCGCCCGTTGGCGTCGAGCAGATACACGTCTGAATAGTTCAGGTGACGCTGCACCGCCACGAGCCTGGTCCCGTCAGGCGACGCCGATGGCTGCGTCCAACCCGCGTCATCGGTGATCTGCGTGAACGTCCCCCCGTGGAACTTGTAAATGGCGCCGCCCTGCGCGAGGTACATCGTTCCGGGCAGGGATTCGGCGTAAGTCGACGTGGGCTTCTGCACGTGCGTGGTGTCGGATCTGAGCAGTCCAGCAGCCTTGTAGACGCCGAAGCCGAACGCGCACATCGCGAGCAGAAGGACGGCATAAGTCAGGACCTTCATCAGGGGAAGTTCTGGCTCACGACGGGTTGGATCTGCGACCAGTCCGGAAAGACGACCGACTGATCGCCGGCCCAACCTTCGGATGTGTACGGCGGGCCCAGGACGATCCGCTTGATGTGCGAGCTGTCGTACTGGTCGAGGACGCCGAACAATGCACGCGCGCGGTCGAGGCTGATGCTCGTCTTTATCTCGCCGTTGAGCGCCGATGCGATGTCCGGAAAATCGGCGACGTTCAGGTGCTTGGCCTGAGCCTTCATCGCCAGCAGCAGCTCCTGCTGTCGCTCCGACCGAGCGAAGTCGCCCCGCAGGTCGCCATGACGCGACCGCACGTACTGGAGCGCATGCACCCCGTCGAGGTGCACCGGCCCGGGCAGAAGGCCGACCCGGTAATAGCTGTACGGGCCGCTGTCGGTGCTGAGGTCGTCGGGATAGAAGTCATCGAGCACCGGGTTGGTGATGACGAGATTCACGCCGCCGAGCTTGTCGATCACCTTGACCAGGCCTGCGAGACCGATCCAGACGTAGTCGTCGATGTTGATGTGGAAGTTCGTTTCCACGGCGTTGATGG
This sequence comes from Candidatus Dormiibacterota bacterium, assembly GCA_036518815.1. Classification (GTDB taxonomy): domain Bacteria; phylum Chloroflexota; class Dormibacteria; order Dormibacterales; family Dormibacteraceae; genus CF-118. The sequence continues at coordinate 12,303 of DATDML010000003.1, forward strand.
CGGCCTGGGGACCGCCGTTGTGATAGGCGGTTGAAATTTTTCCCATCCCGAGCTGCCCGCCAAGCGGTACCCACAGGTCGCGCGGGATCGACATCATGGTCGCCTGCTTCGCGCCAGGGTCGACGCGGACGACGATCATCGATTGCGTGTTGTATTGGTCGGGAGCGAATTTCGTGTCGTTGTCGGAGCCGAGGAGCAGCACCGTGAAGGGCTGCGTCGGTCCGGCCACAGGATTGATGAGCCCGCCGCCCGAGGTCACGATCGGCGTCGAAGCGGACTGGAAGAGAGGAAGGAAATAGGCCAGCAGCCCGATTAGTGCGGCGATGACGAAGCCGGCCACGATGCGCGCGGTCCTGGGCCACGCATGTGCGGGCCGGCTGCCGGCAGTGCGCTGACCTCGTGCCGAGAAGTCGCTCAATGTGTAATTCCCCGCTCCCTGATCAACACGAGAGCAACGCGCAGCCGCCTCGAAGGCTTTGGCCGAAGCGGTACCGTAATTGCACGAAACGTTGAACAAATCGGGGTGTAACTGGTGAGCTACCGAACGCGGGCTGGCCGTGTACACACGCTGAGATAGAAGCTCTCAGCGCACGGTCCAGAGCAAGACACGCGAGCGCCGGCCTCATGGGCCTGCTCGCGTGCGCACTTTTGCTGGGCAGCGAAGCGCCGTTTTCGCCGCCTCCGCCGGCGCCGCTGGTGGGCTTCAGCTACAGCCCGCTGCTGAGCGAGTGGCAGAACCGCGATCCGTCGGCAGATCTGTCGCTGCTGCTGAACAGGACAAACCCCGACCTGGTGCGGCTGCCCGTGTACTGGAACCTCACGCAGCCGAGCCCGGGTGAGCTCGATTACACCGTGACCGATCAGCTGCTGGAAGTGGTCGCGGACCACAACAAGACTGCGCCACGACCCACGCGCGTCATCCTCACGGTCGGCGCGCGCAACTTCGTGTATCCCGAGCTGCACATGCCGGAGTGGGCCGGGGCTCGCGAGCAACCCGAAATCGACTTTGCGCAGCAGAACGCGCCGTATCGCGACTACTTCGACAGCACGGTGATGCGGTATCGCTCGTCACCGCTGCTGTATGCCTGGCAGGTCGAGAACGAGGCGCTCGACTACGTGGTCAACGACACGACCGGCGACGATCAGATCACGCCCGAGCAGATGGCCTGGGAGATCGGCGAAGTGCACCGGCTCGATCCGAACCATCGCGCCTCGACCACGACCTTCGACGGCTGGAACGTGATCGAGGACTGGCTGCAGATGACGTTCGCCGGCCCGCTCGACGCTGTCGGCCTGGCGAGGAGCGGCCACCCGACGAGCGCTCTCGCCCAAGGCGACGCGCTCGGCCTCGACATTTATGTAGACGGGCCGCACATGCCCTTCCGCTTCACGACGGTTGCGCTGCGCAGCTCCTGGAAGGCCGAGGCCATCGGCTTCTGGGCCGGGCTGGCCAGGACGGAGGGCAAGCACGTGTGGCTGACCGAGTTGCAGGCGCAGCCGTGGTCATCAGACCCTGGCGCTTTCTCAACCGACGACCTCCTGCAGGAGGCAAAGATCTACCGCAACGCGCCGGTCGAGGTGGTGCTGCTGTGGGGAGTGGAGAGCTGGCTCGCGGACCCGGCCTGGATGGACGCCGGTCAGTCCGCCATAGAAACGCTCAGGTCCTAGTAGATCGTCCTCTCTCGGTCGCGATGATCGTGTTCAGCCACTCGAGCTCGTTGCTCCCGACCGGCCGGCCCTGGGCCAGGCCGTCGCGAATCTCGTAGAGGCGGTCGCTCTCGGTGAAGCCTTCCTGGTTGAGCCGGACCACTATCGCGCCGACGGTGATGGAGACCCGCCCGCGGATGTAGGTGACGCTGTCCGCGGGCAGGTCCGGCTCCATCTCCAGTGCAGCCGGCTCGGTGGTGAGCGCGTAGCGGACCTGCTCCAGCAGCATGCGGCGCACGCGCGCTCCGCGCGCGCCGGCCATCGGATCCACGTATCGGCCGAAAAATGCTGTTTCGCTCATGGCGGTGAAGGACTAGAGGTGTTAAGTAACTACTAGTTGTTGTTAAGCATATAACGCGCCCGGCGCGTGTGTGATCGCCGCCTGGCAACTTTTTTTGCGCACAAAAAGCTGCACTTGCGTCTCCATCTGGAGCGCGCGATGATCCACCCGGCCGGTAGGTTCGTATCAGGGGTCGAAACCGGTTCTGAGGGAGGAGTCAGCGAGCCATGAGCTTCAGCATCGAGCGCTACAAGGAAGAGTCCAAGAAGCTGGACACGACAGGCGTGGCCTGGGATGACGTCGCCCGCCACCCACTGTCCAAAGGCGACCTCTTCTGCCTGCACTACATGATGGACATCGAGAACCACGTCCCTCTTTATCTCTCGCACCTGCTGGTCACCAAGGCCTGCATGGACCCGATCCTGACCGCCTTCCTGGCCTGCTGGAACTACGAGGAGCTCTGGCACGGCGAGAACCTGGGCAAGCTCCTCAACCTGTACGGGATCGAGTTCGACACCCAGGACCGGATCGCCCGGGTGCGGGCGAACCTCGGCTTCCAGAACAGCGTCAGCATCCTTACCACAATGGCCGGCTCATGGCTGACCAAAGACTTCTCGGCCATCTATCTGACCATCGGCGCCATCAACGAGCTGACCACGCTCACGGGGTACGGTGCGCTGATCCGCAAGTCGAAGCACCCGGTGCTGGCGGATCTGCTCGCCCGGATCATCAAGGATGAGCGCCGCCACTACGCCTTCTACTTCAACTCCGCCAAGGAGTGGCTGACCGACAACGTCGCGGCGCAGCGCATCGACCGCTGGGCGCTGAACCGACTGTGGGTGCCGGTCGGAAAGGGCGTGAAGAAGCAGGAAGAGGTGGACGCTCTCGCGACCTACCTGTTCGACGACGAGCAGGGGGAAGAGGAATTGCTCGCCATCGACGAGAAGATCGGCAAGCTGCCGGGACTCTCGGGCATCAAGCTGATGTCGCGCGCGCTGTACGAGGCTCGGGAACGAATGGCGGTGAATCCCTCGTGGGGACGCCGGCTGATCGAGAACGAGGCTTGGGCTATCGCCGCGCCTCGCCACGCGCCGATCGAAGCGCTCACCGGCCGTCGCGGGGTGGCGCTGGAGGTGCTCGAGTCCTAGCCTGATCGCCGTGGCCGGCGGCGACGCGGAGATTGCTCGGCGCATGGCGGCGCGAGATCCGTCGGCGCTCGCCGAGCTGTACGACCGCTACGGGTCGTTGGCTTACGGCGTCGCGCTGCGGGTGCTCGGCGATCCAGGGCGGGCCGAAGACACCGTGCAGGACGCGTTCTTGAAGCTTTGGTACGCGGCACGCGGCTTCGATCCAGCGCGTGGGTCGCTGCGCACGTGGCTGATCGCTGCGGTCCGCAACCGAGCCATCGACCAGCTTCGGGGCCGGTCACTCCATGAGCGCCGCGAGCTGGCGCTGCGTCCAGAGGTCGAGACGGCCGCCGCGGGTCCGGAAGAGGAGGCTGTCGCTGCTCAGGAGCGCATGGCGGTCCGGGCTGCGCTCGCGGAGCTGCCGGAAGAGCAGAGGGAAGCGGTGCAGCTCGCGTACTTCGGCGGTTTCACGCAGGCGGAGATCGCCGAGATGGCGGGTGTGCCCCTGAGCACGGTCAAAGGCAGGATGCGACTTGCCCTGGAGAAGCTCGCTACGTATCTGAAAGGAAGAGGTCTGGTGGATGGCTGATCAGTACGACGAGCTGGGCATGCTGGCGCTGAGCGTGCGGCCGGTGGCGCCGCCGCCGGAGCTGCGCGATCGGATCCTGGCCGCATCGTCGGAGCCGCAGAAGTTTGTGCTGGTGCCGCGCCGCCGCCTCCCTGTATCGCTCGTGGCGGCGGCGGTGGTGCTGATCGCGGTGGCCGCCTTCTTCCTCGGCCAATCGTTGCGCGGAGGCCCGGCGGGTCCGTCGACCTTTGCATTGACCGGCCACGGGACGCTGGCGGGTGCAAGCGCGAAGGTGACCGATCTGACTTCTGACAAAGTCGCGGTGGTCGAATTCAACGGGCTGCCGGCGCCGGCCGCGGGCAAGGTGTACGAGCTCTGGCTCATCACGCCGGGCGGCCAGGCCGCGCCAGCGGGCGTGTTCACGCCCGACTCCAACGGTCACGTGGTGGTGGTGGTCGACCGATCACTCGAGGGCTACTCGGTGATGGCCGTGACGATCGAAGACGGCCCCAGTGGAACCTCGGCGCCAACCCAACAGCCGGAGATGACAGGCTCCATCGCCTGACGGATTGATAAGGACCCGGCCTTATCATTGGTCAACAAATGCCTGAGGCGAACTGGCCGCCGAGCCCTTATCGGCCGGGCAACGGCATCGACCCGCCGTATCTCGGTGACAGGGAAGAGCAGATCGAGGTCGTGCGCTCGTTCCTGAAGGACGCGCGCAACCCCCGCAACGTGCTCATCACCGGGCTGCGCGGTGTCGGCAAGACCGTGCTTCTCAACCACCTGCAGGGCGAGGCCGAGGCAGGAGGCTGGCTCGTGATCGATCGCGAGTTCTCCGAGCCCGACTCGGAGCCGATGGCCTTCGCCAACGCGCTGCTCACCGACGTCAACCGCGCGCTGCGCCGGCTCAGCCTGTCCACTCGGCTGAAGGAGAGGGCGGCCGGTGTGCTGCAGGTCGCGGTCGACGCGATCGGCGCGCTGACCGTCAGCTACGGCGAGTTCAAGGTCAGCGTGGATACCCGGCGCAAGCGGGCAGGCCCGCACCGCCGCCTGGATGACGACCTGAAAGAAGCCTTGACGCATATCGGGGAGCTCTGCCGCAAAAGCGAGTACCGCGGACTGGTTTTGAGGTACGACGAGTTCCACGTCATCCGTGAGCACGCCGGCGCGCCGACCCTCAGCGCGCTGCTGAGCGCCACGTCGGCGGTGCAGCAGCATGGGCTGCCGATGATGCTGATGCTATGCGGCCTGCCGCCCGTGGTCGACAACCTGTCGCGCTCCAAGAGCTACTCGGAGCGGATGTTCACGACTCTGGTGCTCGGCAACCTGCGGCCGCCCGAAGACCGGGCCGCTCTGGTAGACCCAGCCACACGCCTCGGCCGGCGTTACGCCGACGACGTGGTCGACCCGGTGATGGTCGACACCGGCGGCTACCCGTTCTTCATCCAGGTGTACGGCGACGCGCTGTGGAACGGAGCGCACGGCGAGACGATCACGACGGCGGACCTGAAGCGCATGCGCCCGCGCATCCTGGCCACGCTCGACGCCGGCTTCTTCCGGGCCCGCTACGTTCGCGCCTCACCCAACGAACGCAAGCTCATGCGCAACATCGC
>DATDML010000004.1:0-24687 GCA_036518815.1 Candidatus Dormiibacterota bacterium
GCGAACCGCTTTCGGGGCGCCCATCGGCAAGCAACAGGCGATCCAGTTCAAGCTCGCCGACATGGCGATGGAGACTGAGCTGGCGCGGACGATGGTTTACCGGGCGGCCACGGCCTACAAGCACGGCAACGGCGAGACGTCGGAAGAGCTACGCATGCTCGCCGCCATGGCCAAGCTGTACGCGTCGGAGGTCTCGAAGCGAGCCGCCGACCAGGCGGTGCAGATCCACGGCGGCTACGGCTTCATGGAGGACTACCCGGTCGCGCGCTACTGGCGTGACGTGAAGGTCAACGAGATCGGCGAGGGCACCTCTGAGGTGCAGCGCATGCTTATCGCGCGGCTGCTGGGGCTCTAGAGAAGCAGGACCGCAACGGCCTTGGCCGCGAAGACCACGAGGCCGACACCGACGGCCGCGATGGCCACGAGCGCCGTGGAAACGACCCCGATGGCCACCAGCCCGACGCTCACGATGCCGATGCCCACCAGTCCGACTGCTGCGGGCCCGACCGCCACCAGGCCCACTGCCACGAAGCCCGCGGCTACGCGGCCGACCGCTACGATGCCGACCGCTCGACCGCGCAGCGAGATCGCGACGAGAGGTACGCCCAGCAGAGTCTGGTCGGTGCGGTACTCCACCGAACTAGCGATAGACGCCGTTGTGGCCGATGCTGTGCAGGCCCACGTTGGGGAAGTAGGTCAGCCCGTGGTCTTCGGAGCCGACGGGGATGCGCGCGATCAGCTGGCCCGTCACAGTGCTGAACACGTAGACCGTCGCGTTGTAGCGACCTGACGCCCACAGCTGCGTGCCCTCCGGGTTCAGCTGCAGCATGTCCGGGCTGCCGCCGCCGGGCATGTGCCACTTCGCGATCACGCGCCGTGTCGCGAAATCGATGACGGAGATCGAGCCCTCGAGCCGGTTCGAAACATAGAGCTGCCGCGCGTCACGCGACACCTGCAGACCGTGCGCTCCACGTCCGGTGGGTATGAACCCCACGACCTTCATCAAATTGGGGTCGATGACCGACACACCGTCACTGCCCTGGTTCGTGACGTAGAACAGCTTGCCGTCCGGCGAAACCTTGACATCGATCGGCAGCCCGCCGACGTTGATGTAACCGGCGAGCCGCATGTGCACCGTGTCGACCCTGGCGACGACGCCGGAGTATTCGGTGGAGATGAGCAGGTAGCTGCCGTCGGCGCTGAAATCGAGGTGGTCGGCGCCCGGCCACGGAATCGGCACCGTCGCCAGGAGCTTCCAGGTGTGCGGATCGCGGAACTCGATGCGCATCAAGCGCTCGACTACGTCAATCGCCTTGGTGCCGTCGGGCGTGAAATATAGGTTGTAGGGGAAGGGGATGTGGATCGTCCCCGATGGTTTGCCCGTGTGGATGTCGAGCACGGTCAGGCTGCTCGAGCCTTCGTTCTCAACATAGAGCTGGCTCATGTCCCACGACGGTGTGATGTGGTGCGGGATCTGCCCGACCGTGTAGTGGTCGATGACCTTGAACGTCATCGGGTCGATGACGTCGACGGTGCCGGCCATGCTGTTCGGCACGTAGACGCGCGGCGGCAGGTGGCACAACGGGCACGGCACCACGCCTGACATGTCATTGGCATAGACGTTGGGCGCGGTCGCGGGGAGGGCGCCGGTGGAAACGTCAGGCGGAACGAGCGGGCTCAGCGCGTCTGTTGTCGCCTGATCGACCGGCGCGGCCACGGTTTCGAGCGGTGGAGCGTTCCACACGACCGCGGCGACCACCGCCGCCGGGCTGAGTATCGCCAGCACGAAGACGGCGGCGAAGACTATCCGGACGGGGCGGGCCCTGACTATGCGCAGAATGGCCCTTACTCGTCCGGCAGATCTTCGAGTTTGGGCGCCAGCTCGCAAACCCAGCGACCGTCGTCCAGTCGCCGGATGAAGCGGCTGTAGCCCTGGTTTCTCGCCACGTTCAAGAACTGCTCCTGAGTGATCAACGTTCGGAGCCGGGCCAGGTCCGCATAAGCGCTGTCGCGCATGATCCCGCCGACCACGCCGGCGAGCTCGCGCCACTGCCCTTCCGAGAGTGGCTCGCCATACCCGGCGATCGTCACCAGGAGAGCCGCCGTGGCCCCGGTGATCGTCTCCGGCAGAAGCTTTTCGGACTTGGCGCGAACGATGATCTCGCGGCCGGTGCCGATGATGTCGGCGATGCGGTCACGGCGCACACCGATGATGTCACGACCACTGCCCACAGTGGTGCCTTCGAGGTAGCGCGGGCCTGCTTCCATCGCGACCCTCTATTGTAAGTCCGGGCCCCTCTGGGCCCTCTCATGGACCTGGAGCTGGAACCCCACCACGAGGCTTTTCGCACGTCCATGCGCGAGTTCGCGCAGGGCGTGGTGGAACCGCACGCGGCCGAGGTGGACCGCGACCATCGCTTCCCCAACGAGGCAGTCGCGGCCGCAAAGCAAGCCGGATTGATGGGCGTGCTCATCCCGCGCGAGTACGGCGGCGCGGGCCTCGACGCCATCGCGTTCACGCTCTGCATCGAGGAGCTGGCCGCGGCGTGCGCGTCAACGGCTGTGATCATCGACGTGCACACCAGCGTCGGCAGCGAGCCCATCCTTTTGTTCGGAACCGAGGAGCAGAAGCGGGCGTGGCTGCCGCGTCTCGCTTCTGGAGAGCTGCTCGGCGCCTTCGCGCTCACAGAGCCCTCGTCAGGGTCCGACGCGGCCTCGCTCAAAAGCACCGCGCGCAAGGCGGGTTCCGAGTACGTGCTGAACGGCACCAAGGTCTTCATCACCAACATCGGGCACGCCGGCGTCTATATCGTCTTCGCGCGCACCGGGACGGACGAGCGGGCGTCCGGCGTGAGCGCATTCATCGTGCCCGCCGACTCGCCGGGGCTGCGCGTCGGCCAGCTCTTCAAGAAGATGGGCCTCAACGGCTCGCCCACGGGGGAGCTGGTGCTCGAGGACGTGGTGGTGCCGGCGGCCAACCGGCTGGCGCCGGAAGGCAAGGGCTTCACGGTGGCGATGCGCGCGCTGGACTCGGGCCGCATCGGCATCTCCGGCCAGGCACTGGGCATCGGCCAGGCCGCTATCGACCAGTCACGGGAGCTGATGGCCGCGCGTCCGCGCGAGGAGGGAGACGATTTCGTCCTCGCCGAGATGGCGACGCGCCTGGAGTCGGCGCGGCTGCTCGCATATGAAGCGGCCTGGCTGTGCGGGCAGGGCCGGCCTTTCACGCGCATCGCGTCGATGGCCAAGCTGCACTGCACCGACACGGCGATGGAGATCGCGCTGAACGCCATCCAGCTCGCCGGCGACGAGGGCGTGGTCGCCGGCAGCCCCTTCGAGCGGCACGTGCGCGACGCCAAGGCGCTGCAGATCTACGAGGGGTCGAACCAGGTGCAGCGCGTGGTCATCTCACGCGAGCTGCTCCAAACTCGACAATAGAAGTCAGATGGACTTCGAGTTCTCCGCCGAGCAGCTGGCGATCCGCGACACCATTCGCGAGCTCGTGCAGGACAAGGTTGCGCCGCGCGCTGCCGAGATCGACGAGAAGGCCGAGTACCCGAAGGACATAGAGAAGCTGTTCGCGGAGAACGGCATCCTCGGCATCCCGTTCCCGGAGCAGTACGGCGGCATCTCCGGATCCAGCGTGTCCATCTGCATGGGCATCGAGGAGATCGCGAAGGCCTGCGCGACGTCGTCGCTGATCCTGGCGGTGCAGGCCCTGGGCAGCTACCCGATCCTGGTCGCGGGCAGCGAGGAGCAGAAGAAGCGGCTCTGCCCGCCGCTGGCGTCTGGCGAGAAGGTCGCGGCGTACGCGCTTTCGGAGGCCGGCAGCGGGTCCGACGCCGCGGCGATGAAGACGCGCGCGAAGCGGTACGGCGACGAGTACGTCCTCAACGGCAGCAAGCAATTCATCACGCACGGCAGCATCGCGGGCACGCTGGTCGTTTTCGCGCAGACCGATCCCGAGGCCAACCACCGCGGCATCTCGGCCTTCGTGCTCGAGCGGGACAAGAGCCCGTGGCAGGCGCCGAAGCTCGAGCACAAGCTGGGCATCCGCGGGTCACCGACCGCGCAGCTCGTGTTCGAAGACGTCAAGGTTCCGGCCGCCAACCGCCTGGGCGAAGAGGGCGCGGGGTTCAAGATCGCGCTCGCGGTGCTCGACCGGTCGCGCCCGGGCATCGGCGCCCAGGCGCTGGGCATCGCGGAGGGCGCTTTCGATTACGCAGTCAACTACGCGAAGGAGCGCCACCAGTTCGGGCAGCCCATCGCGAGCTTCCAAGGCATGCAGTTCATGTTTGCCGACATGGCGACCCAAATCGAAGCCGCGCGCACGCTCGTCTATCGGGCAGCGACGAAGGTCGACACCAAGGCACCGGACCTGACCAAGGTCGCGGCCATGGCCAAGCTTTTCGCCTCGGACATGGCGATGAAGGTGACCACGGACTGCGTCCAGGTGCTCGGCGGCTACGGTTACATCCAGGAGTACCCGGTCGAGCGAATGATGCGAGATGCGAAGATCACGCAGATCTATGAGGGCACAAACCAGATTCAGAAAGTCGTCATCGCACGAGCGCTTCTGAAATGAGCATGCCCGCGCCGGTCGCGCCGTACCATCCGCCGCCGGCGTATCCGCCGCCGCCGACCGAGTCTTCGAGCACCGACTCGAGAGCCGCATCCTCGCTGGTCTTCGCGATCCTCGGTCTCATCTTCGCGGTGCCGCTCGGACTGCCCGGGATGATCGCCGGCCCCATCGCTTACTTCCTCGGCCGCGGCTCACGCACGAGAATCGCCGAATCGGGCGGAACGATCGGAGGCCTGGGACTCGCCAACGCCGGCCGGATCCTCGGCATCGTCACGACTGCGGTGGGCGCGGTCGTGACCCTCCTCTGGCTGATCGTCATCTTCAACGCACTGAACGACGTCGGCGTAAGCAGCGAGTAGGCGCTCGATGGAGCGCGTCGCGGATTCGTTCGTATGGCCGTTCCGCGACCCGCAATGGCCGCGCAAGCTCCTCATCATGGCCCTGATCCTGGCCATCCCAATCGCCGGCGGGATCAACGGGTTGGGCTGGATGCTGGCGACGCTGGACCGCCTGCGCGCCGGCGACCAGACGATGGCGCCGGCGAATTTGAGCTACATCGGGCGCGGGCTTCGGCTGGTCGCCGTGCAGCTCGTTTACGGACTGGCAGTCTCGGCCCTCGCGCTGCTGGTCTACCTGCCCGCGGTGCTGCTCGCGGTGAGTCAGGGCAAGGGCGAGGCCAACGGCGGACTGCTCGCGCTCGCGCTGTTCCTCAACGTGCTGGCTTTCGGGGTAGCCACCATCGGCGGCCTGGCGATCAACTTTGCGTCGCCGGCCTACGTCCTGGCGACCGACCACGGCGGCATTCCTGGCGGCCTCAACGTGCGAGAGGTGCTGCGCCGGTCGCGCGCGAACCTGACCAACACCCTGATCGCGGGCCTTATGCTGATCGCCGCCGGCTTCGTCAGCTCGTTCGGCTCGATCGCGTGCGTCATCGGCATCTTTTTCACTGCTGCATACGGTCTGGCGATGCAGGCATGGATCTTTCGCAGCTTCGAACAGGGATAGGAGAACGGAAATGTCGGACTTGCCACCGCCGCCGCCCCCGCCGCCCGGAGGAGGATCGACACCTCCGCCTCCGCCCCCGCCGCCTCCCGGTGGCGGCTACCAGCCTCCGCCGCCCCCGCCGCCTCCACCCGGTGGTGGCTACCAGCCACCGCCTCCGCCGCCGCCGCCTCCTGGTGGTGGCTACATGCCGCCCCCGCCGCCTCCCGGCGGTGGATACGTGCCCGGTGGCGGCATGCAGTATGCGAGCCCCCGCACCGATGGCCTGGCCATCGCCTCGCTGATCACCGGCATCCTTTCGATCGTGTGCTGCGTGCTCGGCATCGTCCTGGGCCCGACCGCTGCCGTGATGGGATTCATCTCACGCGGCCGCATCACATCGAGTGGTGGCACGGTCGGAGGAGGTGGTCTTGCGATCGGCGGCCTGGTGCTCGGCGTTATCGGGTTCGTCGGCGGCATCGTGTGGCTGCTGATCTTCATCTTCTCGGCCAACAGCTCGAGCACGACGTAACCAACCGCCGCCGGCCGGCGTTTTCTGAATCCTGTGCCGGGGCGACAGGGTAATATCCGCGTGCGCATGTCCAGGGCCAGGCCTAGTCGGGCCAGGCGATCCCGCTACTCCGTCTTCCACCGCCTGACCAGGTCGGTCCCGGCGTTGGTCGGCGCGTTCCTGCTAGTCGCGATCGTCGTCACCGCGACCGTCGCGTATCGCCGAATCGACGATTTCCTGTCTGCCACCACCGGCAAGCACATCACGCTCGGCGATGTCGTGCAGGCAGTCGAGCCCGAGCCGGGATCGATCGCGTGGAAGCTCGAGCACGGGCAGCAGGTGAACATCCTGCTGCTCGGTATGGGCGGCTACGAGAACGACGCGCCGTTCCTCACCGACTCGATCATGGCCGTGACCATCGACCCCAACTCACACCGCGTGATGCTGGCGTCGATCCCGCGCGACCTCGTCGTGAAGATGAACCTGCAGACCAACCCGAACAGCATCTGGACGAACAAGATCAATGCCGCTTACGAAGTTTCGTACACCGGCATCATCTGTTGCATCGCGTCCCAGTACCAGGGACGCGACGGCGGCGGCCACGCGGCCGAGCACGAGGTGGGGAAGGTCACCGGCCTGACGTTCGATCGCTACATCGCCGTCGACTTCGTCGCGTTTCGCGACATGGTCAACGCCCTCGGTGGCGTCGATGTCTGCCTGACCTCCAACCTCGACGACTACACGTACCCCAACTACGGGCACGGCTACATCGCGCTGCACTACAAGGCGGGATGCCAGCACTTGAATGGAGAACAGGCGCTGCAGATCGCGCGTTCGCGCCATGCCATCGAGCCGCAGCAGGCGTCGGACTTCGGTCGCGCGCGCCGGCAGCAGGACATCATGACCGCGATCAAGAAGAAGGCGACCACGGTCAACGGATTCGCGAAGGCGCCGCAGCTGCTGGACGCGCTGCAGAAGAACATCCACACCGACATGTCATTGCCGGACATGAAGGCGATCTACGACTGGGGCAAGAACCTGCCGGACAGCTCGATCATCCGGCTCGCCCTGACGGCGCCGTCGGGTGCGGCGGCGGGCAACTTCCTTTACAGCGGCAACTGCGGGATGGGCAACGCATCGCAGCTGTGTCCTGAAGACCCGAGCTACCGGATGATCCACCAGTACATCTCGTCGGTATTCGTCGACCAGTCGCTGCTCGCCGAGCGCGCGCCGGTGCAGTTCGCAAACGGGTCGTACACCTACAGCGACCTGGCGGACCGCGTGACGACGATGATGGATCCGCTCGGCCTGCAGCTCGGCAACCCGATCCTGCACGGCAACTCGGCCAAGACGTTGATCCTCGATTACTCCGGCGGTCAGTTCCCCAAGACCACGCAATGGCTGGCGAATTATTTCGGGGGTACGGTGGTGGCGGCGACGCCGGGCAATCCGGCGCCGGCGCGGGGCCAGCAGACTTTCGGCATCGTGGTGGTTTTGGGCCACGACTTCGGGAGTCGGTGGTTCACATAAAAGCGCAAGGGGGTCAGGCCCCCCTTGCGAGAACCCCCCGGCGCCTGGCGACGCTGAGCGCGCGGCGCAACCTGGTGTCATGGCTCGGCGCAGCCGAGCCAACCCCGCCTCGCTAAGTACTCTTAGCTCGTCAGCACAACCACAGAGCTAGCGGATCGTTTTCGAGCGGGCGACGTGCGCGCGCTCGCCCGGGCCATCACGATGGTCGAGCGGCGCGATCCCGAGGTCCGCGACCTCCAGCAGGCGCTGCGCGACCAGGTCAAAACCGCCTACGTGGTCGGGTTCACCGGAGCCCCGGGAACGGGCAAGTCGACGCTGGTCGACGCCCTGGTGTCGCTGCTGCGCAAGAAGGAACGCCAGGTGGCGGTGATCGCCACCGACCCCAACTCGCCCTTCACCGGCGGCGCGATCCTCGGCGACCGCATCCGCATGCAGCGCCACGCGCTGGACCCGAAGGTCTTCATTCGCAGCATGGGCGCGCGCGGCCACCTCGGCGGCCTTTCGCTGGCCACGCGCGAGGCGATCCGCCTGCTCGCCGCCTTCGGCTTCGACCCGGTGATCCTGGAGACGGTCGGAGTCGGCCAGTCGGAGCTCGAGGTCGCGCTTGTGGCCGACACGACGGTGGTCGTTTTGACGCCCAACCTGGGCGACGGGGTGCAGATGATCAAGGCCGGCATCCTCGAGATCGCCGACGTGTTCGTGGTCAACAAGGCCGACCTCGAAGGCCACCAGCGAGCCATGACCGAGCTGCGCTCCATGCTCTCGCTGGCCCCCAAGGGCGTTGACAAGTCATGGAAGCCGCCGATCGTGGCCACGTCCGCGGCCAACCAGAAGGGGATCGACGAGCTGTGGGCGGCGATCGAGTCGCACCGCAAGCACCGCGAGGCTGCCGGCAAGGCGCAGATGCACGCCGAGCGGCGGCTGAAGGACGAGACGGCGGAGGTCGTTGCCGAGATGGCGCGGCAGCGGGCGCAGGAGGCGTTGGCCGGCGATGGAAGCCTGAGCGAGCGGCTCGTGGAGGACGGAACGCCGTACGGAGTGGCGGAGGAGATCCTGCGCGGACTCGGATAATGGGATTCGAACGCAGTGAAACGTAAAGACAACCTCGAGACGTCCACCATCTCGGGCGTCCCGGTCAAGCCGCTCTACACCTCCAAAGATTTGCCGGCGCGGGCCGAGGAGTCGCCGGGCGACTACCCCTACACCCGTGGCATCCACGAGACCGGCTACCGCGGCCGGCTGTGGACGATGCGCCAGTTCTCCGGCTTCGCCACGGCGGAGGAGACGAACCGACGCTACAAGTACCTGCTGGCCAACGGCCAGACGGGCCTGTCGGTGGCCTTCGACATGCCCACCCTGATGGGCCAGGACTCGGACGCCCCGACCAGCCGCGGCGAGATCGGCCACTGTGGAGTCGCCATCGACTCGCTGGCGGATATGGAGACGCTGCTCGAAGGCATCCCGCTGGGCGAGATCACGACGTCCATGACCATCAACTCGCCCGCCGCGATCCTGCTGTGCATGTACCTTGCGGTCGCCGAGAAGCAGGGCGTGCCCTTCAACAAATTGGGCGGCACGCTGCAGAACGACATCCTGAAAGAGTTCATCGCCCAGAAGGAGTTCATCTTTCCGCCGGAGCCGTCGATGCGGCTGGTGGTCGACTCCATCGAGTACTGCGCGGCCGAAGTGCCGAAGTGGAACACCATCTCCATCTCCGGCTACCACATCCGCGAGGCAGGTTCGACCGCGGCGCAGGAGCTGGCCTTCACCCTCGCCGACGGCATGGCGTACGTCGACGCCTGCATCGAGCGCGGCATGAAGATCGACGACTTCGCGTCGCGCCTTTCCTTCTTCTTCGACGCGCACATCGATTTCTTCGAGGAGATCGCGAAGTTCCGCGCGGCGCGCCGCATCTGGGCGCGGTGGATGCGGGAAAAATATGGCGCGCAGGACGAGCGCTCGTGGAAGCTGCGGTTCCACACGCAGACCGCCGGCGTTTCTTTGACCGCGCAGCAGCCTGAGCTCAACATCGCGCGCACAGCGCTGGAGGCCATGTCTGCCGTGCTCGGCGGCACGCAGTCGCTGCACACGAACGCAATGGACGAGGTGCTTGCGCTGCCGACTGACGACTCGGCGCGCATCGCCCTGCGCACGCAGCAGCTCATCGCTTACGAGACCGGCGTCGCCAACACCATCGACCCGCTCGGCGGCAGCTACTTCGTCGAGGCGTTGACCGACGAGATGGAGCGGCAGGCCGAGGCGTACTTCAAGCGCATCGAGGAGATCGGCGGCGTCATCCCGGCGATCGAGGCCGGTTTCTTCCAGAAGGAGATCGCCGACTCCGCGTTCCGCTACCAGCAGGAGCTGGAGCAGAAGCGCCGGATCATGGTCGGGGTCAACGACTTCACTGTCGACGAGGAGCCCGCGATCGAGATTCTGCGCATCGATCCGAAGCTGGAGGCGCAGCAGGTCGAGCGCGTGCGGACGGTGCGGGCGAAGCGCGACCAGGCGCGGTGCACTACCGCGTTGAGCAAGCTGCGCAAGGCCGCGGCCGGCTCCGAGAACCTGATGCCCTACATCCTCGAAGCGGTGAAGGCGTACGCGACCGAGGGCGAGATCATGAGCACGATGATCGACGTGTTCGGGATCTATACGGAGCGCGCAGTCATCTGATGGCGACGAAGACCCGCGCCAAGCCGATCCGCATAGTGATGGGCAAGGTCGGGCTGGACGGCCACGATCGCGGCGTCAAGGTCGTCGCGCGCGCGCTGCGCGACGCGGGCTATGAGGTCATCTACACCGGGTTAAGGCAGACGCCGGAGATGATCGTCGACGCGGCGCTGCAGGAGGACGCGCAGGTCATCGGCCTGTCGCTGCACTCGGGCGCACACATGACTTTGTTTCCCGCGGTCGTCGAGGAGCTGAAGAAGAAGAACGCGACGGACATCGTCGTTTTCGGCGGCGGCATCATTCCCGACGACGACATCGCGGAGCTGAAGAAGAAGGGCGTGGCCGAGCTCTTCACCCCGGGCACGCCGCTGCAGGACATCGTCGCCTGGCTGAAGAAGAGGTTCCCGGACTCCTAGCCCTGGATCACGACTGACCCGGCGATCTTGTCGTGCCATCCCTGCTTTTTGGGATCGAACGCTGCCCAGATGAGGCCGATGTAGCAGGGGATGACGCTCACGATGTAGCCGAGGTACCGCACCGCGGCGCGGCCGAACCCGATCGGCTGCCCGGTCTGCGCGTCGACCACCGCCAGCCGGAAAAAGCGCATGCCGCGTGTTGACCCGAGCGCCCACCCATAAATGAAGTATCCGATCGAGATTGCGAACGAGACGAAGTAGGAGAGGTACGTCAGCGGACCTCCCTGTGACACATCCACCACCGAGCCTGTGAAGCCCGCGAGCAATCCGATCAGAAAGCCGAGGACGATGCTGACCACGATCGTCGCTACGAACACGATGACGCTGTCGACGATCAGCGCGACGAAGCGGATCCAGAAGCCGGCGTAGGGAATGCCGGGGTTGTAACCCAGGCCGCCGAGCGCGGGCGGCGGCGCCATCTGAGGGGGCGGCGCGATCTGGGCAGGAGGTGGCGGAGGCGGCAGGTCGGCCGGTGGCGGGGGAGGGAAGCCCAAGGGATCGTCTAGGGCGTCTGCAGCACCACCGAGTTCGCCACCTTGTCGTGCCAGCCCTGTTTCCGGGCGTCGAACGCGATCCAGATCCAGCCGATGTAGCAGGCCCAGCTGTTGACCAGGGTCATCACCCAGCGGACGATCGCCCTGGGGATGCCGATCGGGCCGCCGGTGACGGCGTCGACGACTCGCAGGTGGAACAGGCGCAT
This sequence comes from Candidatus Dormiibacterota bacterium, assembly GCA_036518815.1. Classification (GTDB taxonomy): domain Bacteria; phylum Chloroflexota; class Dormibacteria; order Dormibacterales; family Dormibacteraceae; genus CF-118. The sequence continues at coordinate 11,451 of DATDML010000004.1, forward strand.
GCCGAGGGTCGAGCCGCTCGTGCCCCAGAAGTAGACCTGGTAGCCGACGAACGAGGCCAGGACCAGCAGATAGAAAAGGATGAAGCCGCCGCCAAGGACGCCCGCCGCCGCGTTCTGGGAGTTCTGGTCCGAAGTGTTGGACCCGACGGCCCCACCGATCGCGACCAGGACGATGAGGATGATCGACAGCGGGATCCCGATGATGAATCCGTCCACGACCCGGGCGACCAGGCGAATCCAGAACCCTGCGTAACTCGTCTGTACCGCGGGCGGCGCCTGGTATTGCTGCATCGCCGGCGCGGGAGGGTTCTGCATGAGTTGCGATATCATAGGCACGCCTCTCCAATCTGAGGCCCACGTATGCAACTGAACGCCTCCACCCGCCAGCTGATCGGCAAGCGCTCGCGGCGACTGCACCGCGAGGGCAAGCTCGCGGCCGTCGTGTACGGCAACAGCGCGTCACCGACCCCGCTGGTGCTCGACCGACTCGAGTTCCAGAAGGTGTTCGTCAAGTCGGGCCGGACGCACCTGGTCGACCTGGTCGTCGACGGCGGCCGCACCGAGAAGGTGCTGGTGCGCGAGATCCAGACCCACCCCCGCCGGTTGGGACCGATCCATGTCGACTTCTACCAGGTGAACCTGGAGCAGAAGGTCCGGGTCGAGGTGCCGGTGCACCTGGTCGGAGAGTCGGCCGCGGTCAAGCGTGGCGACGCCGACGTGCTGCAGCCCATCCACGCGCTCGAGGTCGAATGTCTGCCGACGAGCATCCCCGAGCAATTCGAGGTCGACCTGACGCCACTGGCGGAGATCGACTCGGGCGTGCGGGTCGCCGAGCTCGACGTGCCCAACGGCGTCACAGTCCTCGCCGACCCTGACGAGCTGGTCGTCAAGATCGTGCCCAAGCGCGAGATGAAGGTCGAAGAGGAAGTGCCTGCCGCCGAGGCCGCGGTGCCCGCCGAGGGCGAGGAGCCGGCGGAAGGCGCTGCTGCCGAAGAGGAGCAAGCCGAGACCGAAGAATGAGGCCGGCTGCAGGAGCCCTCTCGCCCGAGGACCTGCACAACCTCGAATTCGTCGCGGTCGGCCTCGTCGTATTCATCGTCTTCCTGGTTGCCTCGCGCGTCCTCGCGCACCAGATTGGCGAGCAACTGCACCGGCGCCGTGTGCGCGCCGACATGGTGGTGCTCGGACGGCGGGTCGTCTACGTGGTCGTCATCAGCATCGGCGTGATCGCGGCTCTCAGCTTTGCGGTCCAGAGCGCCAATGTGACCCTCGTCGGCATCCTGCTGGCCACCGTCATCGCGGCGCTCGGCGTGCAGGACCTGCTGAAGGACTACGTCTCGGGCTACTACGTGCTGCTCGAGCACCACATTCGCGTGGGCGACCGCATCGAGTTCGACGGCCACACGGGCACCATCTCGGACGTGAAGCTGCGAGTCAGCCTGCTGCGGACCGACGAGGGAGACCTGCTGGTCGTGCCGAACTCCGAGCTGTTCACCAAGCCGGTGACGATCTACTCGCGCAAGGACGAGGCTAAGAAGTCAGAGCCCCCAGGATGATCCGGTAGAGGGCCTGCAGCTGCTCGCCTTCTAGATCCGTTTCCTCTTTTAGAAGCTCTTTCATGTCCTGCGCTGCGAGTCCGGCGTGCGTGCCGCCGGCGATCTGAGCCGCCAGCGAGCGCAGGTGATAGGTGTGGTCGGGCTTCGTCGAGTCGCGCTCCAGCTCCGCCTCGACTTTGTCGAGCGGTAGGAAGTGGCGCCACTTCTCGGTTTCGGACTTGCCGCTCTCGGGCGAGTCGGAGAGATGGACGCAGTTGATGCCGCCGAAGATCCCGTACTTCTCTCTCAGCGATCCCGGTCGCGATTGCGCGATGCGCGTCTCGCCGAGGTCGTAGCGCATCGCCTCCAGTGCTTCGGAGCTGGCCGTTATGCGGCCGACCACCAGCGGCAGGGCGCTCATGAAGTCGACCAGCCAGGGGAAGAAGGGCCGGCCCTGGAGGAAGTCGTAGTGGCTCTCGATCAGCTCCTTGGGCGGCTGGTACCAGGTGAGGGCGTCGAGCTTCCAGCGGTACTCGGAGCTGAGCCAGCGCCACAACTGCGCGCGGATGGCGAGGCGGTAGGAAGCGTCGGGCTTGAATATGACGAGGGCGTCGGCCACGCGTCAAAGCGTATTCGGATGCGAGTTTTGCCGGCAAAACTGCCGCCTGGCGGCCTTATTGAGTGAGTTTTGCCGGCAAAACTATTTGGGGGCCCTATCCCGCGGGTTCGGGTTGTACACCTTGCGCTTCTTGAGCTTCTCCGGCATGTGCACCTGGCTCTGCGCGACGCCGCCTTCGAAATCGTGCGCGTACTGGTATCCGCGGCCGTAACCCATCGAGCGCATCAAGCCGGTGACCGCGTTGCGCAGGTGCATCGGCACCGGCTCGTTGCCCGTCTCCTGGATCAGCTCGCGCGCCGCGCCGTATGCGGTCAGCGCGGAGTTGGACTTGGGCGCGAGCGCGAGATACAACGCCGCCTCTGTCAGCGGCAGCACCGCCTCCGGCATGCCGACGAAATGCGCGGCCTGTTGCGCGGCGATCGCGACCTGCAGCGCCTGCGGGTCGGCAAGCCCGATGTCCTCAGCGGCTGAGATCACGAGCCGGCGTGCGACGAACAGCGGATCCTCGCCGGCCTCGAGCATGCGCGCGAGCCAGTAAACCGCGGCGTCCGGGTCGCTGCCGCGCACGCTCTTGATTAGCGCCGACACGATGTCGTAGTGCTGATCGCCCGCGCGGTCATACAGCAGATGGCGCTCCTGCATCGCGCGCTCGATGTGCTCGAGAGTGATCTCCTCGCCGCTCGCGAGTGCCGCCGCGGCTTCGAGGCCGTTCAACGCGACACGCGCGTCGCCGCGCGCGCTTTCGAGTAACGCGTCCATCGCGTCGGTGGAGATCGTCGTCTTCAGCTCGCCGAGGCCACGCTGGACGACGCCCTTCAGCTCGTCTCTGTCCAGCGCTTCCAGGCGGAAGACGCGGCTCCTGGACAGCAGCGGCGCGATGACCTCGAAAGACGGGTTCTCTGTGGTCGCACCGATGAACGTCACGGTGCCGGCCTCGACGTGAGGAAGGATCGCGTCCTGCTGGGCCTTGTTGAAGCGATGGATCTCGTCGATGAACAGCACGGTGCGCAGCCCGGCGCGCAGGTGCACCTGCGCCTCCGCCACCACCTTGCGCAGGTCCGCCACGCCGGCCGTGACCGCAGACATCGCCACCATGCGCGCCTTGGTCTCGGTCGAGAGCAGGCCCGCGAGGGTCGTCTTGCCGCTGCCCGGCGGCCCCCACAGGACGATGCTCGGCAGGTGGCCCGACTGCACCAACTTGCGCAAAACGTCGACCACGCGCTTCTGCCCGACCAGGTCCTCGAAGCGCTTCGGCCGCATGCGGGTCGCGAGCGGTGGCGCGGGCCGATCTCCCGGCGCGACAGGAAACAGCTCCCCCTGATCTTGCATCCCGAGATCGAATTCTGGACCCCACGGCTAGTGTCCCGCCTCCCGAGGTCCGACGCAGATCCGCGGCATCGGCGGCCGGAGCCAAGGAAAGGGTGGCGCGACGAGGAGCGCATCTCGATGATGCGCGACGAGAAGCGCCGGGCCCCTTGACGCCGGCTTCAGCGGCGCAGCCGCCCGGCCGCCTAGGCCGCGTAGATGCAAGGAAGTCGGGGGGCGGGACACTACAATCCCGCCGATGAAGTCCTGCTGGTACTGCGGCTCCGAGATCGACGACAGGGAGCAGTACTGCCACGTCTGCGGCCACAGCCAGTCGGATCAGACGTCGAGCCCGCTGTATGGCGTTGTCGACCCGGTGACCGGGATCTGGAACCAGAAGTTCGCCGAGGCCCTCATCGGCCAGGAGGCCAACCGGGCGGTCCGCTACCACCGGCCGCTGTCGGTGCTGGTGGTCGAGCTGGATCACGCCGAGCACATCCACAACGAGCTCGGCCAGACCCAGGTCAACGCGCTGCTCGGAGAGATTGCTGACACGCTCGGCCGCGCCATCCGTGACACCGACACCCTCGGCTTCCTCGAGGCGGACCGGTCGCCGCACTTCGTCATCGTCCTTCCCGAGACCGACCAGCAGGGCGCGACGCTCGCGGCCGACAAGATCCGCCGCGCTGTCGCCTCGCATGACTTCTCGAGCGGCGGTCGCTGGCAGAGAGTCACGGTGAGCTGCGGCGCCGCGACCATCGGCATGGCGCCGCGCGAGTACGACGAGGACGGCGTGCTCAACCGCCGCGAGTTCACCGGCAACCTGCTCAGGGAGGCTTACTTCGCGCTCGAGCAAGGACGTTCCGCGGGCACGAACCGCACGTCCGTCGGCGCGTACCGGAGCTGACCGGCCGCCGTTCCGTACGATCCGGATGACCGTGCACACGCCGATCTATGTCATCCGCCACGCCGACGTGGAGAATCCGCGCCGCGTTCTGTACGGCCACCTGCCCGGATTTCATCTGAGCGCGCTTGGCCGTTCGCAGGCCGAGGCCTTAGGCGAGCGTCTGCGAGACGCGGGCCTGCGACGAATCGTGCACAGCCCGCTCGATCGCGCGGCCGAGACCGCGCGGCTCATCAACGAGCACCTTGCCCAGCCTGCGCTCCTCGAGGTCGACCCCGAGCTGCGCGAGGCCGACTTCAGCCGCTACCTGCAGGGTGTTCCCTACTGGCAGGTGCCCGTGCGGCGGCCCCTGTGGATCGTGCACAAGACCAGGCGCGGCATCGTCGCGGGCGACGAATCATTCGACGCCCTGGGCGGGCGCGTGCTCGACGTGGTGAAGCGCCTGGCACGCGAACACCCGGGCGAGCCGATGGCGGTCGTGAGCCACGCGGATCCCATCCAGGCGGCCTGGATCCTGCTGGACGGCCGCGCGCACAACGAGCGCGAGATGTACCGCAAGCAGGTCGACCGTGCGGGCTGTTTGAAGCTGGATATGGACGGCGATCGGCCGGTCAGCTGGGAGTACATCCCGCCGCCGACCATCGCGAGTCCGGCCGGCGCCGCCGCCTGAGCCGTTGAGTCAGTTCCCGCAAGGTTTTCTCTGGGGCACGACCAGCGCCGCCCATCAGATCGAGGGCGACAACAAGAACTGCGACTGGTGGGAGTGGGAGCAGACGCCGGGTCACATCGCCAACGGCGATACGTCGCTGGTGGCGTGCGACAGCTATCACCGCTATCGCGAGGATTTCAAGCTGCTGCGGGAGATGAACCAGGGCGCGCATCGGATGTCGATCGAGTGGTCGCGCATCGAACCGTCACCGGGCGAATTCGATTCGCGCCAGATCCGGCACTACCGCGACGTTCTCGGCGAGCTACGCGAGCAGGGCATCGAGCCGATGGTGACGCTGCACCACTTCACGAGCCCCATCTGGTTCGCGAAGAAAGGCGGATGGGCGGAGCGCGATTCGGTCAAGGCCTTCGTCGCATTTGCGAGCCGCGCCGCCGACGAGTTTGGCGACCTCGTCAACCTCTGGTGCACCATCAACGAGCCGAACATTTACGCCGCCAACGGCTGGATGACCGGCGAATTTCCGCCAGGGCATTTGGGCGATGTGCGCGGCCTCCTCGCGGTGCTTTCAAACATGCACCGCGCGCACGAGCTGGCCTACATCGCTATCAAAAAGCGCCGCCCTGACGCGAAGGTCGGGCTGTCGCATCACAAGCTGCTGTTCCTGCCTGCGACCGGCAAGCGGCGCGACCAGCTCGCGGCCGGCACGGCGCAGCTGGTGGTCGATCGCTGGCCCATTGGACCTGGGCAGTTCCGCCGCGTGGTCGAGTCGACCTGCGACTTCATCGGGATAGCCCATTACTGGGCGCAGCTCGCCGCGTTCGATCCGTCGCGGCCGCAGGACCAGTTCGTCAAGCGCACCAACGTCCCCGGCGCGCAGATGACCGACATGGGCATGACGTCCGACCCGGTGTACATGCGGCGCGTGCTGAACGAGCTCAAGTCGCTGAAGAAGCCCGTCTACATCACTGAGAACGGCCTCGGCACCGGCGACGACGAACGGCGCAAGCGCTACCTCGCCGACGTCCTCGAAAACGTGCGGCTGGCCATCGATGACGGCGTGGACGTGCGCGGGTACTTCCACTGGACCAACCTCGACAACTTCGAGTGGGCGCGTGGCTACGGGGTCAAGTTCGGCCTGATCGACGTCGATCGCAAGACGCTCGAGCGGACGGTCAAGCCCAGCGGCCAGCTGTACGGCCGCATCGCCGCCGCCAACGGCGTCCCGAACTAGACTCGTCTGGGTTGAGCGTCAGGAAGGTTGTCTATGCGGGTGTGGCCGTCGTGGCCGGAACCGTGCTCATGCTGTCCCTCGGCTGGGGCCTGCAGCACGCGGCGCTGACGTCCCCGCAGCTCCTCGGGCGGCCGGCGCCGCACCTGGTCATCGAACTTTCGAACCACGCTCGCGACGATGTCGCCGACTACCGGGGACGGCCCCTCGTCGTGAACTTCTGGGCCTCATGGTGCGGCCCGTGCGTCCAGGAAACCTCGGTGCTCTCAGCCGCCCAGGACAGGAACCCGCAGGTCGCGTTCCTCGGCGCCGCCATGCAGGACAGCGCCGATGGAGTCGCTTCGTTCGAGAGGCAGCACGCGCATGACTACGCGGTCGGGCTGATCGTCGAGGGCACGTGGCAGTCGTATGGCGTGGTCGGACCGCCGGTGACCGTCTTCATCGACAAGCAGGGCCTGGTGGCCGCGACCTTCAGCGGGCCGATCGACGGCCAGACGCTCGACCACTATCTCGGGCTGATCACGCAATGAGCAACACGATCAAGTGGGGCGCCGCGATGCTCGTCGTCGCGGCTTGCGTCGGCTACCTCATCTACACGGCGTCGGGCGGGTCGTCGGAGTACTACCTCACGGTTTCGGAGCTGCGCTCGCACCCGCAAAGCGGTGACGTGCGCGTCGCCGGCGTCGTGCAGAACGACGTCGTGCGCAGCGACGGCGGCATGCACGTGCAGTTCACTGAGAAAGACTCAACCGCCGCAGTACTGGTCGACTACACCGGGCCGCTGCCCGACATCTTCCAGCCCGGCATCACGGTCGTCGCCGAGGGCAAGCTGGCGAGGGACGGCGTGTTCCACGCCCGCAACATCCTCGCCAAATGCCCGTCGAGGTTCTCGACGGCTCCCTACACGTCATGATCCTCGCCGACCTCGGTTCTGGCGCCCTGCTCGCGGCGCTCGTGATGGCCGCCTTTGCTGCGTTGCTGTCTTTCTGGGCGGGCCGGCAGGAGAGCGCGGTCATGGTGCAGATCGGCCGGCGGGCCTTCTATGCCTGCGCGGCCATGGTCCTTTCCGCCGCGGTCGTGCTGGAGGTCGCGCTCCTCACGCACGACTTCACCCTCGTCTATGTCGTCGAGCACACCGACCTCTCGACGCCAATCGCGCTCGTCGCGGCCGGCTTCTACGGCGGGCAGGAAGGTTCGCTCCTCTACTGGACGATGGTGCTGGGCATCCTCGGCAGCGCGTCGCTGCTCGCGAGCGCCTCGCTCGGCCGGCGGCTCGCCGGATACGCCGCCGGGATCATGGCCTCGATCGTCACCTTTTTCCTGGTCGTCCTCGTGATGGTCGCGAGCCCGTTCGACGTGCTGCCCATCACTCCGGCGGACGGCCTCGGCCTGAACCCGGTCCTGCGCGACGGCGGCATGCTCATCCACCCCCCCGTCGTGCTTGCGGGCTTCGCGTCGTTTGCGGTGCCGTTCAGCTTCGCGGCCGCAGCGCTGATCGCGGGACGCACCGACGCGGCCTGGATCGCGCATACGCGGCGTTTTGCCTTGCTCGCGTGGTGCTTTCAATCGACCGGGCTCGTGCTCGGAATGTGGTGGGCCTATCACGTGCTCGGATGGGGCGGCTACTGGGGCTGGGACCCGGTCGAGAACGTGGCGCTCATGCCGTGGCTGGCGACGACCGCCTATCTCCACTCGTCGCAGGTGCAGGAGCATCGCGGCCGCCTGCGGGCGTGGAACTTCGGGCTGGTCATCCTCGCCTTCCTGCTGGTCGTCTTCGGCACGTTCATCGTGCGCAGCGGCGTAGTGCCTTCGGTCCACACGTTCGCGGTGAGCGCGATCGGCCCGTGGTTCCTGGGCTTCCTCGGCGTGTGCCTGGTGTTCTCGACCGGTTTGCTCGTCTGGCGCGCGAGCACGCTGCGCAGCCCGGGCGAGCCGGCGCCGGCGGTGTCGCGAGAGGGCGCGTTCGCACTCCAGAACCTGCTCCTCCTTGGCGTCGTCGCCGTCGTGTTCTGGGGCACGGTGCTGCCGCTGGTGTCCGGGCTGGTCGGCCAGGAGAGGGTGGTCGACGCGACCTACTACGAGCGCGCGGCCGGGCCGCTGTTCGCGGTGCTGCTCGCGCTGATGGCGGTCGGACCGCTGCTCTCGTGGCGCGCCGCCGGACGCAACTGGATGAGGTCGCTCGCCTGGCCGGGAGGGGCCGCCATCGCCACCCTGGTCCTGTTGCTCCTGCTGGGAGTGCATTCGCTAGCCGCATGGCTGGCGATCCCGGCAGCGGTGGCCGCGGCGGCGACGTGCGTGGTTCTCTACGGCCGCGCCATCCGCCGCGCCGGCGCGCGCATTCTCGTGCGCAAGCGCCGCCGATACGGCGCGTACCTCGCACATATAGGACTCGTCGTGCTGGCGATCGGGATCGCCGCGTCGCATTTCTGGCAGCAGGAGTCCGATGTCACGCTGCAGACCGGCCAGAGCGCGACCGTGGCGGGATACACGCTGACCTACGCCGGCGCGGGGCAGAGGCAGCTCAGCGATCACAGCGAGCTCGTGGCCTCGATGCGGTTCGGCGACAGCACGCTCGAGCCGGCGCGCGCAACTTACGCGGGCCTCGGCGGTCAGTCGCTGACCCACGTGGCCATCAGCACGACTCCATGGGCCGACGTATACGTGATCCTCACGGGCGCCAACTCCGACGGTTCGGCGTCCTTTCGCATCCTGATCAACCCGCTGGTCAGCTGGATCTGGGCCGGTGGCGCGCTCCTGCTCCTTGGAGTGGCCTTTGGCAACCTCGGTTTCCACAGACGCGAGCCGGTCGCGGTGCTGGCCCCGGCGCGGGTGACCTCATGACCTTGATCGTCGCCACGCTGCTGTTGTTCATCGCGGGCCCCTTCGTCCTGTGGCCGCTTATCAAGACACCGCCCGAGCAGGACTCATGAGCGCCATCCTTGCCGCGGGCATCACTCACTGGTTTGGCTCCGAGCCGGCTCTCGAAGGCGTCGACCTGGTCGTCGAGCGTGGCGAGCACGTGGCTGTGCTGGGCGAGAACGGCGCGGGCAAGACAACGCTGCTACGGATCCTCGCCACGGCGCTCGAGCCGAGCGCGGGCGGGCTGGAGATCTTCGGCCTCAACGCGCATCGCGAGAAGCGCCGCCTGCGCACGCGGATCGGCTACCTGCCGCACCAGACCGGCGTCTATCCAGCCCTGACCGCGGCCGAGAACCTCAAGTTCTTCTGCGACCTGCGCGGCGTCGACAAGGCTCGCGTGGCGGAGATGCTGGATTTCACTTCGCTTACGCATGTTGCGCACCGGCGTGCGGGAGAGTTGTCCCGCGGCATGCAGCAGCGACTCGCTATCGCCCGCGCGATCATCCACGACCCGCTCCTGCTCATCCTCGACGAGCCGGACGCCAGCCTCGACGCCGGCGCCCACGAGCTTCTGGAGCGCGTGATGGGCAAGCGCACTGTGGTGTTTGCGACGCACGACCAGGCGCTCGCCACGCGGCTGGGGCAGCGCACGGTGCAGCTGCGGCGCGGGCACGTGATGGGTACAGGCTCGCGCCTGCATGTGGTGCGCTGATGCGCCACGTCACGATCGCGCTCGCCGTGGCGCGCAAGGATCTCTTGAGCGAGTGGCGCAGCCGCGAGCTGGTGCCGGCGCTGGCGCAATTCCTCGTGCTCGCGCTGGTCATCGCCAACTTCGGCTTCTCGATCAACAGCGACAACGCGCAGGCGATCGTGCCAGGCGTGCTATGGCTGGCGCTGGTCTTCGCCGCGCTCGTGGGGTTCGGCCGCGCGTTCGCCGCCGAAAAAGAGCAGGCGACGCTCGAAGCGATGCTTCTCACATCCGCTGCGCCTGCGGCGATCTTCGCCGGCAAGGCGATCGCGGCCACCCTGCTGCTCGTACTGTGCGAGGCCGTTCTTCTGCCGGCGCTCGCGCTCTTCTTCGGCACGCCGCTGACGTTCGTGCTCGCGGCCGCGGTTCTGCTGGCGACCATCGGCATGGCTGCGCTCGGCTGCCTGTTTGCGGCAATGGTGGCGCAGCTGCGTGCGCGTGAGGTGCTGCTGCCGCTGCTGACCCTACCGCTGTGGATCCCGTTCATCGTCGCGGGCGGCCAGGCCGTGCAGGTGATGATGGGCGCGGAGGGCACGTTCGATCAGGCACTGCGGCTGCTGATCGCCTTCGACATACTTTTCGTCGTGCTCACATCCCTTGCCGCCCGTTTCGTGCTGGACGAATGACGAGGTATCTGCTCGCGGCCGCGGGTGCGGTGGCGCTGATGCTGATCGCGGCCGTGGTCATCTTTTTCTTCACGCCGACCGACGCTTTGCAAGGCCCGGTGCAGCGCATCTTCTACGTGCACGTCAGCTCCGCGATCGCAGCCTTCGCGAGCTTTCTCGTGGTGGCGATTGGCGGAGCGATCTACCTGTGGCGCGAGAGCATGGTCGCGGATCGCCTGGCGCGGTCGGCCGCGCTCACCGGCGTGGTGCTCACGACCGTCACTTTGGTGATGGGGATGATGTGGGCCAAGCCCATCTGGGGCGCGTTTTGGACATGGGATGCGCGGCTCACGTCGACGCTGGTGCTGTGGATCATCTACGCGGGCTACCTGCTGGTGCGGCGGCTGGCCGTGCCGGGCCGTCAGGCCGCACGGTTTGCTGCGGTCGTCGGCATCTTCGGATTCGTCGACGTGCCGATCGTTTACTTCAGCGTCACGTGGTGGCGCACCCAGCACCCCGGGCCGGTGATCGCCACCGATGCGCTGCCGCCCGAGATGCTGTTCACGTTCCTGTTCACGATGGCCTGCACTCTGGTTCTGGCCGGGGTGATGATCGCGGTGCGCTATCGCATCGAGGCGCTGCAGGACGCGCAGCCGCAGGGCCACTTCGTGCTCCAGGCCGCCGGTCGGCCAACGACATGACCTACCTCGTCATCGCGTACGCGTTCGCGACGGTGGTGCTGGGCGGCTACCTCGTCTGGTCGCTCATCCGGCTGCACGACCTGAGCCGCTGAGCGCCTCGCGCAAGCGGGGCGCGAGCCCGAACACGATCCGCTCGGTCAGTCCCCAGACCACGCTCTCGTCGTGCTCGAGGTAACGGAAGCGCCAGGGCGAGCCTGAGATCAGCCACGCGCTGTCGTCGAGCAGGCGCTCGAGTGGGATCTCGATGAGGCCTTCGAGCTCGCGCGCGTCATGCACGAAGGCCGGGATGGGCCCAGGGAGGTGGGCGACGAAGGGCACCACAGAGAAGTTGGTGACAGAGGCGTAGATCGGCTCGCCGGCGCCGAGCGGCTCCAGCCGCCCGACCGGGACGCCGATCTCCTCCGCCACCTCGCGCTCGGCCGCGTCCCATGCCGACTCGCCCGCCCGGACGCCGCCGCCGGGCAGCGCCACCTGCCCGGGATGATCCGGAAGGTCGGCCCGCCGGCGGACGAAAGGAACCTTCCAGGCGCCGTCGCGTTCGAACAAGACGAAGGCCACCGCGGCCGGCCGCGCGCCTCGGCGGAACTCGCCCCAGGCGTCGATCGGGCTGAACGAACGTTCGAGGGCGGCCAGAAAGTCGGTCATTTCAAGGCTTCGGGAGCCGGTAAGCTAGGAAACGTAGCTGGAGAAACTCATACATGATCGATCACACAAGCACCCGAATCGAGCAGCAGGAATCGGCCCTCCGCCGGCAGAACCGGCGGCGGTACGCGTTTCACCGCATGCTGGAGGCGACCGACCGGGTCCTGTGGCAGCTCGAAGAGATGAACCGGGACGGGGTCAAGCACCTTCCGGCGCCCATGCGGACGCACCTGCAGGAGGTGGTCGAGGTGATGCCTGACCACATTCGCGAGCCGCTGCGGACCGACGGCGCGGTCCAGGACACGCTGGACAGCGTGTTCGAGGTCCAGGAGCGGCTGTTCCGCTGGCGCTTCCCGGAGTGGGACGACACCGAGCCGGACGAGCTGGAGTTCCCCGACTAGCCGGCGTTCCCTGAGACTTTTGCCGGCAAAACACCGCTTGGCGGCGGCTCGGTGGCGACTTCTGCCGGCAAAAGTCGAGGTTTAGGAGCTGACCGCGGTCAGTAGCAAGTCGGTCGCGTAGGCCGTCAAGAAGCCGAGCAGCAGTCCCCACGCGAACTGGGGCGGCGAGCAGAGCCGCCGGCCGAGGTGGAAGAGCTCGTTCAGCACGTACAGCAGCGCGCCCGCGGCGATGGCGAGGAACGCGACGTAGAGGTAGTCCGAGCTTGCCAGGTAGCCGATCCAGGTGCCCAGGAAGGTCGGGCCGCCGCCGATCAGGCCCGCCAGGCCCAGGAAGCCCCACGAGACGGGCTTGGGGTCGGTGGTCATTGGCGCCGCGATGCCGAAGCCCTCGGTGATGTTGTGGAGCGCGAATCCGACCACCAGCACGCCGGCGAAGGCGATGGCGCCGACGTGGGCCGACTGCCCGATGGCCAGGCCTTCCGAGAGGTTGTGCAGGCCCAGGCCGGTGGCGATGGCCATCGCGATGTTGCGGGGCTGGGGCGCGTGGTCTGCCTGGCGCAGACGGCCGAAGATGGCCCGGTTGAAATAGGTGAGCCCGAGTAGGCCGGCCGCGATGCCGGCGCCGAATATCACCGCGAGGCCCGCGAACGACAGGTTCGACTTACCTCCAAGCGCCGCCTCGACCGGGGCGCCGGCATGGGTCAGGATGTCCCAGAGAATGAACACGAGGATGCCGGTGGCGAAGGCGTTCAGGAAGCCCTGAACCGGCGTTGGCAGCCCGCGCATGCGGGCGATCGGCAGGCCGAGGAAGATGGTCCCGCCGGCGATGGCGCCGAGTCCGATCGCCTGAACCTGACTCATTATTGGTTAGTACGTGCAAAAGACACGATTAGACAAGTCTAACGACGGCCAAAAAGAGCCCTCCGAGGTCATATCCCGGTACCTCGAGGCCATTTACTACATGTGGTCCGAGGGCGAGCCGCTGCGCAGCGCCCGCCTGGCGGACTGGCTGGGAGTTAC
>DATDML010000005.1:0-27022 GCA_036518815.1 Candidatus Dormiibacterota bacterium
GGTCAGGTGGACGACCTCCTCGTACCGCTCCAGCAGCCCGTCCAGCGCCGACCAGACGGTCTCGTTGAGGCGGCGGGCGCCCTGGCTGCCGCCGACCACCAGCAGCCGCCGGGGCGGGAGCCGCGGCTTGCGGGGCGTGAAGCCGGGCCGGATCGGGTAGCCGGTCAGGACCGTGCGCGGCGTCGGGAAGGCGGCGATGTCCTCCGCGAAGCTGACGCAGGCGGCGGCGGCGCCGCGCCGGAAGAGCCGGTTGGCGATCCCGCCCGGCTCGAAGACCGCCAGCACGTAGGGCACGCGCCGGCTGCGGGCGCCCCAGACCGCGGGCGCCATCGCGTAGCCACCGACGCCCAGCACCACGTCGGGCTGGAAGCTCTCGACGATGCGGCGTCCCTCGCGGAGCGCGGCCGGCAGCACGGCCGGGAGGCGCAGGTTCTTCAGCAGCGAGTCGCGGTTCAGCCCCTGGATCCTGACCGTCTCCAGCGCGAACCCAGCCTCCGGCACCAGCCGCTCCTCGGGCCCGCCGGAGCGGCCCACCAGCAGCACGTCGCCTGACGGCTCTTCAGCGCGAAACGCCCGTGCCACGGCGAGCGCCGGAAACAGGTGCCCACCGGTTCCGCCGCCAGCGATCAAAAGCCGCATCTCCTCCCCTTCGCGATTGTGTTTGTGCCCGCGCGGCGCCTTTGCGCGCGACGCTCAGAAGAACGCCGACCGCGGCCAGTGTGGTGGCCAGCGCCGTGCCGCCGTAACTGAAGAACGGCAGCGGCACGCCGGTCACCGGCAGCGTGTTGGTCACCACAGCCATGTTCAGCAACGCCTGGAAACCGATCCACGTTGTGATGCTCGCGGCCAGGGAGACGCCAAATGTGTCCGGCGCGCGCAGCGACGTGCGATAGCCGCGCCACGCGAAGAACAGGAATCCGAGCATGACCAGCGTGGTGCCGAGCAGACCTGTCTCCTCACCGAGGATGGCGAAGATGAAGTCGGTGTGCGCCTCCGGCAGCCAGCCGTATTTCTCGACGGAGTGGCCGATGCCGACACCGAAGAACCCGCCTGACGCGAGGCCGTAGATCGACTGCGTCGACTGAAAGCCCGCGCCGAGCGGATCGCTGAGCGGGTCCCGCCACGACGCGAGCCGGGCGCTGCGGTACTGCTCGGCGAACGTGAATGCGATGAACGCGAGGAACAGCGCCGCCACGAGCAGCACGATGTGACGCATGCGGCCGCCGCCGGCCCAGTAGGCGCTGACGAAAATGCCGACCATGACCACCGCGGTGCCGAGGTCCTTCTGCAGCATCAGCAGCACCAGGACGCCGCCGAGCATCGCGACGAAGGGCAGAAAGCCGCGCTGGAAATCGTTGATGCCGTCGCCGCGGCGATCTATCCAGTGGGCGATGAACAGCGCGAACGCGAGCTTGCCGAGTTCTGACGGCTCGAAGGTCCCGAAAGGCCCGGCGTCGAACCAGCGGCGCGCGCCATTCACCGTCACGCCGAGGTGCGGGACGAGCACGAGGATCATCAGCAGCGCCGCCGCGACGGCGCCGGCCGGGGCGAGCGGTCGCAGGCGGTGGTAGTCGATGCGGCTCAGGATGAAGAGCGCCGCGAAACCGATGAGCATCCACGCCGTCTGGCGCTCCGCGTAGTAGAAGGCCGACTCGTGCTGCGTGTACGCAAACGCGGCGCTCGCGCTGGTCACCATCACCAGCCCCGCACCGCACAGCAGCACGGTGACGAAGAGCAGGTAGCGATCCGGTTGGCGATCCTTCGCGAAGAAACTCATGCCGCGAACCTCTCGCGCACGAGCGCTTTGAACTGGCGGCCGCGATCCTCGTAGTCCTTGAACATGTCGAAGCTCTTGTAGGCGGGGCTGAGCAGCACCACGCCTCCACGCTTCGCCAGGCCGGCGGCCTTGGCGACGGCGTCGGCGAGGCTGTCGGCGCGGACGACATGAGGGTGCTCTCGCAACTCTTTCGCGAGCAGGTCCGCGGACGCGCCCATCAGCACCACGGCCTCGGCGTGCGCGATAGCGTCCTTGACCCACTCACCCAGCTCGAAGCCGCTGCCGTAGCCGCCGGCGATGAGAACCAGCGACGTGTTCGGGAACGATGTCAGTGCGACGCGGCCCGCGTCGGGGTTGGTGGCCTTGGAGTCGTTGTACCAGCGCACCCCATCCCACTCGCCGACCAACTCGAGCCGGTGCTCGACGCCTTTGAAGGAAGCGATGGACTGGTTGATGGCGTCATCGCTCAGGCCCGCGATGCGGCCGACCGCGGCCGCGGCGAGCGCGTTTTCCAGGTTGTGCCGGCCGGGGATGGGCATTGGCGGGACGGGCTCGTGCTGGTCGAACCACACCACTCTCGCGTGCGTGTTTTCTGCGAGCCGGCGGCATGTGGCGTCGCGGCCGTTGAGCACCGCGAAGTCGTCCGCGCCGGCGAACTCGATGATCCGGCCCTTGATCGCGGCGTAGCGCTCGAACGTGCCGTGGCGGTCGAGGTGGTCGGGCGTGATGTTGAGGATGACGCCGACATGCAGGCGCGGCCGTTCCACCGATTCGAGCTGGAAGCTCGACAGCTCCAGCACCACCCAGTGTTGTGGCGTGACCTCGGGCAGCCGGTCGAGGACCGTGTCGCCGATGTTGCCGCCGACCATCACCGGCCGGTCGCCGGCGGACAGCACCTCGCCGGTGAGCGCGGTGGTCGTGGTCTTGCCGTTGGTGCCGGTGATGCCGACGACGGTGCCGGGACAGAGCTTGAGGAAGAGGTCGATCTCGCTCGAGACCGCGATGCCGCGTGCGCGCGCGTGGTTCAGGAGCTCCGAATCCCACGGCACGCCGGGGCTCGCGTAGACGATGTCGATGCCGCTCAGCATCGCGTCGTCGTAGCCGCCGACCTTCAGCTCCGCCCCGGCGGGCAGCTGCGCGATCGCGCTCTCGAGCTCCGCGCGCGGCCGGCGGTCGGTGACGATGACGCGCTCACCCGCACGCGCGAGGTACTCGGCCACCGCGATCCCGCTGCGTGCGGCGCCCACGACCAGCGCGGTCACGAAACTATTCGCGCCACCCCGAAAGCAGCCAGTGCTCCGACCAGCCCCGCGGTCCAGAAGGACAGCGCGATGCGGCGCTCAGACCAACCCTCGTGGTGGAACGTGTAGTGAATCGGGGTCATCTTGAAAACGCGGCGGCCGCCGCTGGCCTTGAAGTAGGCCACCTGAATGATGACAGACAGCGTCTCGAGCACGAACACCAGACCGATCAGGGGCAGCAGAAGAATCCACCCTTGCTGGATTGCCATTGCGGCCAGGGCGAAGCCGATCGCAAGAGATCCGGTGTCACCCATGAACACCCGCGCCGGATAGCGGTTGTAGATGAGAAAGCCGCCGAGGCTGCCGCAGAGCGTCGTGGCGACCGCCTTCTCACCCGGCTGGGCGCCGGGCACGAGGAGCACTGTGACGCCGACCGCGATTATCGAAAGACCCGCCGCGAGGCCGTCCATCCCGTCCGTGATGTTGACCGCGTTGCCGCCGGCGACCACCGCGATCACGGCCAGCGGCAGCCACCACCACGACTGGCTGCCTAGCGCTATCCAGGCGACTGGAATGGCGAAGACGAACTGGATCGGCAGCTTCCAGCGCGCCGGTATGCCGATCGAGCCACGCCGCAGCTTGCTCAGGTCGTCGACGAAACCGATCACACCCCCAAGCAGCAGGCCGGCCATCGCGGGCAGCGCACCGGGATGGCCCGCCAGTGTCGCGAGCGAGCCACCGATCAACGCCAGCGCGACGAAAAGGATGCCGCCGCCGGTCGGGGTGCCCGCCTTCTTCTGGTGCGAGTCCGGAAGCTCCTGCTGGATGACCTGACCGGAGCCCGCACGCCGGAGCAGGCGGATGGCGAGCGGGTAGAGCAGCGCGGAGAGCACCAGGGCAATGGCGAACGTGATCGCGTCGAAGATCACGCCGAGGTCAGCTCCGCCACCACCTCTTCGAGGCGCCGGCTGTGCGAGCCCTTGATGAGCACGCGGTCGCCTTCTCTTGCGTGCGCGCGCACCCATTGCGCCGCGGCCGCGTTGTCGGGCACGACGTCGGCGCGCGCCGCTTCGGCGAGGATGCGGCCGAGCGGCGTGTCCACCACCGCGACATTGTCGAAAGTCGAAGCCGCGACCTGGCCGACATGGCGGTGCGCGTCGCCGGCGGTATCGCCGAGCTCGCCCATGTGCCCGAGCACCGCGAGCAGCTTGCCGTCGTGCGGGCGCTCGGCCATGGTCGCGAAGGCCGCGAGCATCGACTCGGGGCTTGCGTTGTAGGCGTCGTCGACGACGGTGAAGCCGGCGGCTGTGGGAATTTCCTGCAGCCGGTGCTCGACCGTGACGCCGGCGAGGGCCGGCGCGCCTTCGTTCAGCGGTACGCCCGCGGCTTCACCCGCGGCGAGCGCAGCCGCAGCGTTCATGGCCTGGTGCCGGCCGCCGATCGCGAGCTCGACGTCGACGCCGCGCACCGTGAAGTGACAGCCGCCGCCACTCACTGCTCGATAGGCGGCGACTCGGTAGTCGCCCGACTCAATGCCAAACGTGGTCACCGCCGCTGCAGACAGCTCGGACAGAAGCGGGAGGAACCTGTCGTCGGCGTTGAGGATCGCGTGCCCGTCGCGCGGCAGCGCCTGCACGAGCTCGCCCTTCGCGCGGGCCAGGTCCTCCTGCGTCGCGAAGAACTCCATGTGCACCGCGCCGATGTTCGTGATCACGCCGATCGACGGGTGGGCCAGCGCCGCGAGGTGGCCGATGTCGCCCGGCTTCTGCAGGCCCATCTCCAGCACCAACGCTTTGTGGTCCGGCTCGAGGCGAAGGATCGTGAGCGGCAGGCCGGTCTCGGTGTTGAGATTGCCCGTCGTTTTGTGGACGTTGAACCGCGCCGCAAGAACCGCGGCGGTCATCTCCTTCGTCGACGTCTTGCCGTTGCTGCCGGTGACGCCGACGACCAGCGGCTTGACCCGCACCAGCACGAGCGCTGCCACGTCGTAAAGCGCCTTCCACGTGTCGGGCACGAGGATCTCGACCACGCCGGCCGGCGCTTCGAGCCGGTGCTCGACGACCACAGCCGCGGCGCCCCGCGCCACCGCGTCCTTGACGAACTGGTGGCCGTCCATCTCCGCGCCACGCAGCGCGAAGAAAAGGCCGCCGGGCTGCACCTGCCGGGAATCGGTGTGATACGTCGCGAACCTCTCCCCGACCTGCGTGCCGCCGACCTCACCGCCGCCCGTCGCCTCGAGAAGCTCGAGGAGGGTCAACCGCATGTAACTAGTAGAACCGCTAACGCGGGTCGGGTGTTATGCGCCAGTCGACGACGATCTGCTGGGCGATCTTCTGCCACACCGGCGCGGCGGTGATATAGCCGTCGTTCAGCGTCCAGTCCAGGTTGCTGCCGGGGTAGTGCGGCTTCCGCATCACGACGATCATCGTGAAGCGCGGGTGCTGCGCCGGCAGGAAGCCGACATATGAAGCCCAGACGTCGAGCGTGTACTTGCCGTTGACGGGGATCTGCGACGTGCCGGTCTTGCCGGACTGGTCGAGCTCGAAGCCGCGCACGCGCGACATCCAGCCGGACCCGTTCTGCACGACCCCCTCCATCATCGCGGTCATCTTCGCGGCGGTCTGCGCGGAGATGACCTGCCGCTGCGGCTGCAACAGCAGCGGGTTGAGGTTGTTGCCGATCCGGTCGACGACGTGCGGCGGCGCGTACTTGCCGCCGTTCGCGATGACGTTGATCGCCGCGAGCATCTGCACCATGTTCACGTCGACGCCCTGGCCGAACGATGTCGTCGCGAATTGCGAGTCGGCCATCTGCGCGGCGCCTGGCGGCGGGACGGTGTCCTCGGCAGCGACATCGATGCCGCTCGCTTTGGTCAGGCCGAAGGCCTGGAGGTAGTTGTAGAAGCTCGCGTGGCCCTCGGCCTGCATCGCCTTCATCGCGCCCACGTTCAGCGAGTGTGCGAGCACGTACGTGTAGGTGATGTTGCCGTGGTTGCGGCGGTCCCAGTCGTAGATGCGATAGCCGCCGACGTACACGAATCCCGGGTCGTTGATGACCTGGTCCGGCGTGATCGCGCCGGCGTTGATGGCGCCGGAAAGCGTCACGACCTTCATCACCGAACCCGGCTCATAGACAGAGCTCGAGATGTTGTCCAGGAAGCGCGACGGGTCGGTGTGGATGAAGTCGTTGGCGTTGTAGCTCGGGTAGTCGGCCCACGCGACGATGCCGCCGGTCTGGGGATCCATGATCAGGACGCTGCCGCTTTCAGCGTTGGCCTTCTTCACGCCGTCGGCAAGCGCCTGCTCGGCCTGGTACTGCACGTTGGAGTCGAGCGACAGCACAAGGTTCGCGCCGTTGATCGGGTCCTGGTGCGTGTGCGTGCCGAGGACGATCTCGCGGTTCGCGAGGTCGCGATAGCTCGAGATGTAGCCAGGCGTGCCGGCGAGCTGCTTCTGGTAGTAGCCCTCGACGCCGTATTGGCCCTGGCCGTCGTAGTTGACGAAGCCGAGCATGTTCGCGGCCAGGCTCGAGCCCGCGATGCCGGGTAGGTAGGCGCGCTGCTGCTCCTCCTCCAGGCCGACGCCGGGTAGCAGCATCGCGCGGAGGCGGTCCGCCTTGTCTTTGGAGAAGCGACGCGCGATGTAAGCGAACTTCTTGCCGGAGGCGAGGACCTGGTTGAGGTTGCCCGCGTCGACGCCGAGCACGCTCGCGAGCGCCAGCGCGACCCGGGCGCGCTGGTCGTCGGGAACCTGGTCGGGCGAGACGAACGCCGAGTAGACCGTGGTATTGACGACGAGCTGCTTCAGGTTGCGGTCGAAGATCTCCCCGCGGATCGCGGGCAGCTCGACGAGCTCGTGATACTGGGCCTGCGCGTCAGCGGCGAGGTCGACGTGGCGAACGACCTGCCAGTAGGCGAGGCGCGTCCAGACGAGGCCGGCGAGCAGTGTCGCCACGAGCACGAGCGCGATGACGCGCCAGCGCGCGGGCAAGGCACGAGCTCTTCCCTTCGGGACTCCGAGTCGGAATCCCGCGTCCACTAGTGCGCCGCCCGGGGATGAGCTCGCCAAGGCGCGGCCTCGGCGGCCGGAGCCAAGGAAAGGGTGGCGCGGCTAGGAGTGCATCGGCAGATGCACGACGACGACGCGTCGGGCCCCTTGACGCCGGCTTCAGCGCCCTCCGGGGTCCCCGCGAAATCGCAGATTTCGTGGGGTCGGACGGCGCCCGGCCGCCTAGGCCGATGGATTGGTGAGCGGTTCCCCGGGCGGCGCACTTAGTGAGTGGCCGCGAGGGCGTCGCGCGTGACGCCGATCTTGTTGACGATGGCGGCCAGCGCGCGCAGCCAGAGCGGGGTCTGGTCGGTGGGCGGCGCGCCGATGGGCGCGGTCAGGTCGATGGCGACCACGGGCGCGCTCACGAGCTTCGACGGGGCGACGCGCTGCATGCCGCTCTGCGCGGCTTGCTGCTCGACGGTCGCGGGCGCCTGGAGGGTGACCTCCTGGTAGCGCAGCTGGTCCTGCTCCGCGAGGAGCTGGCGCTGCTGCTCCTGCAGCTGCGTGATCTGATACGAGGCCGACGTCACCTGCGCCGCGAGCGCGAGATAGAAGAGGACGGCGATCAGGATCGCGCCGAGCCCGATGTAGGCGTGCCCGAACGTGTTCAGGCGCAGGCGCTCGGCGGTGGCGGCGCTTGCCACCTGCACGAAGCCGCGCGTGCGCCGGCGCCGCACCGTGGTTGCCACGGGCGGATGCGGCGCGCCATGGCTGGCGGCGCCGAGCCGGCGTCGGGTCAGTATTCGGGTGGAAGTCAAGACGTATGCCTCATTTGCTTCTTGGACGTTTGCTGGGACGGATCGTTGGTTGTTTGTTGTCCCCACCCGCCAGTCGCTTCGCGAGTGGCACCCTCCCCGCGAGCGGGGAGGTTGGTGCCTGGTGGCCGGAGGGGTTGAGCCGGCCACCAGGACTTGGGCTGGTGTGAAAGTCAGATCTTTTCCGCCACCCGCAGCCGCGCCGATCGCGCTCGCGGGTTGGCGGCGACCTCCTCTTCAGAGGGACGGACGGGACGTCGGGTCACGATGCGAAGGGAAGCCCGGTGGCCGCAGGTGCAGACTGGTTGCTGGGGGGGGCAGATGCAGTCCTTGGACTCGACGATGAAGAATGACTTCACCAAGCGGTCTTCCAGTGAATGGAAGCTAATCGTCGCCATACGACCACCGGGGTTGAGAATCTTTAGAGCTGCTTGCAATCCCTGCTCGATCTGGCCGAGCTCGTCGTTGACCGCGATGCGAATCCCCTGAAACGTCCTGGTCGCGACGTTGATGTCGCGCGGCCAGGCCTTTCTCGGGATCGCAGCCTCGACTGCCTGCGCGAGATCGCGCGTGGTGCGGAGCGGGCGCCGCGCCACGATGAATTGAGCGATGCGATGCGCCCAGCGCTCCTCGCCGTAATCGCGCAGGATGCGCTGGATCTCGGCCTGCTCGTACTCGTTGACGATGCGCTCGGCGGTCAGCGATGACGTCGTATCCATGCGCATGTCGAGTGGCCCGTCGGCCCGAAAGCTGAATCCCCTGTCCGGCTCGTCCAGCTGGGTGCTGGAGATGCCGAAGTCGAAGAGGACGAGGTCCGCGGGCACAAAACCGTTGGTGGCCGCCAGCTCGCCCAGGTCGCCGAAGCTTCCCTGGACGAGGGTGGCGGCCGGTTGATAAGCGGATAGCGATCGCCGGCCGGCTTCGACCGCAGCGGGATCACGATCGATCCCGAGCAAGCGGCCGCCCGGAGCGATCCTGTCGAGGATCAGGCGGGCATGACCCGCCTGCCCCAGGGTGCAGTCGACCGCGACTGCCCCCTCTCGGGGTTCGAGCAGCTCTATTACCTCTTTTGAAAGTGCGGGCTGGTGGGTGGCCGTCAGTGTCCTGAGATCACCCGGTCAGCGAACTCTGTGAATCGTTCTTGTGCGTCTTCGCTGTAGGAGTTCCATCGGCCCTCGGGCCAGATTTCGACCCTCGAGCCGCTGCCGATCACCACCGCGGTCGCCGGGGCCTCGATCCCCGCCGCCCGCCGTGACTCCGGCGACAACGTGATCCGACCCTGCGCGTCGGGCTCGAAGCTGTTGGACAGCGAATAAAGCGTCCGTGCCAACGCTCGCTGGTCCGGCCCCTGCAACGGGCTGCGCAGCTCCTGCGCCAGCGCCTCCCACACCTCGGGCGGGTAGATCGCTAGCACCCGGTCCAGGCCGACCGACACGTAGCTCCCGTCCGGAAGCTGCTTCCGAAATGTCGCCGGGATGGCCAGACGTCCTTTCTCGTCCACGCGGACCCGATGTGCGCCGGTGAACACTCACGGGGCCTGCCAGTACCGGCGGAGCTGCCGCTGCTGGCTGGCGCACAGGCTGCACCCGCAGCCGTAGAGCTCCAGGGGCAGCTTGGCCCCGTTCTTGTCGAACCGGTGATTCAGCGAGAGCCCTCGCCTACCATCGCGGCTGTAGGGAGAGGTGGCGTAGAGGAGGTGTATGGCGTGCCGTACATGGACGTAGGGTGCGACGTATGCTGCGACGGCTGCTAGGTTCACCACTTCTCCCCACTGTTCACCGCGATTCGCCGCAGAAGGTATCAACCCCTCTTAAGTCTGTCAATACCTTTACCACAAGATGTAGAGGGGTCCAAACTCGACTGACAGGGCCTGTGTACTAGATATAGTGGTTCGCCGGACGGGACGCCCCAGGACTGGGGTCGAAAGCTGATATCGACGAACATTAGTTTGGTGTTCATGGGGTTGAGGGTTGTAAAGGCGGCTACCGCACTCAAATCCGCCCTCGCCGGCTAGGTCCCCCACTCCTCGCGGACGTTTCCTCATCGAGATGGGGACGCATTCAGTTGTCCGACGCGCGCGCAATGCCACCGAACGCACCGCGGCCAACCCCGGCATCGAGTTCCTCGAGCGGGTCGGCTACATCGTCCGCGGCGTGCTCTATGCGGTGATGGGCGGGCTGGCCCTCGGCCTGGCGCTGGGGATCGGTGGCAACGCCACCGACCAGTCCGGCAGCCTCGTCTGGCTGACGGGTAACAGCGCCGGCAAGTTCCTCCTGCTCGCGGTGGTGATCGGCTTGGCCGCCTATTCGTTGTGGGGATTTGTGCGGGCGATATTCGACCCCCTGCACCGCGGCGACGACCCGCCGGGCATTGCCCAGCGCCTGGGCTTCGCGTGGAGCGGCATCGCCTACGCGTCGATCGTCGTATTCGCGCTCAAGCTCCTCGCGGGCTCGGCCTCACGTCAACACCAGGACGGCACCCAGGCGGCCATCGCATCGATCCTCTCCGTCCCCGGCGGACGCTGGATCGCCATCGCCATAGGTGTCGTCGCCCTTGCCGCCGGAATCGGCCAGTTCGTCGAGGCGTACAAGGCCACCTTCAGAAAGGACATGAAGCGGTTCGAGATGAAGAAGACGGAGAAGAAGGTCGTCGACAACCTGGGCCGGGTGGGCATGGTGGCCCGAGGAGTGACGTTCTCGCTGGTCGGCTGGTTCGTCTTCCAGGGCGGGCTGCACCAGG
The DNA here is from genome assembly GCA_036518815.1 of Candidatus Dormiibacterota bacterium. Classification (GTDB taxonomy): domain Bacteria; phylum Chloroflexota; class Dormibacteria; order Dormibacterales; family Dormibacteraceae; genus CF-118. The sequence continues at coordinate 10,562 of DATDML010000005.1, forward strand.
ACCCATCGCAGGTGCGCGGCTACGGCGGCACGTTCCTCTTCCTCATCCAGCAGCCGTTCGGCCGGGTCATTCTGGCCACAGTCGCCATCGGCTTCATCGCGCTCGGGCTGCACTCGTTCGCGTGCGCGCGGTGGATCCGCTTGATGGGGAGCACGCGATGAGCGTCGGTGCGCGCACGGAGTCACGCCCCACGCGCGTCCTCGTCATGAGCCCCGGTGCGGGCGGCATGAGCGAGGAGGTCGAGCGCAAGCTGCGCCGCGCGTTCTCGGATCATCAGATCGTCGACGTCCAGTCGAGCGAAGAGCTACCGCAAATCGTTTCATCGCAGGCGCGGATCGTTGTTGCCGGCGGCGACGGATCGGTCGAGCTCGTCGTCCGCACGTTCGCGGAGACGCAGCACCCGATAGGGATCGTCCCGCTCGGCACCTTCAACAACCTCGCGAACGCGCTGCATCTGCCGCATGACCTGGACAGGGCGATAGAGGTCGCGCGGGAGGGGCGCGCCCGGCCGATAACGCTCGGCCGAGTCAACGACCACATCTTCGTCGAGGCCTGCGCAATTGGCCTGTTCGGCGAAACGATCCTGCTCGGTGACGCCGCCAAGGACCGGAAGTTTGGCGATCTCAGCGAGCACCTGAAGAATGTCATCACCGCGGGCCGCTTCGGCTACGAGCTGACCGGCGACATCGAGGGCAGCGGATACGCGATGTCGCTCGTCTTCAGCAACACCGGCTCTATCGGCAGTCAGCTGCACATCGCGGAGTCATCGCCGTTGAATCCATACCTCGAGCTTTCGATTCACGCAGGACGCTCGCGCGGAGACATCGCGCGGCGAGCCATACTCGCCGCCCTAACACGCAAGCGCGCCGAGACCAAGGCCGACCAGGTCTTCAAATTCAAGCGCATCGTCATCAAGACCAAGCCCCGCGTTCGCGTCTACGCCGACAACTTTCTCGCCGGCCGCACGCCCGCCACCGTCACCGCGGAGACGAGCGCACTCAAAGTGCTGCTGCCGGAGTGAAAGAGAAAGCGGACGTAGCGGTTGCAGCGCAGCAGGTCGCCGCGGGCGACCCGAACAAGGAAGCTCGCCACTGGCTCGGTCCGTTGGTCGTGGCCGCGGCGATCATCTTCGCGCTCGACACCTACCTCGTAGCGACCCGGCCGCTGCTGCCCTTCGACATACCGGTCGCCCTCTGGGTGCAGTCGTTTCCGTGGGGGCCGGTGACGTGGGTCTTCCGGCTGATCAACGAAACCGCCGGCTATCCGCAGGGCGCGGTTGGGGTGATCGCCGTCGTGATCATGTTCATCTTCGAGCGCCGCGCCGGTTACCTGATGGCGCTGGGCTCGATCGCAAGCTTTCTGGACAACGAGATCAAGGTGATGATGGCGCGCCAGCGCCCTGCTCCCGACCTCGTCCACATCATCACGCCGGCGCCGGGCTACAGCTACCCCAGCGGCCACGCGGTGTTCTTCACGTGGCTGAGCTTCATGCTCGCCTTCGCGCTCGCGCCGCACGTGCGGCCGCGCCACCGCGTAGCGCTTTGGTTGGGCGCGGCGCTGGTGATGGTGCTCACTTGCCTGGCGCGGGTATGGGCGGGCGCGCACTGGCCGAGCGATGTGGCCGGCGGCGTGCTGCTGGCGCTCTGCTGGTCCGGGTTCGTGATGTGGATCCCCGAGCGGTGGCTGCCCACCCCGTCGCGGAAGTGGCTGCGCTGGCCTACGGCCGGGCGCCGAAATGTTTCGCGAGGTCGCCGGGTAACGTGAGCGCGGGGTCGAGGTCCAGCAGCAGCCCGCCGCGCTGCAGGGCGCGCACCACCAGCGACGAGCAGATCTCGTGCTGCTTGCGAACCATGCGAAACGGCCGCCCGGTCAGCAGGTACAGCGCGGTCCCGGCGAGATCCAGGTACCCGAATGCCTGCCCGATGCGGCCGGTCGCATACGCCATGACGCGTGCGCGAGCCGCATCGTCGAGCTCGCCATCCAGCCGGACCAGGTGGTACTCGTCCTCGCGGTACTTGCTGATCGGACTGCGCACGATGCCCCCAATTTCAGCCTCGATGACGGTCGAGTCCTCGGCGACGATCGCGGCGTGGCTCCAGTGCGCGAACGGCGCATCCGCCCCCTTGAACCGCCGCTTCTCGGCCTGGCTGATCAGTCCGGCCAGGGGCCGGTGGCGGTGGGCAAGCACGAAGTCACCGGGGGTGAGCCCCGTTGCAGCCTGACCGGGCCCGACCCGTTCGACACGTGCCATCTCGTTCTAGAAACGCGCTTGCCGGGGCGGTCAACGTCCCGCTCTTCGTCACCGGCCTGATCGCGGCCCTGGGCACGGCCGGCCTGGCGCTGTACCTGTCTTTCAACCGGCTCGTTCCGGGAGACGTGGCGGTGGAACGCGCCATCCAGTCGGTCCAGTGGGGCCCGCTCAACATCGCGTTCGATTTCTTCAACTGGATCGGCGATGCGAAGGGCTTCGCGTTGGAGCTCGCTGTCTTCCTGGTCGTCATCGCTTACAACCATCGAGCGTGGTTGATCGCGGCCGGCGCCTCGTTGACCGCGTGCTGGTATTTCTTCCTTACCAACCTGATCATTCGGGCGCGGCCGACCGTCCCGGAGGTGCTGCGCGTGACCGTCCATCCGGGCGCGTCGAGCTTTCCCAGCGGCCACACGATTTTCATATGCACACTGATGGCCACGCTGGTCCTCTGCCTGGGCTATCGCTTCATCCGCGGCTGGGGGCGCGCCGTCGCCTGGGCCGTGGCGGCCGGCGTGATTGCCGCAAACGACATCGGCCGCATCTACTCGGGCGCCCACTGGCCCAGCGACGTGCTGGCCGGCATGCTGATCGCGACGGCGTGGCTCTGCCTGTGGTTGTCGGTCCGGCTGGTCTTCGAGCGGATTTACTCGCCTAGCCGCTCCTCTTCAACAGCCCGAGTCGCTTCGCGCGATTTTCAGCCCAGTTGAAGAAGGCGAAGCTCGCCGGGATCATCACGGCGCCCATTACCAGCAGGATCACGATCGTCGGCACCTGATCGCGCAGGCTGCTGCCGTCCAGCAGGCTGGCGCGCATGCCGGCCAGCGCGTACGTGAGCGGCGACGCCAACCCCGCGGCCTGCATCGGCACGGGGAGCACGGTGAGCGGGTAGTACACGCCCGAGACCAGGAGCAGGAATCCCTGCACGGCGACCGACATCTGCTCGCCCTTCTGCGGCGATAGCATCGGCAGCACCGCGGTGAGGATGCCGAGGCCGATCAGCGGCACCGTCGACGCCGCCAGCACCGCGCTCGCGGCGAGCAGATCGGCGTGCGAGAAGTCCAGCCCGAACAACGCGATGGCCACGACCAGCACGATGGCGGTGCGCGCCAGTCCATAGCCGATGGCGAACAGACAGATGCCCATCAGGTGCGTGAGCCTGCGCACCGGCGCCATGAACGTGTACTCGATGGTGCCCTCCCATCGCTCCCAGGCGATGGCGTACGCGGCCTCCATGAAGACGAGCGAGAGGTAGCCCCACAGCAGCGCGCCGATGAGCAGGTACAACTGCGCGCGGTGCAGGTCGAAGCCTGGGCCGCCGACGCCGAGGCTGTCGAGCCCTGACGCGAGGAACCCGATCGACAGCACGCTGACCAGGCTGTAGAAGAGCCACACGACCTCCCACACCCAGTAGCGCTTGTAGACGTTGAGCTGCCGCTCGGCGAAGCCGAACAGCGCGTGCAGCTCGCCGTGTCTTACCCCGGCGCTCATTCCTGTCCTCCCTCTTCCTCTTCGGCCTCGAGCCGTTTGCCCGTCAGATGCATGAAGACGTCTTCGAGCGTGGCGCTCGGGTCGCCACCGCCATGGATGCGGCAGAGCTCTGACGGCGTGCCGTCGGCGAGCACGCGGCCGCCGTCCATCATCAGGACGCGGTCGCACAGCGCCGCGGCCTCGTCCATGTCGTGCGTGCAGAGCAGGACGGTGACCTGCCTTTCGGCGCGCAGCATCTCCAGCAGGCGCTGGACCTCTTTCTTGGATCGCGGGTCGAGGCCTGTGGTCGGCTCGTCGAGCAGCAGGAGCGACGGCGCGGTGAGGAAGCTGCGCGCGATCGCCACCTTCTGCTGCTGGCCGCGCGACAGCTGCTTCATTGGCTCGTCGAGCGTGTCGAGCGGCAGGCCGAGGCGGTCGAGGATCGCCACGACCTTTTCGCGCGTACCGCTCGCGCCGTGCCCGTAGAGGCGCGCCGCGTACAGCATGTTCTCCCACGGGCTCAGCTCCTTGAAGAAGGCGGCCTCTACCGACACGCGGTTGACGTGCATACGCACAGCGCGTGGCTCCGCCACCACGTCCCAGCCGAAGACCGTCGCGCGGCCTGAGTCCGGCGTGAGCAGCGTGCCGAGGATGCGGATCAGCGTCGACTTGCCGCTGCCGTTGGGCCCGAGGATGCCGGTGACGCCGCCAGCGTCGATGGTCAGGCTCAGCTCCTCGAGGGCGACCTTGCTTTTGTAGTTGCGCCGCCACCAGGGCGTGTTCGAGTCGCGCTCGCGGCGTCGGAACGCTTTTTGAACTCTGTGCAGCTCGATCGCGGCTGCGCTCATGACTGAAATCTCCTTGCGTTGATGTCGAGAAAACAAAAAGACCGTGCGGTGGCCCAACAACCGCACGGTCTCTTAAGAGGTTCGGTTTGCTCTAGTCGGTTACCGAAGCAGACTCAATGTGCGGTGTCGAGCAGGCAGGCTCCGCCCACGAAGACGGGCCAGGCCTTTCTTCCGCCGCCGTACATCGAATCGCACCTCTTTTATCCCCGAATTCCATCTCGGGGAAATTGGACACACCCGAATGGGTGTAGGAACCGGCTTAGCCTAACCCGACCTCGCGCTCCGAGTCAAGACACTGCATCTGGTCGATCACGAACGCGGTGATGAAAGCCTCCTCGCGCCAGGCCTCGTAACGGCCCGAAGGACCCGAGTGGCCCGAGCCCATCTGCGTCTTGAGCAGGATCGGGCGGTCGGACTGCGCGAGGGTGCGCAACTTCGCCACCCACTTCGCCGGTTCCCAGTACGGCACGCGGGGATCGTTGAGCCCCGCGGTCGCGAGCAGCGCCGGGTAGACGGCAGGCCGCACGTTGTCGTACGGCGAGTAGGTCTTCATGTAGTCGTAGTACGCGGGGTCGTTGGGGTCGCCCCACTCCTCGTACTCGTTGACGGTCAGGGGCAGCGATGCGTCGAGCATGGTGGTGAGCGCGTCGACGAACGGCACCTGCGCGACGGCGCACGCGAACAGGTCAGGGGCTTCGTTCAGCACCGCGCCGATGAGCAATCCGCCGGCGCTCCGGCCGCGGATGGCCAGGCAATCAGGTCCCGTGTAGCCCTGCGCGATCAGCTCGCGCGCGCAAGCGATGAAGTCCTTGAAGGTGTTGGCCTTGGTCAAGAACTTGCCGTTCTCGTACCACTCCCTCCCCATCTCGCCGCCACCGCGCACGTGCGCGACCGCGTAGACGAAGCCGCGATCGAGCATGCTGAGCCGCGCTGCGTCGAACATCGGATCGCTCGGCATTTCGTACGCGCCGTAGCCGTACAGCAGCGTGGGATGCGTCCGGTCGCGGTCCAGCCCGCGGCGGTACACGATCGACATCGGCACGCGGGCCCCGTCGTGGGAGGTGGCCCACAACCTGTCGGTCACATAGTCGTCAGGGTCGTAATCTCCGCCAACCGGCTGCCGCTTGATCAGCGTTCGCTGGCGGCTCTCCATGTCGTAGTCGAATGCCGACCACGGCGCGGTGAGCGACGTGTAGAAGAAGCGCATGACTGCGCTGTCGTAGACGGGATTCGCGCCCGCGAACGCGGTGTACGCGAGGTCGGGCTGCTCGACGACGTGCAGTTCGCCGGTGCGCGTGTCCAGCACCTCTAGGCGCTGCAACCCGTCGGAGCGCTGGCCGAGGACTATGTGGTTGGCGTGCACGTCTGTGGCGTTCAGCCGCACGCCGGCGCGCTCGGGGACGATCTCGGTCCAGCTGTCGCGGCCCGGCCGGTCGAAGGGCGCGGCCATGAGCCGGAAGTTGCGCGCGTCGTCATTGGTGAGGATCACGAAACGATCACCCTGGTGGTCGACCGCGTACTCGACGCCGGTGCGCCGCGGCTCGATCATCACCGGCTCGCCGTCGGGCTTGCCCGCGGGCAGGAAGCGGCACTCGCTGGTGATCTGGCTGGTGCTGCTGAAGATCAGGAACTGCTCGCTCTTGGTCAGCTCGACGGTCAGCTCGAAGCGCTCGTCGTCCTCCTGCAGGACCAGGTCGTCCTCGTCCTCGGGCGTGCCGAGCCGGTGCCGCCAGACCTGGTACGGGCGCATTGAGCCGTCGGGCCGCACGTAGAAGAATGTGCGACTGTCCGCCGACCAGGCGGAGCCGTAGTAGACGCCCTCGAGCTCGTCTTCGAGGTCCTCGCCGGTGCGGAGGTCGCGGAAGCGGAGCTGGTGCAGCTCCTTGCCGCTGAAGTCGACCGCATAGGCGATCAGGTTTTCGTCGGGGCTGCGCTCGACGTACCCGAGCTCGAAGTAGTCATGCCCGTCCGCCAGCTGGTTGCCGTCGAGCTCGATCTCCTCGGGCGCGTCCATCGAGCCGCGGCGACGGCAGTGGATCTCGTAGTCGAGGCCCTCGACCGTGCGCGTGTAGTGCCAGTAGCCTTTGAAAAACAGAGGCGGCGACACGTCCGTCTGCTGGATCCGGCCCACGATCTCCTCGTAGATGCGGTCCTGGAGCGGCCGGGTGTGGGCCAGGACGATGTCGGTGTAGTCGTTCTCGGCTTCCAGGTAGGCCACGACTTCCGGGTTGGCTCTTTGCCGTAGCCAGAAGTAGGGATCGATCCGTTTCTGGCCGTGCGCCTCGAGCACGGCGGGCCTGCGGGCCGCCACCGGCGGGATCAAAGGCGAAGCCGGGTCGGCCATCGCCCCATGCTGCCAGGTCGAAGCGGCTTCCACTCTCTCTACCCCCAGTCCAGCGTTTCCGGTCAGTAGAGGAACCCCCGCCCGCGCCCCGCTACTGAATCTTCTCCAGCAGCCCCATAAGGGTCCTCACCTGCGCAGGCTGGAGGTCACCAAGGCTCTGTTTCTCGGCCTCCAGGATTGCCTTTTCGGCCCGGTCGAAGAGGGCACGTCCCCTGGCCGTCAGATGGAGGGCGTACTCGCGGCGATCGTCCGGGTTGCGCCGCCTCTCCAGGTGCTTTTTCGCCTCCAGCGAATCGATCACGTCGACCATCGTCGCCGGGTCCATACGGATGAGCTCACTCAGCTTGCGCTGCGACGTGGGGCCCGAGCTGGCCAGCGTCGCCAGGGCGGCGAATCCCTTCATATCCAGACCCACGCCCGCCAGGGCTTCGTCGGCCCGCTTCCGCGCGGACATATGTGCCTGGGCCAGCAGGAATCCCACCCTCGAGGCCAGTGCAGGTGGATAAGGCACGGCATTGATAATAAGCAATGCCAAACATTGATATACTCAATCATTGGCATCGTCAATTAATTTGAGGAGCACCGCTATGACTGCATCAGCTGGTACCGCGATCGTCACCGGAGCGTCGCGCGGCATCGGGCCGCACATCGCCCGCTCGCTGGCGAGGGCCGGCTACCGCCTCGTGCTGACGGCGCGATCCGCCGCCGAGCTCGGGCAGGTCGCAGCGGAGCTGTCTGGCGCCGGGGCCGAGGTTCTGACCGTGCCCGCGGACGTCACCGATGCGGCGGCGCTGGAGCGGCTCATCACCGCGGCCGAGGCTCGGTTCGGGCACGTCGATGTGCTCGTGAACAACGCCGGGGGTGACCCGCAGCACGAGTTCGACGCCATGAGCTGGGCGCAGAACGAAGCGATAGTCAGATTGAACCTGCTGGCGCCGCTGCAGCTCACGCATCGCCTGCTCCCCGGCATGCTGCGGCGCCGGCGCGGTCACATCGTGAACATCTCGGCAATAGCCGGGCGGGTCGGGTTTCCGTACCTCGAGGCGTATGCCGCGGCCAAGGACGGACTGGTCGCTTTCACGAGAGTGTTTCGCAACGACTATCGAGAGCTAGGCGTGTCAGCGTCGGCGGTTGTGCTGGGCGCAATCCGGGGTGCCGGCCAGGGCCAGCGCACCAGCGACGAGCTCGGTATCGCCATGCCGGCTGCGGCCACGTCGCCGGCCGAGGTGGTCGGCGCAGCTGTGGTCAAGGCCATCGAAAAAGACCTGGCCGAGGTCGTGGTCATGCCCGGACCGGGACGTCTCCTGCTCGCGCTGATGGCGCTGTTCCCATCGCTTGGCGCGACCATGAACCGCGTGTCCGGCGCCAACGCAACCATGCGCCGGGTGATCGAGCACCGCAGGGCCGCCTGACCGGGCTACATCCAGCGGTCGCGCCGTCTGTAGATGTCCACGACCGGACCGGTCGGGTGCCGGCTCTTGTATTCGCGAAATCGGGCCAGCAGACGTTCATAACGGAGATCGGATGAGGGCAGCGGCCGGTGCGGAATCTCCAGGAGGTAGTTCTCGACCTTCCACATGTTGGTTTCGGACAGGCGCCAGTCGTACCGGCCGAGGACGCGCAGGTCGACGAGCTGGTAGGCGGTGATGCGGCCGCTGAAGTCGACGTACGGATCGAAGTAGCTCCAGACCAGGTCGCGAATGCCGCGAAAGACCGGCTTGCGGCCGTGGAGCCCCGCGTCGCGGGAGCGGGCCACCGAGCCCCAGCGCCCGCGGTGGCGGAACACGAAGATCACGTGGTCGATACCGTCCTTGGACTCGAAGCTGAGGACCAGCGGCGGGTAGCCGTGCTGCTCCAGGATCACGGCCGACGCCAGCGCCGCCTCCAGGCAGTGCGCGGTGTTGAGGCGGACGACCTGGCGGAAGGAACGGAGCGTGTCGCCGCCCTTCTCCCAGTTGTAGGGCAACCCGCGCAGAAACTTCTGGACCTGGGCAGGCGTGCGGTGACGTTCGATGATCCGCCGCTCTTTGGGCGTGAACCTGGTCATTTGCCTAAGCGCGGGCGCGGATCTCCCTTTCGGCGGCCGTCGCCGCGGCACGCGCCGACCGCGGCGTGATCATCCAGCGGCGCTGCTGCATCGCCTCGTTGAGCTGCGCGACCACGGCGATCAGGTTCTTCAGGCCCGTGTAGAAGAGGGTGCTGTTCAGCAGGTAGTTCCAGAACCAGCTGCCGTGGCGGCGGATGTCGGGGTGCGCCAGGCGCCACGCGAGCAGCGTTTGGCCGGGGCCGGTGCTGAGCGTGAAGATGGTGGTCAGGACGAAGATCGGCACGAGCCAGTCGATCCGGTCGACGCCGCCGAGCTTGATGGTCCAGAAGATGATGATCGGGATCATCTGGTTGGCGAGCCACGGGTAGACCTCGCGCCAAGCGAGCAGGTGGATCAGTCCCAGCTTCTGCCGCAGTGAGAGCCTGGGCGAGGCCAGGCCTTCGAACAGGTGGCGGTATGAAACCTGGAACCAGCCCTGGGCCCAGCGCATGCGCTGGTTCCACAGCGCGCGCAAGGTGACCGGCGCCAGCTCGCGTGAGACCAGCAGGGGATCCGACGCGATGCGCCTGCCTTCGACGATCGCGCGGATCGACGAGTCGATGTCCTCGGTGAGCATGTAGCCGTGCATGCGCGTCTCGTGCAGGACGCTCGCGCGCCAGTAACCGTTGGTCCCGCCGAAGATGCCGAAGTGGTGCAGCCGCGCGCGGCCCGGATGGCTGACCGCATAGATGGCTTCGAATTCGACCGCGACTATGCGCGAAATCCACGTCTCGTCGCCGTTGCGAACCATGCAGTGGCCCTGGACGATGTCGTAGCCGGAGGCAAGCCAGCGCCACGCGCGGCGGAAGCAGTGCGGGTCCGGGTGGTGATCGGCGTCGAAGATGCCGATGAACTCGCCTGTCGCCTCCGAAAGCGCAGTGTTGACATTCTGCGCTTTCGACTCGCTGCCCTCGACGTGGATGGCTTTGAACTGGCGATCTCCCTCTGCCATCCGGCGCAGCGTCTCTTCGACCGGCAGCGGCCGCGGCGTGTTGTACGCGAGCACGATCTGCAGTCCGGCGGGGTAGTCGATGCGCTGAAACGCGCGCACAGTCTCGACGATGGTCGCCGCCTCGTTCGGTAGGTACGCGGCGATGATGGCCGTCGCCGGCGGATACGACTCTTCTGCAACCTGCGGTGGATGCACGGCGCGGAAGGCGAGGAAGCCCTCGATCCAGATGAGGGCCGCGGTCACGACCAGCGCGATCACGACCACCAGGTATGCGTAGGGCACGATGTCGAGCCCGAGCGTATCGAGCAGCATGTAGATCGCCAGCGGCAGCACGATCGCAAGCGTCTGCGTGACGATGATCTCGCCGGGCAGGCTGACGAGCAGGCGGAGCAGCGAGTGACGCCGGCCGCGCTGCTCAGGGCGCAGGCGCCGCATGCTCGGCACATAGCGGACTGGCTGCAGGTCGAGCTGCGCCTCCGCGTGCTCCAGCGCGATGGAGCAGCGCTCGCCGAGCTCTGAGGCGTCGGCCTCCAGGCCGAACTCGACGAATCCAACGACCGGCGTGAGCTTGAAGACCTCGGCGCCGGCGACGAACTCGTGGCCGGCGAAGCGGTCCATCATCACAAGTAGCCGCGAGCGCGCGTCGGCCTCGGATGTTTCGGGAAGCAGCAGCGTGAACCGGTCGCCCTCGTCGTGGCCGAGGACTTCGAGCGGTCCACCCTCCTCTGCGATGAGCTCGGCGGCCTGCAGCTCGATCTGGTCGTTGACGCGCGATGAGAATCGCGAGCGCAGTCGCGTGAGCTCGTGCATGCCGATGTGCGCCAGCGTGCCGTGGCGATGGGTCTTGTGTGCGCGCGCGACCTCACGTTCCAGCTCCTCCGCGAAGCGCGTCGGGGAAAGGACCCCGGTCGAACGGTCGCGCGGCAGCACCGCAGCCGGCACCGGTGGGCGCTCGACCTTGGCCCGCACGCGCGCGACGAGCTCGGCCAGCGCAAACGGCTTGACCAGGTAGTCGTCGGCGCCGAGACCCATGCCGGCGACGACGTCCTCGGTGTCGCCGCGCGCGGTGAGCAGGATCACCGGCAGAGCTCTGGTAGCCGCCTGCGCACGGACCTTGCTCAGGAACTCGAAGCCGTTCATGCGGGGCATGTTCACGTCGCTGATGACGACGTCGGGCAGCGCCTCGCGGAGGCGCTTGAGGGCCTCTTCCCCGTTGGCCGCGTAGGCCACGTCGCAGCCCGCGGCGGCGAGGCCGCGGCCGATTACGCGGCTCATCATCTGCTCGTCCTCGACCACCAGGACTGAGGCTTCCAGCCGGACCGTCACCACCTCGGCGGCGACCGGTGTCTTGTGCGGATTCTTTGGTTTGGCGCGGTGGTGCCGGGCAGGGCTGCTCAAATCGCAGCCTATGAGTATCGCTTTAGGTGGGGCCAGTTGTATTACGGTTCGCCACCACGAGAAGGTTTAGCCGGGCCTATCTGCTGATTGCGGTCGTTGGAGCCGCGGGATGCGTCTTCCTTCTGATCGACCGCAGCTTCTACGACTCGGCCGACCAGTTCCGGGCCGCAGTGGAATGTCCCGACACGAACAGCACGCAGTGCTATCAGCTCTACCCAGGCGTCATAGATGCGGTGCGGATCGTGCAGACAAGCGGGGGCCCTGAGGCCCCGGTCGACGTCACGAGTCAGGGCACGACACACCACGTCACCTTGCTCATCGCAGACGCCGATGAGTCGCTGCTCAAGCCGGGCGCAGAGGTTCGGGTCGAGTGGTACACGGGCAACATCGCCTCGATTCTGCTCGGCGATCGGATTTTTCCGACCAGCGAGAACCCGGCCGGCCCGCACCCCAACTTCGCTTTCGTGGGCGGCGTGCTGATCTGGATGGCGGCGATGTTCGGCGTAATCATGTTGGTCAACCGCAGGGCCGCCGGTGCGGTGGCGCGTATGCAGGTGCTGCCGACCAAGCAGCAGGTGCAGACGCTTGCCGCGTCACCACAGCTGTTGTCGTACGGGACAGGCTGGATCGTGCGCGCGAGGCCAACCGAGCTGATCGTGCTCCCTTTTGCCCTGGCGCTCGTAGCCCTGGCCTCGGAATGGCCCCTGATGAATCGCGACCATGGTGTCGCAGGTCTTATCGGGGAGGCGGTGCTGTTGACCGCCGCGGTGGTGCGTCTGTTGCTGACGTTGCTGAACAACCGCTTCACCATCGATCGAACGACAGTCGCCGTCACCGACTGGCTGGGCCGCACGAAGCAATGGCCTCTGGAAACGGTTGCAACCGCTGTCTTGGGTAGCGTGCGCGCGTTCGGCTGGTGGATCCCGGCCATCGTCTTCATAGGCCGCGATGGGGCCTATCTGCTCGTTCGCACGAGCATGTTCTGGAAGCCGGACGAGATCCTCGCCGCGTGCGTCACTGCCGGCCTCCCAGTCGGCCTCGCAGGCGATGACTTCAAGATCGTTTTGCCAATCAGCCCGCAGTACCGCCTGCTCGCCCTAGCGATCGTGCTGGCCGAGCTGGCGCTGCTGGCAATATCGATTCTGCCCGGACCGCCGGCGAACCTGCCGGTGCCGCCGGCCACTCATTAGTCGCGAGGCGATGCGCAAGGCATGCGGCCTATCCTGCCGTCGATGACGTGCGAGGCCGCGGCATAGCGGTGCGCAAGCTCGCGTCGTTCTTGATGGTGACGCTCGACGGCTACTTCGAGGGCGACGAACCCTGGCAGATCGAGTGGCACAACGTCGACGAGGAGTTCAACGAGTTCGCGATCAAACAGCTCGACGCTAGCGACATTTTGATCTTTGGCCGCGCGACTTACATCGGAATGGCGCAGTACTGGCCGACCGAGGAAGCTGCCAAGGACGACCAGGAGGTGGCGTCGCGCATGAACTCGATGCCGAAAATCGTCGTCTCCCGGACGCTGGACGAGCCAGCGCCGGCCTGGTCGAACACGCGCCTGGTGAAAGACGTGAATCAGCTGCGCGAGCTCAAGGCCGAGTCCGGCAAGGACATGCTCGTCCTCGGGAGCTCGGTGCTCACGACCAGCCTCATCGAGGGGAAATTGCTGGACGAGCTGCGAATCATCGTCAATCCCCTGATACTCGGGAAAGGCCACGCCCTGTCCGGCACGGCGGCGAAGCGGATGCCGCTCCGGCTGCTGGACGTAAGGCGGTTCGACCATGGGAACGTCCTGCTGACCTATGAGCCGGAGAAGTCCCAAGCGGAGTAACCGGCCCCGAGGTCTCGGACTAGACAGGAATAAGCCTCCTACGGTCAGCGATTCCGAGTCACACATGATCGGTTGCCAGGCTCCGGTCTTCGGTTCGTTCGAGGTGATCCGCTGGATTGGAGCGCCCTCCACCCGCGTGATGCAGGCGTATTCGGATCGACCGCTTAGGAGCCGCTGGTTCCGGATCCCTGGGAAAGCAACCGCAGAAGCGCACGAACTTGACTTTCGGCCGGGCGGATACGAGCGGCTCGCCGGCGAGACTGCTGTTTCGGGCCACGCGGAGCGGCTTCGCTATCTCTCACGGTTCATCGAGATCTGTGTCGACAAGCACATCGCGCTTCAGTACGAGAACGCCAGGCAGATGCTCGCGAACATGAAGCGCGAACTAGCGACCGGGTCGTCCTACGTGATCAGCAGCCCGTATGCAATATCAGGCCAGCCACAACAGGGCCGCGCCAATTGCGGCCGGCAGGGCCTGGATGAGCAGGATGCGGCCACTGACGGTGAGCGCGCCATAGATGCCGGCGACGACGACGCAGGCAAGAAAGAAGGTCAGGATCGGCCTTCCGCCAGGGATCCCGTAGGCGAGGAGGGCCCAGATCAGGCCGGCGGCGAGAAAGCCGTTGTACAGACCTTGATTGGCCGCGAGCACGGCTGACGTCTCGGCCTGCTCGGGCGTCGTTCTGAACGTGCGGCGGCCGAAGGGCGTGCGCCAGAGGAACATCTCGAGGACCAGGAAGAAAAGGTGGAGCGCCGCGACAAACGCGATGACGATCGTCGCGGCGAGCTGCACCGCGACAGGTTAGACCGCCATGTGGGTGGATGGGAATTCCGCCATGGGCATTGACACCTGCGAGCAAGGACCTGCCAGTTCCATGTCCAAGTCCACCCCACAGTGGGAGGTGCGGCTTAGACTGTCGCGCGGTCAACTTTGCGGACACGCAGCGCCCGCACGCTCCCGGTTCTGCTCGTGATCATTCAGATGCTTGCCGCCTGCGCGAGCACGTCCAGCCCCGGCCACACGCTGACCGTGACCACGACGCCGCCCTCCAACGCCGGAGCGAAGACACGAGTGTGGGCCTTCAGCGACGCGAACCTAGTGCACCCGGCGGCCCAGTACGCGTCAGACCTCGCCGTCCGCAAGACCGAGCTGTGCACGACCGCGGAGCGGGGCAGCCCGGCCGTCACTCTCGACCAGGCGATCAGCAAGCTCAACGCGGTCTTGACCCAGGCGGCCGGCGCGGGTTCGCTCGACAAGCTCGCCAGGACGAAGGTCGGCTCCGACCCGGCGCAGGCCGAGACGGTCGCGGCCGCGCTTATCGGCAAGGCGAACGCCGGCGGTGCGCTCGCGGCGTTGCTGCTGGCGCATAAGGAGGAGCCGACGGATCCTCGCCACCTCGAGAATGCCGGCGTGATGGCGGCCTCCGCTGGCTATCCGCAGGAGGCGCTGGCCCTGCTGGTCGCCGCCGAACGCCTGCAGCCGGTTGATCCCGGGATGGGGCTGGACTACCAGGCGATCGAGCTCAACAACCGAGGCTACGCGTTGATCCGGCTCGGCAGCTACACAGACGCGGTTCCGCTGCTCCAGACCGCGATCAGCCGTGAACCGCTGCTCGACGAGGCGCAGCGCAACCTGGCCGTGGCGCTGACCTGCATGGGACAGCTCGACCAGGCCGGCGCGGCGATGCGCGCGGGTCTTCGGCGCAACCACTTCGACGACCTTGGCGACCCGACCAAGACGGTGTCGTACGACCCGTCGCAGGTCTTCGACCTCTCACAGGGGCAGCCGACGAAGCTGCCCGACGTCACCTACCCACTGACGCTCGACCAGGACGCCGGCGCGGTGGACAAGTTCGACAGCGACTACCAGGACCGCTACCAGCAATCCCGGCAGGCGATGGCGGCGGCGCAGACCGCGTACGGGACCGTCCAGCTGCGCAATCCCCTCTCGCTCCGGCGGATGTCGAGCATCTTCCAGCTCGCCGGCAACCCGTCGGGTACCGCGAACCTCGCGCGCCTGTTTAGCGCATGGCAGACGAAATACAAGGAAGTCGCCGACACAAACCAGGCGTGGACCGACGCATATGGCAACCAGAACACGGTGTGCTCCGCGCCGGGCACCGACTTCACAAAGTGCTTCCAGGACTGGTGCACGGCGGCTGCACCCGCAGCGCAGCGCAACTGGTACACGCAGATCAAGGATCTCGACACGGCGCTGCGCGCCTGGGCCGACGCCTACTCGCGGTACGCAAGCGGCCTGGCATCGAACCTGAAGGATCCGGGCGCCCACCAGTGGGTGCTGCTCGAAGAGCAGCACCAGCTGATGTTGAACTACTCGCTGCACCTGCAGCTGGCGCACACGTGGATCTTCGACATGTCCCTCGGCAAGGGGACCTGCTTCGACGTGGTGACGGACTCGCCGGCCGAGACGAACGCGGGCGGCAAGCCTTCCGCGGTCGACTGCTCGAGTCTCATCGGCGGGGCCAACATCTCGATCGACCTCGAGCTGTTCTCGATCAACGTCAGCTGCGAAGAGGTGGGGTTCGAAGCCGAGGCGCCGGCCGTCGAGGGCGGCTTCGCGGACGCAGGCATCTTCGCCTCCGTCTCGTACAAGTTCAAGAACGGGTCGACGACACTGTTTGCCGGCGATTACGCGAAGACGCGCGAGATCGGTGGGCTGTCGGCGAGTGCGCATGGCGGCGGCTACATCACCTGGGACCACTCCGGGCAGGTGACCGACTGCGGCGTCCGGGGCGAGACGTCGATCGACCAGTCGAAAGGACCGGTCTCGTCCTCGGTGAGCGGGCCCGAGGTGCACTGGTCTTTCGTCGGCGCCGCGGACGACGCCGAGTAGCGCGCGCATAGTCGGCCTCGAGGCCAGCTGAGTCGCAAAGCCGGAATACCCCAGGACACCCCTTCTAAGTCCCGAGTGGCGCAGGTCAGGAGGCGCTAGCCCTTTAGGGATACAAAGGTGGGCCGAGACCGGCCCATTCATTGCATATCCTCAGGCCTATGGCTACGAGCGCGACCAGGGAGATCGCGATCCGTCGAGGCGTCAGGCTCGAGCGCTTCACCGTGGCCTGGATGGCGGTCGAAGCTTTGCTCGCGATCGGAGCGGGCGTGGCCGCCCGGAGCGTCCTGCTCACCGCCTTCGGCGCCGACAGTCTGATCGAACTGTTGAGCGGCGTGACCTTACTCTGGCGCCTCCGTGTCGAGGCGGCAGGCGTAGACGATGCGCAGGTGGACGTTGTCGAGAAGCGAGCCGTTCAGATCTCCGCCGTCCT
>DATDML010000006.1:0-27582 GCA_036518815.1 Candidatus Dormiibacterota bacterium
CGACGCGCAGCCCACGAAGTTCAAGGCCGGGCTATTCCACATAGTCACCGGCTCGTATGACATTCCGACGGCGCACGTGACGGCCGACGGCTACTACACGAACAAGGCGCCGGGCGGCGTTGCGTACCGCTGCTCGTTCCGTGTAACTGAGGCCAGCTATCTCATCGAGCGCCTCATCACGAATGCTGCGCTCGAGATCGGGATGGACCAGGCGGAGTTCCGCCGGAAGAACTTCATTCGCAAGGACCAGTTCCCGTATCACTCGCCGACCGGCTGGGTGTACGACAGCGGCGACTATCACGCGGCGATGGACGTCGCGCTCGACAAGCTCGGCTACGCCGAGCTGAAGAAGGACGTCGAGGCGCGCCGCAAGAAGGGCGAGGTCACGGGCATCGGCATAGCGTCGTTCACCGAGGTGGTTGGCGCCGGCCACGGGAAGGATTTCGACCTGCTCGGCGTGGCCATGTTCGACAGCGCGGAGCTGCGTGTGCATCCGACCGGCAAGGCGCTCCTGCGCATGGGCACGAAGTCTCAGGGCCAGGGCCACGAGACGACGTACGCCCAGATCGTCGCTGAAGAGCTCGGCATCCCGGCGATGGATGTGGCCGTCGAGGAAGGCGACACCGACACCGCGCCCTATGGCCTCGGCACGTACGCGTCGCGCAGCACCCCGGTCTCGGGCGCGGCGACAGCGATGGTCTCGCGACAGCTGCGCGAGAAGGCGCGCAAGATCGCTGCCCACCTGCTCGAGGCGGCCGACGAGGACCTCGAGTGGGAGCGTGGGCGCTTCTTCGTCAAGGGGTCGCCGGACAAGGGCAAGACCATCCAAGAGCTTGCCTTCGCCTCCTATTCGACCAACCTACCCGAAGGCATGCAGCCCGGACTCGAAGGCGTGCACTACTACGACCCGCCGAACATGACCTATCCGTTCGGCACGTACGCGGTGGTGGTCGACATCGACAAGGGCACGGGTCAGGTGAAGGTGAAGCGCATGGTCGCGGTCGACGACTGCGGCGTGCGCATCAACCCGATGATCGTCGAGGGCCAGATCCACGGCGGCCTGGTGGAAGGCTTCGGCATCGCGTTCATGGAGCTCATCACCTTCGACAAGGAAGGCAACTGCATCGGGTCGAACTTCATGGACTACCTGCTGCCGACCGCCTGGGAATCGCCCAAGTTCGAGCTGGGCGAGACTGTGACGCCTTCACCACATCACCCGCTTGGCGCCAAGGGGGTGGGTGAGTCGCCCACCGTCGGGTCGCCGGCGGCTTACGTTAACGCCGTCATCGACGCACTGTCGCCGTATGGTGTGACCAACATCGACATGCCGGTCACCCCGGACAAGGTCTGGACCGCGTTGCGAGCGGCAGGAGTGAACGAATAACCGACGAAATCCTCGATCAGCTTCGTGAGTACGCGGCAGCCGGCACGCCGTGCGCGCTGGCGACCGTCGTGCGGTGCGAGGCGCCGACCTCCGCGCGGCCTGGCGACAAGGCGATCATCACCGCCGACGGCCGGCTGCGCGGATGGATCGGCGGCAGCTGCTCCGAGCCGGTGGTACGGCGGGAGGCGCTGCGCGCCATCGAGGAAGGCACGCCCCGCCTCGTCAAGATCGTGGGTGACTCGGAGGTGAAGGAGACGCGCCACGGCGGCGAGCTGACGCTCGGCACCACGTGTCCGAGCGGCGGATCGCTGGACATTTTCATCGAGCCGCAGATCCCAAAGCCCCTGCTCCTTGTTTTCGGCGACAGCCCCGCGGCGTCGACGATGGTGCGCCTGGCGGAGCTGACGGGGTTCCGCGCCCGCATGGTCGGCCAGGCCGAGGTCTCCGGCTTCGAGCTTCCGGCCGGTGAGGTCCACGCCGTGGTCGCGACCATGGGTCACTTCGACGAGGACGCGCTCGAAAGAGCGCTGAGCCATCCCGGCCTCGACGTCAGCCTCATCGCCAGCAGACGGCGCGCGGCCGCCGTGCGCGCTGAGTTGCTGCGGCGCGGTCTCGGCGAGGATGCGGTGGCGAGCATCCACACGCCGGCGGGTAAAGTCCGCGGGGGCACGCAGGAAGAGATCGCCTTGCTGGCGCTGGCGGAGATGGTGACCGCCCGTCACACGCGCGCGGTCAAGCCCGCTGCGCCGCTGCCGCAGTTCGCGACGGATCCAATGTGCGGCATGACCGTAGATGTGGCGACGGCCCTGCACACGCTGGAGCACGAGGGCCGGATGGTCTATTTCTGCTCGGCCGGCTGCAAGTCAGCCTTCCTCCCCATTCATGGGGAGGTCGGCAGGGCGTAGCCCTGCCGGGTGGGGGCGTCAGCCAGTCTCCGCCCGCCTGAAGCGCCGTAGACCGAACCGGGACGTCCGGAACACTTCCTCGCTGACGAGGAAGCCGGCGAAGATCAGGACGATACCCACGAACTCGCCCAGGTAATACGTCCATGTGATCCCGAAGCGGTTCAACGAGCTCGTCACGCCCGGGACGAGCGCGCCGACCGCGATCAGCAGCGTTGCCGGGACCCGCGAGTTGAGCTTGTTCCTCACGAGGGCCTGCGCGGCGCCGGGCAGCGACGCAATGAAGTTCACAAGGATTGCGAGGACCGCGAACCGAGCCTCCACGACGCGCCGCTTGGGCATGTAGATGTACGCGGAGTACAGAGCGCCGAACACGAGGGCAAGGCCGCCACCTGCGTTGAACGGGATGCTGCTGACCCGCAGGTAACCGGGGAAGGCGGCCGCGACCGGCACACGCGTCGTCGGGTCCAGGTAATTCCCGCCCACGTTCGCGGCAAGGACCATGTACGCGACCGCGACCGTGCCCAGAGCGAGGCACGCCATAGCGACGTGCCCCTGGCTTTCGCGCGCCACAGCGGTCGTCACCCCGATCGCCAGGGCAGCGACCACGGCCGCAGCGAGCACGATGAGACCGGCGGTGAACGATCCGGGATACCGGTTGGTGGCCGCCAGCGAGAACAGGCCCCCGAGTGCGACTGAAGCAGCCGCGAAGTAGCCGAAACGTGTCTTCGAGAGCAGGTAGACCGTGCCGGCCCCGAGATAGGCCGGAACCAGAAAGGCTCCCACCAGATACCAGCCGCGATACACGGTCGAGCTCCAGCCGAAGGCGCTGCCGAGGAACTCGCACCCGGTGCTGATCGCGTAGAAGAGAAGACCCACGCCCCACACCAGCTGGAAGCTGCGGCGCCGCTGCCACCACTGGTCCAGAACCAGGCCGGCGAACGCAAAGCTGAGGACGCTCGATGCCAGAGGCAACGCCACGTTCAGCACGGCCATACAGAGCGACTCTAGCGCGTGATCACGAGCGCCACGCCGGCAAGCCCTGCAAGACCGATGGCGGCCAGGCCCGCCCAGAACAGGAAAAGGTAGGCGGCGGCCTCGCCATCGGCGGGCGAGCGGCCGGCAACGACGTAACCGCCGCGGAACGAATCGACAACGATCCACGAGCGCACGCCATTGGCGGGCGTCCACGTGACCCGGTCCTCGCCGTGGGCAGTGACGTAGTCGAAAACCCCGGCGGGCGGCAGCACGACCTGACCGTCCAGGCTGGCGGAGGAGGCCAGAACCGACCGCTGCCCGTCGAGCACGATCAGATATGGGTCGTTGGACTGGGCGATGTCCACCGAGCGATCAGGGATGACCGCTTGCGGCTGCGCTCCGGAGTTCAAGTTGGCCACAGCCGACTGCGCCATCTCGGCCTGGGGATGGTTGGCAGGCTGGGCGATCGCCTGCACGGCCACGCCGGCCACGCCGAGCAGGCCGAGGGCGGCCACCGCCGCCAGTACCATGACTCGAGACCTGCTAATCACCCGCTCCTATAACGGCGCTCGCGCTCAAGTGTTCCAGGCTTTGCATCCGCGAGTGGGCGCGCGGGCCGAGCTTGGCCAGCACGGCCGCCACCACCGCCTCGAGAACCGCGGTCGCGCCTACCAGGGAGTCAAACGGCCCCACGGTCTCGACGCTGGTCACCACCACCTGCTTTGCGAAGCCGGAAGCGGGGGAGAGCCATGGATCCGTGAACAGGACGACGTTGACCCCCTGCCCCGCGACGAGGCGGGCGTTCTCGATGGTGTCGGCCTGGTAGCGGCGATAGTCGAACACCACGAGCAGGTCGCCCTTGCGCAAGTCGATGAGCTGCTGGGCCGCGGCCGTCCGCTCGGCCTCAACCAGAGCGATTCCGGGCCGGAGCAGGTGGAGCTGGCCGGCAAGGTAGCGGGCCAGGGGCCCGCTGAGCCGGCCTCCCAGCACCAGCACGCGGCGGCGGATGTCCGCGAGCAGATCGACCACCTCTTCGACGTCGCGATGCGAGAGCAGCTCGAGCGTCGCCTGCAGGTTGTGCCGCGACACCTCCAGCGCGCTGTTCACCAGGGAGCCGGCGGCCTGTGAGTTCTCCTCGTGGTACCGCGCCAGCGGCGATGAGAGCCGGGCCTGCACCTCGTTCCGCAGCTGCTCCTGGAACTCGGGATAGCCACGAAAACCGAGCTTGGTGATGAACCGCGTCACGGTCGGCGCGCTCACCCCGGCCCGCTCCGCGAAACGGGCCACGCTCTCCAGGCCGGCTATTGGATAGCTGGCGAGGAGGACACGTGCCAGCTTGCGCTCGGCCGGGCTGAGGTCCGCCTGCTTCTGGCGGACGAGCTCTCCGATGCGCGGATTCGTGTCGTTTGTTACATGAGCGGTCATTTACCGCCGTCCCGGCACTTTCTTGACAAGCATCCTAGTCACTGTTAGCTTCGCCGCAGCTTCCGGCAGGGGCTCAAGGGAGGGCAGTTCATGAGCGTCGCTGCGCACGATTCTGACGTCGAGACACTCCACCGCATGGGGTATGCGCAGGAGCTCCTGCGCAGGATGGGGACCTTCTCGAACTTCGCGGTCTCCTTCACCATCATCTCGATCCTCTCCGGCTGTCTGACCTTGTACCAGTACGGCATGAACACGGGCGGGCCCGTCGACATGACCATCGGCTGGCCGTTTGTCGGAATCATGGTCACCCTCGTCGGCCTGGCCATGGCCGAGGTGTGCTCGAGCTACCCGACCGCGGGCGGACTTTACTACTGGGCGGCCAAGCTGGGCGGCAATAATTCAGCCGGCTGGAGCTGGTTCACAGGTTGGTTCAACCTGCTCGGCCAGGTCGGCGTCACGGCGGGCATCGACTTCGGCCTCGCGTTTTTCGCAACCGCCCTGCTTCACCAGCTCTTCAACTACCCGACCGACCCGATCTGGGTGATCCTGATCTACGGCATCGCCCTGTTCATCCACGGGCTGCTCAACACCTTCGGCGTCCGCCTCGTGGCGCTCTTGAACGACATCTCGGTGTGGTGGCACGTGATCGGCGTCGCGATCATCGCGCTCGTCCTGTTCCTGGTGCCGAGCCACCACCAGCCGATCTCCTTCGTGTTCACCGGGTTCGTGAACAACACCGGCTTTGGCTCGTCCTTCTATGTGTTCCTGATCGGCCTGCTGCTGGCGCAGTACACGTTCACCGGTTACGACGCATCCGCGCACATGACCGAAGAGACGCGCAACGCCGCCACGGCGGGGCCGCGCGGCATCGTGTGGTCGATCATCATCTCGCTGGTCGCTGGCTGGATTCTGCTCATCGCCGTCACTTCGGCGATCCAGGACTACGCCAAAGAGGTGGCGACCGTGGTGCCGCCGGCGACCATCTTCATCGACGCAGCCGGGCCGACCCTCGGCACGATCCTGCTGGCCATAGTCGTGGGCGCGCAGTTCTACTGCGGGATGTCGTCGGTCACGGCCAACTCGCGCATGATCTATGCGTTCTCGCGTGACGGCGCCGTGCCCGGATCGCAGTTTTGGCACAAGATCAACGCGCGCACGAGGACTCCGACCAACTCGATCTGGTTTGCGGCGGTCGGCGCGTTCATCCTGGGCCTGCCATACCTCTACAGCCCCGTCGCGTACTTCGCAGTGACCTCGATCGCGGTGATCGGCCTGTACATCGCGTACGGCCTGCCGATCCTCCTGCGGCTGCTGTCAGGCGAGAAGTTCCAGCGCGGCCCGTGGCACCTGGGACGCTGGAGCTACGTGGTGGGCTGGATCGCCGTGATCTGGATCGCCTTCATCGCGATCCTGTTCATCCTGCCGCAGGCCGCGCCTGGCAACACCGCGACCACGTTCAACTACGCCCCCGTGGCGGTCGGCGTAGTTTTGCTGTACTCGGGCGGGTACTGGTTCCTGTCCGCGAAGAACTGGTTCAAGGGACCCAAGGTCCAGGGAAGTGCGGAAGAGCTTGCAAGAATCGAAAAGGAGCTGGAGGCCGTCGGCGGCGCGAGCTGACAAACCTCGGATAGCCATCACGACGAGCCCGCGCAAGGGCTCGGATTACTACGGGCCGTACCGGCGCGCCGTCGAGGCCGCCGGCGCGGAGCCCGTGGAGGTGCCGCCGGGCACCGCCGCGCTGCCCGACCACGTGGACGGGCTGCTGCTTCCGGGAGGCTGGGACGTCGATCCATCGCTCTATGGAGAAAAGAAGGACGAGAAAGTCGGCCCGATCGACCGCGAGCTCGACGACACCGAGCTGCGCATGTTCAAGGAGGCGCGCGCGCGTGAGCTGCCGGTGCTGGGCATCTGTCGCGGCCAGCAGGTGATCAACGTCGCGATGGGTGGCACGCTCGTCCAGCACCTCGACGATCACGACGTACGGGACCACGGCCGCAACCACCTGGCCCACACCATCGAGGTCGAGCCGGGCTCGGAGCTCGGTCAGGCCGCCGGCGAGCACAAGATCCCGGTCAACAGCTTTCATCACCAGGCGGTGAAGAAGCTCGCCCACGGACTGCACCAGACGGCCCAGGGCGAGGACGGCACGGTTGAGGGCGTCGAGTCTGACGACGGTTTGATCGTCGCCGTGCAGTGCCACCCCGAAGAGCTGACGGGCGACCTGCCGTGGGCGCGAAATCTGTTCGCGCGATTCGTCGCGCGGGCGCGCAAATAGAGTGTTGACTGAACCGCGCACGAGAAACGCGCCGTTGACCCGCGAGGCGCTGGCCTCGCAGGTCGAGCGCGGCGAGGTCGACACGGTGGTCGTCGCCTTCACCGACATGCAGGGCCGGCTCATGGGCAAACGGGTCGACGCCGAGTACTTCATGGACACGGCGGCGAACGGCGAGTCGGTCGAAGGCTGCAACTATCTGCTGGCGCTCGACATGGAGATGGACCCGGTGCCGGGCTACGAGATGGCCAGCTGGGAGCGGGGTTACGGCGACTTCGATCTGCGCCCCGACTTCGCCACGCTAAGGCGTGTGCCATGGCTCGAGGCCACCGCGCTGGTCCTGTGCGACGTGGGCTGGCATGACGGCAAGCCGGTGCGGCCCTCGCCGCGCCAGGTGCTGCGCGCTCAGATCGATCGCGCGCGCCAGCTCGGCTTCGAGGCGATGTTCGGCTCCGAGCTCGAGTTCTATCTGTTGCAGGAGACGTACGCCGAAGCGCATGCGAAGCACTACCGCGACCTGACGCCTTCGGTCCAGTACAACCTCGACTACCACATCCTCGCCACGACCTACTCCGAGCCGTTCATCCGCGCGGTGCGCAAGGGCATGAAGGCCGCGGGCATCGGCGTTGAGAGCTCGAAGGGTGAAGCGTGGCCCGGCCAGCAGGAGATCAACTTCCGTTTCTCCGACGCGCTGACGATGGCCGACAACCACGTCATCTACAAGAACGGCATCAAGGAGATGGCCCAGCAGCAAGGCTGCTCGGTCACGTTCATGGCCAAGCCCGATCACACGTGGATCGGCAGCTCGTGCCACATCCACTCGAGCCTCTGGCAGGACGGACGCAACACTTTCGACGGCGAGTCGGACACTTTCAAGCAGTACCTGGCTGGGCAGATCGCATGCATGTCGGAGCTCGCGGTTTTCCTCGCGCCGAACATCAACTCGTACAAGCGCTACGCGGCTGGCACCTGGGCGCCGACGACGCTCGCTTGGGGCCACGACAACCGCACGTGCGGATTCCGCATAGTCGGCCACGGCCAGCACCTGCGCTCCGAGACGCGCATCCCCGGCGCCGACGCGAATCCATACCTTGCATTCGCCGCCTTGCTCGCTGCCGGGCTGTACGGGATCGAGAACAAGCTCGAGCTGCCGCCGGCGTTCACCGGCAACGCGTACGAGTCGAACGTGCAGCGCTTTCCGCACACGCTGCGCGAGGCGATCGGCGCGCTCGAGCACGGGAAGATGGCGCGGCAAGCGCTGGGCGACGACGTGGTCGATCACTACCTGAACTACGCGCGTACCGAGCAGGCGCAGTTCGATCGCGTGGTCACGGAGTACGAGCGGCAGCGCCTGTTCGAACGAGGATGACGCTCGACGTCATAAACCCGGCGACCGAGAAGCCCATCGCGCATCTTGAGCGTGCGGGCATCGCTGAGACGGATCGCGCTGTCGCCGCTGCTCGAGCCGCGTTCCCCGCGTGGCGCGCGGTGAAGCCGGCCGACCGCGTACGCCTGCTGCGTCGCATCGCGTTGGCCGTCGAGGAACATGGCGAAGAGCTGGCCCGTCTCGAGACTGCGAACGTGGGCAAGCCGCTGGGCGACTCACGATGGGAGATGGGCATGGTCGCCGACGTCTTCCACTTCTATTCCGGCGCCGTCGACAAGCATTACGGGGACACGATCCCGGTCGCGGGCGGCGTGGACATGACTTTCCGCGAGCCGCTCGGCGTGGTCGGCCTCATCGTGCCGTGGAACTTTCCGCTGATGCTGGCGTCCTGGAAGCTCGGGCCTGCGCTCGCGTGCGGCAACACCGTCGTTTTGAAGCCCGCGGAGCTGACGCCGATGACTGCGCTGCGGTTCGCCGAGGTCGCGCTCGAGGCGGGGCTGCCGGAGGGCGTTGTGAACGTGGTCGTCGGCCCGGGCTCGGTCGCCGGCGAGCGCCTGATCGCCCACCCGGACGTGGCCAAGATCGGCTTCACGGGGTCGACCGAGGTCGGACGCCGAGTCATGGAAGGGGCGGCCGCCACCATCAAGCGAGTGACGCTGGAGCTCGGCGGCAAGTCGGCCAACGTCGTCTTCGCCGACGCTGATCTGGAGAAGGCCGCGGCCGCGGCGCCGGGCGCGGTGTTCGGCAACGCCGGCCAGGATTGCTGTGCGCGGTCGCGGATCCTGGTCCAGAGATCGGTCTACGACAAATTCACAGGCCTGTTGACCGACGCCACGCGCCGGTTCAAGGTGGGCGATCCCGAGGCTGCCGGCACCGACATGGGGCCGCTCATCTCCGCGTCCCATCGCAAGCTGGTCGCCTCGTTCGTCGACGGCAAGTCGATGTTCCGCGGCGAGATTCCCTCCGGACCCGGTTACTGGTATCCGTGCACGCTGGTCGAGGCGTCGAGCACGGACCGCGTGGCGCGGGAAGAGGTGTTCGGCCCGGTCGCGGCGGTGATCCCGTTCGATGACGAGGAGGACGCAGTCCACATCGCCAACGACACACCGTTTGGGCTGTCGGGCTCGCTGTGGACTCGCGACACCGCGCGGGCGATGCGCTTCGCGCGGGCGATCGAGACGGGCGTGCTCTCGATCAATTCCAATACATCGGTCCGAGTCGCCACACCGTTCGGCGGTTTCAAGCAGTCGGGGTTCGGGCGCGAGCTCGGGATGGCCGCGATGGACGGTTACTCGGAGGTGAAGAACGTCTTCATGTCGACAGATGGGTAGGCTCGACGGAAAGGTCGCTGTCATTACGGGTGCGGCCGGAGGCATCGGGCGCGAGGCAGCGATGCTGTTTTCGCAGGAAGGGGCGAAGGTCTGCATCGCCGATGTCGGCCGCGAGGCCGGGGAGAAGACCGCGGCGGAGTGCCGCGAGGCCTTTTTCTTCCAGGCCGACGTCAGCGACCCGAAGAGCGTGCAGTCGATGTACGCCGAGACGAAGAAGCGTTACGGCAAAGTCGACGTGCTCTACAACAACGCGGGCATCATGCCCGCGGACGACGACTCGATTCTCACCACCGAGCCGGATGCGTGGGACCGCGTGCAGGCGGTGAACGCCAAGGGTGTCTATCTCTGCTGCAAGTACGGCATCCCGCATCTGATCGAGGCGGGCGGCGGCTCGGTGATCAACGTGGCGTCGTTCGTCGCGATCGTCGGCGCCGCAACCTCGCAGATCAGCTACACGGCCTCGAAGGGCGCGGTGCTGTCGATGAGCCGCGAGCTGGCGGTGCAATTCGCGCGGCAGGGAGTGCGCGTAAACGCCCTGTGTCCAGGTCCGGTCGAGACGCCGCTGCTGATGCGGCTCTTCTCGGAGACCCCAGGCGCCTACGAGCGGCGCCGCGTGCACCTGCCGATGGGCCGCCTGGCGAAGGCTCGCGAGATCGCGAACGCCGCGCTTTTCCTCGCCAGTGATGAGTCGAGCTACGTGAACGGGTCGACGTTTCTGGTCGACGGCGGCCTCACGGCCGCGTATGTGACGCCCGAATAGACAGCAGGAAGAGGGCGATCCTCCGGGACGCCCTCGGCATCGCCGTGGCGACGGGTGCATATGCGCTTTCGTTCGGCGCGCTTTCAGTTACCGCGGGCCTATCGGTTCTCGAGACCTGCGCGCTCTCGCTGCTGATGTTCACGGGCGCCTCGCAGTTCGCGTTCATCGGCGTCGTCGGGGCCGGCGGCAACGCATGGGCAGGCGCGGCGACCGCCGCATTGCTCGGCACCCGCAACGGCCTCTATGGCATGCGCCTGGCCGCGATCCTGCAGGCCCGCGGGCTGAAGCGATTCGCCGCGGCGCATTTCATCATCGACGAAACGACGGCGATGGCCATCGCGCGCGAAACGCCGGCCGACAGCCGCTATGCGTACTGGTCGACGGCGATCGCGCTCTTCTGCCTGTGGAACCTGGGCACGCTCATCGGCGCTCTCGCCACGCACGCGCTCCCGGACCCGAAGGTTCTCGGCCTCGACGCCGCCCCGCCTGCGGCGTTCCTCGCGCTGCTGGCGCCCCGGCTGCGCGGGCGCGAGCCTGTCGCCATTGCACTGGCGGCCGCTCTGCTGGTACTTGTGTTGCGGCCCTTCCTTCCGCAAGGCGTGCCGCTGCTGGTGATCGCCGTACTCGTCGCGCTGACCGGGTTGCGCCCCCGATGACGCTCTGGACGCCGCTGCTTGCCGCCTGCGCGGCGTGCTACGTCATCAAGCTCGCGGGCCTCTCCCTGCCGGAGCGCATCCTGGCCGACGAGCGCATCCAGCGCGTCGTGCCCCTGCTGCCTGTGGCGCTGCTCGCCGCGCTGATCGCCACCTCGACGTTCGCGACCGGGCGGCATGTAGTCATCGATGCTCGTGCGGCGGCGCTGTTGGTGGCTGCTGTTGCGGTGTTGCTGCGTGCGCCCTTCCTGTTGGTGGTCGCCGCGGGCGCCGCCACCGCTGCGTTGCTGCGGCTGCTCTGACGCTGGTTTTGTGCACAAATTCGCGCTCGGAGCGGGAAATTGTGTCTTAGAGCCACACAATTTCTTACTAGCCCTCCAGCTTCAGCGTCAGCACCTGAAACGGCCGGAAGTCGAGCTCGAGTGACGTCTCTGCACGCTCCCGCTCAAGGAGATCGCACAGCGTTACGCGGCGCGCGGGCAGCGTCGTCGTAAGACGTGCGTGGCAGGGCCGGCCCCAAGCCTCATAGAGCCGGACAATCACAGCCTCTGAATCTTCGGCGCGCTTGATCGCCTCGACCCGCACCTGGGGCGTGTCCACCGAAACCAGCTGCGGCAACTCGAAAATGCGATTCAGATCCTCAGCCGCTTCGATGACGCCCGCCTCGCGGAAATCGCCGCGGTGTGCCATCAGCGCGTACGTGAATTGGTGCTGTCCCTGGTCGGCATTCGGATCCGGATGCGTCGGCGCGCGCAGGAGCGACATGCGCATAACGCCGTCGTGGATGTCGTAACCGTGCTTGCAGTCGCTCAGAAGGGCCACGCCGAAGTCGCCATCGCCGAGGTCCGCCCAACGCTGCGCGCAAACCTCGAACATCGCCCTCGCGCGCGGTTCATCCCAATGTGTGGGCCGTCGCACATGGCCGAACTGCACTTCGTAAGTCGCCTCGTGCGTCGCCACCGCGACCGGGAACGCGACCTTGAGCATTCTGTGACGCTCGTGCCAATCCACCTGCGTCTCGAAACGGAGGATGCGGCCGTCAAGGCTGATACGTTGCTCGATGGCCGAGTCGCCGAATCGCCGGCCAACGACCGCGAACGACTCGCGGTGCTCGATGTCGACGTCCCAGGCATCCCATCGCT
The DNA here is from genome assembly GCA_036518815.1 of Candidatus Dormiibacterota bacterium. Taxonomy (GTDB): domain Bacteria; phylum Chloroflexota; class Dormibacteria; order Dormibacterales; family Dormibacteraceae; genus CF-118. The sequence goes on from DATDML010000006.1 coordinate 12,235, forward strand.
TCGGGTTGTCGTCGTGCAGCTCCAGCACGTTGCCCGGCCCACTGAGCACCTCGCGTTCGGCTTGCTTGTCCCAGATGGATGTCACCACGCCGTTGTCGCCCAGAACCACGCGCAACTGCTCGTTTTCCAGATCACCTCCGGCGGATCGCTTTCTCTCGACGGCGCCGGCTTCGCGCCCGATCGCTTCCGCCCGCATCACCACCGTTTCCAGGTCGCGTTCGGCCTCTTCGTACACCCAGTCGATGCTCGAGCCGGGAAGAATGTCGTGGAACTGGTGGAGGAGCAATGTCTTCCACAACCGATCCAGCTCTTCGCGCGGATAGCGGCCGGCGGCTACCGACCACATCTCGGCCTCCCGCAAAGCCTCCTGAGCGCGCCGGTTCAGGCGCTTGGTTCGCGACTGGCTCGTGTACGTGCCGCGATGCAGCTCGAAGTACAGCTCTCCCTTGACCGCCGCAAGGTCGTGCGCTTCGGCGGCGGCCCGATCGAAAAATTCCTCCGCGCGGCCCAGGCCAACACCGAGCGCGTGCGCCGACTCGATCATTCCCACGGTCGGGCCGCCACCCCCGTCGCCATAACCGAAGAGATAGAGCGAGTGATTCGAATTCGCGGCATCCTTGAATCGCCGGACGCTCCCTTCGACCTCTTCCGCGCTGAAGTTGCCGTTGTACGTGTCGGCCGGCGGGAAGTGAGTGAACACGCGGGTGCCGTCGATGCCCTCCCACCAGAACGTGTGGTGCTCGGGCTTGTTGGTGTCATTCCAGGAAAGCTTCTGCGTCAGGAAGTAGTCGCAGCCTGATTCCTTGATCAATTGCGGCAGGTTGCCCGGATAACCGAAAACGTCCGGCAGCCACAGGATTCGCGTCTCAATGCCGAATTCCTGCATGAAGAAGCGCTTGCCATACAGGAGCTGTCGCACCAAGGCCTCGCCCGATGGCAGGTTGCAGTCCGCTTCAACCCACATCCCGCCGAGGGGCTCCCACTGGCCGGCCGCGACCTTCTCCTTGATGCGCGCATAGAGGTCGGGGTAGAACTCCTTGATCCACGCGTACTGCGCGGGCTGCGAGCAGGCGAAGACGTAATCGGGATAGGTGTCCATGAGCGCGACCTGGGTCGACCAGCTGCGCGCGGCCTTGCGCTTGCCTTCGCGCAGCGGCCATAGCCACGCAGTGTCGATGTGCGCGTGCCCGACGGCGGTCGCGATGTGCGGGCCGAGATCGAGCGGCGCGGGCCCGAGATGGTGACGGCTTTCGTCCCACAGCTCCAGGCGCGCTTCGCGCAGCACGAACGCCGGCTCGGGTGACTCGCGTAGGGCCAGCATCGACGGCGCCGGCTCCGGACCAGAGAAAGACGAGGTCGGGTTGGCCGCGGCCTCCAGATAGAAATCAACTTCCGGACCGTCGATCGGCAGCCACCGATGGTTCGGGTCGACGCCGCGCCAGGGCCTGCCGTCCTTCCACGCCAGCGCCTCGCATGTGAAGCCGGTCGGTCCGAGAAAACCGATGTCGAAGATCGCGATGACGCGCCGGCCCGCCCACTCGTCGGGCACGCGGCCCGTGACGTGAAACCAGGTGGTGCTCCAGGGCGGCCCCCAGGCATCGCCCACCCGGAACGGTTCGAAATGGCCGGCGACGGCTTCGTCATAAGGAATCGGCTCGCCGCGGATGAGTCGCGCCGCCAGGTCGAGGTTCACGCGACGCTTAGTCTGTGGCAATGCGCATCGAGGCCGCGACCGCCGCGACGCCCGAGTTGCTCGAGGCCCTGCAGCATCTCCTGCCCCAGCTCAATCCGCAGGCGCACCCGCTCACGATGGAGCGTCTCCAGAACGTGGTCGCCGATCCCGCGACGACGCTGCTCGTCGTGCGCGAAGACTCCCGGATCGTCGGCACCGCGACTGTGCTGCACCACAGAACGCCCGTGTCGATCAAGTCACGGATCGAAGACGTCGTCATCGACGAGGGCGTCCGCGGTCAGGGGGCCGGTGAGGCGCTGGTGCGCCACTGCATAGAAGTGGCGCGCGAGCATGGCGCGGAGATCGTGGAGTTGCAATCGGCGCGCTGGCGCGAGGCGGCGAACAGGCTGTATCCGAAGCTGGGATTTCAGCTCCGAGAGTCGAACGCGTACCGGCTTACTTTGAAGTAGCTTCGGTCGGAATCAGTTTTTCCAGCCGCTCGACGTACTCCGCCATGGTCGCGAACGCGGCCTGCACCGGCTCAGGCGAGGACATGTCCACGCCCGCCATGCGCAAACCTTCCAGCGGATACATCGACCCCGCGCTGCGCAGAAACGCGATGTACGACTCCGCCGCGCCAGGCGCCCGGGCGGCCACGCGCTCCGCGAGATGGTGCGCGCCCGCGATGCCTGTCGCGTACTGGTAGACGTAGAAGTTGCTGTACAGGTGGGTGTGGAACTGCGCCCAGGTCGAGCCGGCGCGGTCGCGATCGACGCCGGTGATGTCGACCTCTTTCCCGTAGACCTCGCCCAGCAGGTCGGCCATGAGGTTGTTCAGGTAGTCGGCGGTCATCGCGCCGCCGCGCTCGACGCGCTCGTGGATCTCGAGCTCGAGGCGTGCCAGCGAGGGCATGATGAAAAAGTAGCGATAGAAGTTGGACATCGCCTCTTCCAGCACCGCGATCTGAAAGTTGGCGTCGGTATTCGTGTCCAGCAGATGGCGCCGCGTCAGCGCCTGGTGCATGTTCGATGCGACCTCCGCCTGGAACAGCCCGTAATTCGAATACACGTAGGGCTGCGTCCTACGGCCGTAATAGGAATGCATCGAGTGGCCGAGCTCGTGAGCCAGCGTGCTCATCGAGTAGATGTCGTTGTTGTAGCTCATGAAGATGAAGGGCGGCGTGTCGGGTGAGCCCGTCGAGAACGCGCCCATGCGCTTGCCTTTGTTGGGATAGATGTCGACCCACCGGTCTTCGGTCGCGCCCCGCCTGAGCACCGCGACGTACTCCTCGCCGAGCGGGCTGACACCCTCGGCGATCCAGTCGACGGACTGCTCGTAGGGGACCGTGATCGGAGATCCGAGTGGCGCGCGGGTGTCGTACGGCTTCAGCGGCCTGTAACCGAGCGCCCGCTGGCGGAGCCGCCAGTAGCGGTGCCACGTGCCGACGTTGTCGCGGAAGGTGCGGATGACGTTGTGGAACACGTCCGGCGGGATGTGATTCGGCGTGAGCGCGGCATCCAGCGAAGAGGAATATCGACGCGCGCGCGCGAAGAAGACGTCGCGCTTGACCCCGGCCGCCAGGCTCGCGGCCAGCGCGTTCTTCGCCGCGAGATGAGCGTCGGCATAGTTCTCATAGGCCGTGCGTCGGGTGTCGCGGTCGGCGCTCGTGAGCAGCGCGCCGATCGTGCCCTGCGCCACTTCCTCGGGCCCATCGACGCCTGTAGCGGGCTCGAATGTCATGTCGGTGTTGGCGAACACGCCGTGGACCGCGAGGGCGCTGTTGAGCGGGTCGGTGGACTGCGCCAGCACCTCCTCGACCTCGGCGGTGCGCACGTGCTTGCTCAGCTTTTCGAGGCGCTCGAAGTGGTGGCCCAGGTGCGACAGGCGCGGTGTCGACTTGACCCACTCCCGCAGCTTCGGGAAGCCGATCGCGATCAATTCCGGGACCGCGAACGAGATGGCCGCGCTGACCTGCGACGCAGTGGATCGGGCGCGGTCGGCGCGCGCCGACGCGCCCTGGTCGCCCGAGTCGCAGGAGTACTCCATGTTCGTGTACACGGTCACCTTGGCCATCTGACGCTGCACCTTCTCCGATGCCTCGAACCAGTCGGCGAGCATGTCTGGCGAATCGCTCAGGTGACCTTTGAACTCGGCGAGATCGGGCAGCGCGGCCTGGATGGCGGCCACTGCGGCCTCCCATGCGTCGGCATCCGCGAAGATGGCCTCGCTCTTCCACGTGTAGCGCCGATCGACGTCGGCGCGGGAAGGGAGCGTGTGGCTCATCTTCTTCAAGATACCGGCCTACTAGGATTTACACCAATGGCGCGTTTACAGGCCAATGGCCTGGACATCGAATACGAAGTCCATGGCGACCCGAAGAACCCTGCCCTGCTTCTCATCATGGGCCTGGGCGTGCAGCTCATTCACTGGGACGACGGGTTCGTCGACGAGCTCGTCCGCCGCGGTTTCTATGTGATTCGTTTCGACAACCGTGATGTCGGTCTGTCCACGAAGATGGAATCGGCGGGCATGGCGGACATCGCCGGCGTGCTCGCGGGTGAGACGAAGCCGGCGTACTCGCTGGACGACATGGCCGACGACGCAGTGGGCGTCCTCGATGCGCTCCACATCAAAGCGGCGCACATCGTCGGCGCCTCGATGGGTGGGTTCATCGCGCAGCTGGTCGCCATCAATCACCCAGAGCACACCCTCTCGCTGACATCGATCATGTCGGGGCCCGGCGGTCATGATGCTGTCCCGCCGACGCCCGAGGCTCTCGAGGCTTTGGTGCGCATGCCGGCCGCGACGCGCGAGGAAATCGTCGCGAACTCGATCGACGCGCGGCGGATCTTCGCGGGTGAAGGCAATCCATTCAACGTGGAAGAGCAGCGGGCTCTGGTCGAGCGTGCGTACGAGCGGTCCTACTACCCGGTCGGGTTTGGACGGCAGTACGCTGCGATCCTGGCCTCGAAGACGAGGATCCCGGCTCTTCGTCAGCTGCGGATTCCGACGCTCGTCGTGCATGGCGCGGACGACCCGCTAGTCCCACCCGAGAACGGCAAGCGGGTTGCGGCTGCGGTCCCCGGCGCGCGCTACGTGGAGTTCAAGGGCGCGGGCCACAACCTGCCGCCAAGCACGTGGCCGGCGGTGGCGGACGCGATCGCGGAAACGGCGAGGCAAGCGAGCGCAGTCTCGCGCTCCTGACCGGTCAATTGCCGGCGACGGGCAGCCTCGACTCGATCAGCCCCGGCCTGGCGGTTCTGGCCGGCCTCGTGTCCTTCATCTCGCCGTGCGTGCTGCCGCTCGTGCCCGCATACGTCGCGTACCTCGGGGCTCGCGCGGGCAAGCCGGGCTCGCTGCCGGTCGCGACCGCGGGCCTCGCTTTCGTCGCGGGCCTCTCGCTGATCTTCATCGTCTTCTTCTACCTCTTCACGATCGCGGTGTCGCCGATTCGTGCGTACGTGCCGGTGGTGGCGGGCGTGGTCGTGATCGTGATGGCGTTTCACGTGGCGGGGTTGGTTCGAATTCCATTTCTGGATCGCGAATACCGCGTCATGCAGACGGCGCCGTCGGGAGGTGGTGCAGCTGGCGGCTTTTTGCTAGGGATGGGATTCGCCAGCGGCTGGACCCCGTGCATCGGCATCACGCTCGGCGCCGTGCTGAGCTCGGCGGTGACGAGCGGCGCCACGGGTCGAGGACTGGTGTTGATGGTCGCGTACTGCCTCGGTCTGGGTTTGCCTTTCCTGGCGGTGGCGCTGCTGCTCGAGCGCGCGGTGCCGGTGCTGCGATACGTGAACGAACATCGGCGTGTCATCGATTACGCATCGGCTGCGGTGCTGGTGGTGATGGGACTGCTCCTGCTGACGAACCGATTGGCGATTCTGTCCACGGGCATCACGCAGCTGGTTCCCGGCTGGCCGTCGCCGACTCTTTAGAGTCCGGCCAGTCGCAGCCCCAGCAGCACCAGCGCGACCACTATCAGCGCGACGCCGGCGACCCATTCCGCGCGCTCGCGGATCTCTTCGCTGAAACGTGCGCCGACGCGCAGGCCGACCTGCGTGGCGATGAACGCCTGCACCCCGACCCACACGACAGTGACGAGGAGTGACAGTCCGAGCAGGCCGGCGCTGATGCCGACGGTGAGCTCGTCGACGCTGATGCTCAAACCGAGCGTCACAACTGCGAGGCCGCGCGCGCTCGCGAGCAGCTGCAGGCGTTTTCCTTCGTCGGATTCGTCGCGGCCGGGCCGGATCATCATCGCCCCGATCAGGACGAGCAGGCCGATCGCGCCATAGGTCGCCCATTCACCGAGCGCGGACCCGGCAACGCGGCCGATCAGGAGACCGGCGATCGGCATGCCGGCCTCGAAGGCCGTGAAGACCAGGGTGATGCGCAGCCGGTCGCGTCCGGCGAGCCCCGCGAGACCCAGTGCCGCCGCGAGCGCGAACGTATCGAGGCCCAGCGGTAACAGGAGGCCGGCGGTGATGAGGAGCTGTCTCACCGCGCTTGATCGTAGGCCCGGGAGCTGTTAACGAACACTTGTTTGTGGCTCAGAAAGTGGTCAGACTTGTGTGCGTGGGGCGATCACTGGACCTCTTCTCGACGCCGACGCGCGACTGGTTTCTCGCCTCTTTCGCAGAGCCGACCGACGTGCAGGAGCGGGGCTGGCGGGAGGTGGCGAACGGCCGCCATGCCCTCATGGCGGCGCCTACCGGCAGCGGCAAGACACTGGCCGCCTTTCTCTGGTGCCTCGATCGCCTGATGTCGGAGCCGGCGCCGCCGGAGTCGGAGCGCTGTCGCGTCCTTTATGTGTCGCCGCTGAAAGCGCTGGCTCACGACGTCGACCGCAACCTCAGATCGCCGCTCGTCGGGATCAGCCGGCGGCTCGAAGCCACCGGCGCGGCCGCGCCGGACATCGTGGCGGCGATTCGCACGGGCGACACGGCGCCTGAGGCGCGGCGGTCGATGGAGCGGCATCCGCCGGACATCCTCATCACCACTCCAGAGTCGCTGTTCCTCCTGCTGACCAGCGCCGCGCGCCGGATGCTCGCGTCGGTCCGCTGGTTGATCGTCGACGAGATCCATTCCGTCGCCGCCACCAAACGCGGGTCGCACCTGGCGCTCAGCCTCGAGCGCCTGTGTGCCTTGACGCGAGTGCAACCGCAACGCATCGGCCTGTCGGCGACGCAGCGGCCGCTGGAAGAAGTGGCGCGCTTCCTTGGCGGCGCCGGACGCGATGTGGCCATCGTCGACGCGGGCCGGCTCAAGACGATGGAGGTGCGGGTCGAGGTTCCGGTCGAGGACATGTCGCGCCTATCGGGCGACGAGGAGAGCGGACGAAATCTCAACAGCATCTGGCCGGCGATCTATCCGCGCCTGCTGGAGCTGATCCTCGCCCATCGGTCGACCATCGTTTTCGTCAACTCCCGCCGGCTGGCGGAGCGGCTGGCGGCGCGGATCAACGAGCTGGCGGAGCAGGAGCTCGTGCGAGCGCATCACGGTTCGATCGCGCGCGAGCAGAGGTTGCTCATCGAAGACGAGCTCAAGGCGGGCACGCTGCGCGGCCTAATTGCCACATCGACTCTCGAGCTCGGGATCGACATGGGCGCCGTCGACCTGGTGCTGCAGGTGGAGGCGCCGCCGAGCGTCGCCGCCGGCATCCAGCGTGTCGGCCGCGCGGGTCACTCGGTGGGCGAGGTGTCGCGCGGCGTGGTCATCCCCAAGTTTCGCGGCGACCTGCTCGAGGCCGCGGCCGTGGTCGAGGGCATGCTCGACGGTCGAATCGAGTCGACAGTCGTCCCGCGCAGGCCGCTGGATGTGCTCGCCCAGCAGATCGTCGCGATGTGCGCGATGGACGAGTGGAAGGTCGACGACCTGGCCGCCGTCGTGCGCCGCGCGTACCCGTACAGCGAGCTGGGACCTCGGGCCCTCGAATCGGTGCTCGACATGCTGTCTGGCCGCTATCCGTCGGACGAGTTCGTCGAGCTGCGGCCGCGCATCGTCTGGGACCGCATCGCCGCCACCGTGCGCGGACGCGCGGGGGCGCAGCGCCTGGCGGTGACGAATCCCGGGACAATCCCGGACCGCGGCCTCTATACCGTCAACCTGCTTGACGACGGCCGGCGGGTGGGCGAGCTCGACGAGGAGATGGTGTACGAGAGCCGCGTGGGCGAGACTTTCGTGCTCGGCGCCTCGACGTGGCGCATCGCCGAGATCACCACGTCGCAGGTGCTGGTGACGCCCGCGCCAGGCGAGCCAGGCAAGATCGCGTTCTGGAAGGCCGACGCGCCCGCGCGTCCCGCTGAGCTCGGGCTGGCCCTGGGCAAGATGGTGCGCGAGCTGCGCAGCCTGGATCCGGCGGCGGCCGAGCGCCGGTTGCGAGAGCGCGCGGGCTTCGACGACCGTGCGGTGAAGAACCTGCTCGCCTATCTCGACGAGCAGGCCAAGGCGACCGGCGCGGTGCCTGATGACCGCACAGTGGTGGTCGAGCGCTTTCGCGATGAGATCGGCGATTGGCGCGTGTGCGTGCATACGCCTTTGGGGAGTCGCGTGCACGCGCCGCTGGCGCTGGCGCTCGAAGCCCGCCTGCAGGAACGTCTTTCGGTCAACGCCCGCGCGCTGTGGACCGATGACGGAGTGGCGCTCCATCTGCCGGATGTCGAGTCACCGCCTTCGCTCGAGGAGCTGATCCTCGACCCGGAAGAGGTCCAGGAGCTCGTCTCGTCGCAGCTGCCCGCATCAGCACTGTTCGCGGCGCATTTTCGCGAGAACGCGGCGCGATCGTTGCTGCTGCCGCGGCGAAGGCCGGGCCAGCGGACGCCGTTGTGGCAGCAGCGCATGCGCAGCGCCGGTCTGCTGCAGGTCGCGGGCAAGTATCCGGACTTCCCAATCCTCGCCGAGACGTGGCGCGAGGTGATGAGCGACCACTTCGACATGCCGGCCCTTGTCGATTTCCTCGGTCGCATTCGGTCGCGTGAAGTGCGAGTCGTCGCTGTCGATACGGAGCGCGCGTCGCCGTTTGCCTCCTCGCTGCTCTTCTCGTACGTGGCGGTATTCATGTACGAGGGCGATGCGCCGCTCGCGGAGCGTCGAGCCCAGGCGCTGACCCTGGACCGCGACCTGCTGGCCGAGTTGCTCGGCAGTGAGGACCTGCGTGAGCTGCTCGATCCCGAATCGATGGCGCAGGTGGAGCTCGAGCTGCAGGGGCTCCTTGCCGAGCGATTCCCGCGCGACGCCGATGAAGCTCACGACCTGCTGGTGCGACTGGGCGATCTGAACGAGGCAGAGGCTGCGGCGCGTGGCGTCGCCCAGGAATGGCTGGCGGACCTCGAGCGCGCGCGGCGGGCGGTGAGTGTCCGCGTTGCCGGGGGATCGAGATGGATCGCGGCCGAGGATGCGGGCAAGTACCGCGAGGGGCTGGGCACCAGCCTGCCGATAGGACTGCCGGAGGCATTTCTCGATCCAGGCCCGCAACCCCTGCATTCGCTCATTCGGCGTTACGCGCGAACCCACGTGCCGTTCGTGGCCGCGGACATCGCTGCGCGGTGGGCTGTGCCCGAGGCGCGCGTGGCTGACGCGCTGGCCGATCTCGTTGCCCGCGGCGATCTCATCGCCGGGGAGTTCCGTGCGGCCGCGCACGGCCGGGAGCACTGCCACCCGGAGGTCTTGCGCATGCTGCGCCGGCGCTCGCTCGCGGCCCTGCGGCGCGAGGTCGAGTCGGTGCCGCCGGTGGCGCTGGCGCGATTCCTGCCCGAATGGCACGGCATCGGCTCGCGGGCTTCCGGCGGTGACCGGTTGCTCGAAGTCGTCTTTCAGCTGCAGGGCCTGGCGCTGCCCGCGAGCGTCATCGAGCGCGACGTCATCGCCGCGCGCGTCGCTAACTACAACCCGCGGCTGCTCGATGAGCTGGTATCGATGGGCGATGTCGTGTGGGTGGGGCGAGGTGCGCTCGGCAGCACGGACGGCCGAGTGGCCCTGTATCTGCGTGGCGATGCTCCACGACTCGCGCCCGAACTGACAGGGGAGCAGCCCCATGATCCGCGGCACGAGAAGATCCGCGACCACCTGGCGCAGCGCGGCGCGAGCTTTTTCCGCGACCTCTACAACGCGTCGGGCGGAGGCCACGAGGACGAGGTGCTGGACGCACTCTGGGACCTCGTCTGGTCGGGCGAGGTCACCAATGACACCTTCGCGCCGTTGCGGCTTATCGGCCCAGCAAGTCGCAGGCCGGCGCGGCGTCCCCGCCTTCCGCGGCTCACGCAACCGCGGGCCTCGGGCAGGTGGTCGCTGGTGGCCAGCCTGGTCGGCGCGGGCGCCAACGCGACCGAGCGCTTGCATGCCGAGGCCGGGGTATTGCTGCAGCGACATGGGGTGCTGACGCGCGACGCCGTCGTTGGCGAAGGCTGGCCCGGAGGATTCGCCAGTCTCTATCCGGTGCTGCGCGCGATGGAGGAGTCAGGTCGCATCAGGCGCGGCTATTTCGTCGATGGGCTCGGCGGTTCGCAGTTCGCGCTCCCCGGGGCAGTCGATCGGCTGCGCTCGCTGCGCGAGCGTGGCGGCAACATCGTCGCGCTGGCGGCGACCGATCCCGCCAACGCGTATGGCAGCGTCCTTGCCTGGCCGGATTCCGACGGGCGGATGGCGCGAGCCGCGGGCGCGTACGTTGTGCTCGAGGGAGGCGAGCTGGTCGCGTACCTGGAGCGGGGGGGCCGCGGCCTGGTGACGCGGGGCAACGTAGGAGTCGAGCACCTGCAAGCCCTGATCGCAGCGGCGACGGCGGGCGGGCGGATCGAGATCCAGAAGGTGGATGGCTTGCCGGTAAGCGAATCGCGACTGGCCCCGGTGCTACGCGAGGCGGGATTCTCATCGACGCATCGCGGGCTTGTCGCATACGGAGGCCGCGGCTGAGCCCGTCCGGGCTGGGTACCATTACCTCTTCGTCGGGGAGTGGCGTAGCTCGGAAGCGCACCTGGCTGGGGGCCAGGGGGTCGCGGGTTCAAATCCCGCCTCCCCGACCAGACTCACTGGCTCAACGGGGACGGACATGACTACCAATACACTCGAAACCGCAGGGGCTGACATCGTCTACGACGTCGAAGGCCCGCTACCGACAAAGGACGGCCGTGCGCCGCTCTTCATGATCGGCCAGCCGATGACCGCTGATGGTTTCAAGACGCTGGCGTCGTTCTTCGGCGATCGCACCGTCATCACCTACGACCCCCGCGGTCTCGGTCGCAGCATCCGCAACGACGGCCAGGTTGACAACGTGCCCACTATCCAGGCGCGCGACATACACATGGTCATCGAAGCGCTCGGCGCGGGTCCCGTCGAGATGTTCGCGAGCAGTGGCGGCGCTGTGACGGCGCTCGCGCTTGTCGCGACCTACCCACAAGACGTGAGCACGCTGGTGGCCCACGAGCCGCCGATTCTCACAGTGCTGCCTGACGCCGCCGCCGCTGAACAGGCGCGGAAGGACGTGGTGGGTGCGTATGAGGCGGGCGGCTGGGGTGTCGGGATGGCTGCGTTCATCGCGATGACCTCGTGGCGTGGTGAGTACACCGACGACTATTTCGCCCAGCCCAATCCTGATCCAGCAATGTTCGGGCTGCCCGTCGAGGACAACGGCTCGCGCGACGATCCGCTGCTGTCGGACAGGTCGGACCCGGTCATCAGCTACCGGCCGGATTTCGCGGCGCTAAAGGCGGCATCAACGCGAATCGTGATCGCGGTCGGCGAAGAGTCGAAGGACATGTTCACGTGGCGCGCATCGGAGGCCACAGCGGCGAAACTTGGTCAACAGGCGACTGTCTTTCCAAGCCACCATGGCGGATTCAACGGTGGCGATGGTCCCTACGCGGGAAAGCCTGAAGAGTTCGCACGCAAGCTGCGAGAAGTCCTCGACGCCTAAGAACTACTTCGATCAGCGAGTGGCCGAAGCGTACGAAACGCGCTGGCCGAACCTGTTCGATCCGGCGGTGGTCGATCCTGCAGTGGATTTTCTGGCCGATCTTGCCGGCACAGGCAGGGCGCTCGAGCTCGGTATCGGCACTGGGCGGCTGGCGTTGCCGCTGAGTCGCCGCGGCATTCGCGTCAGCGGCATCGATCTGTCGCCCGAAATGGTCGCGGAGATGCGCAAGAAGCCGGGCGGCGGTGACATCGATGTCGTGATCGGCGATTTCGCCACTGCCACTGTGAAGGGTGACTTCCAGCTCGCGTACCTGGTGCGCAACACGATCACCAACCTGACCACGCAGGAAGACCAGGTCCGGTGTTTCGAAAACGTTGGCCGGCACCTGGTGGCCGGCGGTTGCTTCGTGATCGAGGTGTTCGTCCCGGAGCTGAGGCGGCTGCCGCCCGGCGAGACCATCCGCGCCTTCGACGTGACCCCGACGCATCTCGGCTTCGACGAGTACGACTTTGTGTCGCAGATCGAGTGGTCGCACCACTACTGGATCGGTGACGAAGAGGTGGAAACTTTCTCGGCGCCGTTCCGCTACGTGTGGCCGGCGGAGCTAGACCTGATGGCGCGCATCGCCGGCATGACGCTGCGCGAGCGCTGGAGCGACTGGGACCGCAGCCCGTTCACAGGGGAGAGCCGCAGTCACATTTCAGTCTGGGAAAAGAACTCGTAGGGTTTCCGCCAGCCACCGTTCGTATCGGTCGGGCGTCCAGCCCCGCTCGAAGACCAGCTGTATGTACAACTCGGGCCCGCTCAGCGACCAGATGAGGTCGACGGCCTCACGCGCATTGAGAAGACCGACCAGCGGCTGCAGCTGTGCGTACCGTCCCTGCTCGACGTGGCGGTACTGCCCAAGCAGATCGACATCGCCAGACTCGCGCAGGAAGCGCATCAAGTCCGCGCACGGCTCGTAGATCCGGCGGGACATGGCGGGGATGACTGCCAGCCACACCGCAGGATCGCCTGAGTCGCGCGCCTGATCGAGCATCTTCAAAGCGGCAGAGATAAGCGGCCAGTCCTCCGCGATGATCGCCTCAGCGAGCCGCAGCTTCGTGCGAAAGACCACGTAGAGGGTCTGATAGGCGACGCCCGCGTGGCGCGCGATCTCCTCCATGGTCACCCGGCTGTAGACGCCTTCGACGAGCAGCTTTCGCGCCGCGCCGAGGATCCGGTGCCGGGTGAGCTGGGCCTGCTCCTGGCGCAGGCTCGCGTTGTAGGCGCGCTTGGGCTTTACAACGCGGCGCATACCGATATAGTATGGGACTATTCATCAGAGGTAAGCTCTAACGAATAGGGAGGGGCACGCAGTGGAGCGCGCAAACTCGGGAAACGTCCGTATCGCCTACGAGGACGCCGGCCAGGGGGAGCCGGCTTGCGTCGTCATTCACGGTCCCATCGGCAACCGCCTTCAGCTGGCCACGCTGACCGAGCATCTGGCGGCCGATCACCGCGTGATCGCGCCCGACCTGCGAGGCACGGGCGAAAGCGACAAGCCGGCAAGAGGCTATCGGGTCGCCGACTTTGCCGAGGACGTTCTGGCCGTCTGCAGGCAGGCCGGCATTCGACGCGCCGTACTGATCGGGCACAGCGCCGGAGCGGCGATCGCGCTGCAGATCGCGGCCCGCGAGCCGAGCCTGGTCGCCGGCATCGTGATGCTCGACGGCGCCATCCTCTTTCCGCAAGAGCTGCGCGGGCAGTTGCTCGCGGGGCCGATCCGCGGTTTCGAGGGTGCCGGCTGGTTGGAGGCCCTCAGCGGCTACGTTGCCGCCAGGCAGTTCGATCCGGAGGATCCACCGGACGTGCGGGCCCGCGTGATGGCCGGCCTGCCGGCGCTCGCTCCCGCTCTGGCCGGCGAGTCGATGCGCGACGCCATGAGCCAGGACTTTTCCGATCTGGTCGCTGCGGGAACTTATCCGCTGATGTACATCCACGCGCGAGTTCCCGCAGATCTCACCCGCTTGAAGAGCTTGCGCCCCGATGCGACGATCACTTCCGTCGCCGGCTCCGGTCACTACTTGACGATGATCGTCCCGGACCAGGTCAACGCGATGGTCGACCGGTTCCTGGCGACAGCCGTTTCTCGAACCAGTGATGCGCATACGGCTCGTCGTTGAACGCCGCGACCTCCCGATAGCCGGAGCTGCGATACAGCGCGATAGCCTCCTTGAGGTTGCGGTTCGTCTCGAGCCTGACCACACGCGCGCCCGCGGCGGCGGTGCGGCGTTCCAGGTCGGCTAGCAAGCGCCGGCCGACGCCCAGGCCGCGCACATCACGCGAGATCCACATCCGCTTCAGCTCCGTGGGCGCGCGCCCGTGGAACTTCAGCGCCCCGCAGCCGACCGGCCGCCCACGCAACCGGGCGATCACGAAGAGGCCCGCGGGCGGCACGAGCTCTTCAGGGTCGGCGGAGATGCCACGCCCAGGGTCGAAACCCGCGTCAAAGCGCTCGTTCAGCTCGGCGAAGTACTGCTCCAGGCACCAGCGCGCATCTCGTGTTGAGGGATCCTCGACTTCAAACGTGACCATGGATGCGCGCAGCAGGCGTTCAACGCTGTCCATCGCGGCCACCAGCGACTCGCGCTGGCGCGTGTCGAGAGGTTCCAGGAAGGACCAGGCCACCTCGTCCGAACGGCGATCCAGCTCGGCCCGCTCAGCGCGGCCCGCGGCCGTCAGCCGCACGCGCCGCATGCGTCGATCGGCGCGACTCGGTTCGACCTTCACGAGACGAGCTGCTTCGAGCGAGCGCAAGACGCGGCTCAGATAGCCCGAATCGAGTCCGAGGCGCGAGCGAAGATCGCGGACGTCAGCGCCGTCCTCGCCGATCTCCCAGAGCACTCGCGACTCGCCCATCGGCCGGGCGCGCCCGAGGAAGTGATCCTCCAGGGCTCCGATGCGCTCGCCGAGGGCCCGATTGAAAGCCCGCACGTGACTGACGGCGGTGGCGTCCATAGTCTCTGACTTCAGTCAGAGAATTATGACATGCGATACGATCTCTGCCCATGCCGAAAGTGACCATGGTGGGGGCCGGCAGCGCGGTCTTCGCGCGCCAGATCATCACGGACGTCCTGGCCGTGGAAGGTCTCGACAGTGGCGTGTTTGCCCTGGTCGACATCGACGCGACCCGGCTTGACCTCGCGAGGCGGATCGCGCAGCGGCTCGTCGAGCTCTCGGGCAAGCGATGGAAGATCGAAGCGTCGACTGATCGCACAGAAGTGCTGAGCGGCACCGACTATGTCGTCAACTCGATCGAGGTCGCGGGCCTGCAGAACGTGCGTGCGGATTACGACATCCCGCTGAAATATGGCGTCGACCAGTGCATCGGCGACACCATCGGCCCGGGTGGGATTTTCAAGGCGCTGCGCACGGGGCCCGCGTGGCTGGAAATCGTCGCCGACGTCGAGCGTCTCGCGCCGAAGGCAATGATCCTCAACTACACCAACCCGATGTCGATCCTCACGCTGGCCGCGGCGAAGACCGTGTCGTCGCCGGTGGTCGGGCTCTGCCACAGCGTGCAGGGCACCTCGCGGCAGATCGCCGGCTACCTCGGCATCCCGTACGACGAGCTGGAATGGGACTGCGCGGGCATCAACCACAACGCGTGGTTCACGAAGCTCGAGCATCGCGGCGCCGACCAGTACCCGCGGCTGCGGGAGCTCGCGCGAACCAACATGGAGATCTACGAGAAGGACCCGGTCCGCTTCGAGGTGATGTTGCATCT
>DATDML010000007.1:0-15651 GCA_036518815.1 Candidatus Dormiibacterota bacterium
CTGTCCGACGTGCTGCCGCTGACTTATGCGGTCGACGCGTTGCGTGCCGTGATGATCAAAGGAGCTGATTTGTCGTGGATGTCGCTGCAGATCGACATCGCGGTCGTGGCCGGTTTTGTCATCGCGTTCGTTGTGGCGGGCGCGGCGACGCTTCGGCGGCGAATCGCGTGACGGCCGCGGCGGCTCCGTAAGCTGCACAGGATGCGGCTGGCGTGTTCGCGGCGGTGCGGCGGCGGGCTTTTCCGCGCACTGTTCGCAGAGGTCGACCTGGATGCGGACGGTGAGTACCAGGATCACCGCGTCGCGCAGCCGGGCTACATCTGCCTCAACTGCGGCGCGCCGGCGTTCGACCTGGGCTTGGTGCCTGAGGAGATGGAATTGGAGGCGGCCGAGGACCAGCCTGCGGTGACGGCCACGGACATCCTCTGCCCGGTGTGCGAGACGCTGGTCCAGGTCGGGGATGAGATGGAGTGCCCGAACTGCGGGACTCCTTTGGAGGTCGGTTAGCGGCCGGCGCCGTTTCGCACTTTGGCGCCAACCGCGCGTCTGGCTGGCAGCCGAAGCGCTCTTATGGCGCCAGAGATGCGGTTCCGATGAGCACCGGCAGCATCGCGGCCACCGCCTGAGCTTCGCCGCGCCGTACGGCCGCTCTGAGCTCGCGGATCGCGGCTGACGTGTCGAGATCGACAGCCAGGGCGGCCGCGAAGCGCCTCGGCATGGCAAACCCGGGGCCGCCCTCCCGCGGCTTCGCCGCGGGGACCCCAGCGGTTGGTGCGCCCGCCTCCCGCACCTCCCCTCCCAAAAGCGCGCGAATGCGCTCGACCAGCCGGGTCGCCCGCGCGAGGCCCGACCACTCGAACTCCCAGTCACGCCGGTACCGATGCGAGGCCAGGTAGAGCCGCACCGCGGCCGCGGGCGCGCGCTCGAGGGCCTGCTCGACCAGCACCAGGTTCCCGAGCGACTTGCTCATCTTCCGGCCTTCGTACCGGACGAGCCCAGTGTGCATCCAGGCGCGAGCAAAGGGAACCTTGCCTGTTAAGGACTCGGATTGGGCGCGCTCCGATTCGTGATGGCTGAATGCCAGGTCGCGGCCGCCGCCGTGGATGTCGATCTGCTCGCCGAGATATCTCATGGCCATCGCCGAGCACTCGATGTGCCAGCCGGGCCGCCCATCGCCGAAACGTGAAGGCCACGCCGGCTCGCCAGGCGCGGAGCTGCGCCACAGCGGAAAGTCGAGCTCGTCGTGCTTGGCCTCCGGGCCGACCTCGCCGAGCAGCTCCTCGTCCCGCAGCTTGCGAATCATCGAACGCCGCGAGCGGTGCGATAGCCGCCCATAACCCCGATAGCGCTTGACGTCGAAGTAGAGCGCGTCGGTCTTATATGCGAATCCGCGCGAGCTCAGCCTGGTCGCCGCGGCCAGAATCGGCTCGATCTCCGTCGACACGTGCGGCATCACGTCCGGCGGGCGCCAGCCAAGCGCGGTCATATCGCGCACGAACGACTCGGTCTCGCGATCCGCCAAAGCACGCCAATCCACGCCGTCGCGGCGAGCGCGCGCGAACAGCGGGTCGTCGACGTCGGTCACGTTCTGCACGTACCGGACGCGCACCCCTGACGCCTCGGCAAAGCGCACGAGCACGTCGAACATGCAGAACGTGAAGGCGTGACCCATGTGCCCCGAGTCGTACGGCGTGACCCCACACACGTACAGCGAAAGCTCGGGCCGTCCGCGCACGAGTCGCGGCCGCACAGGCACGAGCCGTCCGGTCAACGAGTCATGGATACGCAGCCGGAACGGAGGTGCGCTCAGCTGATCGCGCGCGCCCGTATCGATGCGTCCGCGCGCAGGGCTTCGACCTTGTCGGTCAGCTCCCACGGCACCTTCAAGTCGTCACGTCCGAAGTGGCCGTACGCGGCGGTCGGCTGATAGATCGGCCGGCGCAGGCCCATGTGCTCAATGATCGCCGCGGGCCGCAGGTCGAAGTGCCGGCGCACGAGCGCCAGCAGCTCATCCTCAGGCACCGCCGCGGTGCCGAACGTCTCCACCGCGATCGACGTCGGACGCGCGCGCCCGATCGCGTAAGAGACCTGAACCTCGACCCGATCGACCAGGCCCGCGGCCACAAGGTTCTTGGCGACGTGCCGCGCCGCGTAAGCCGCGGAGCGGTCGACCTTGCTCGGATCCTTGCCGCTGAACGCGCCGCCGCCGTGGCGCGCAACGCCGCCATATGTGTCGACGATGATCTTGCGTCCGGTCAGGCCCGCGTCCGCGGCCGGGCCACCGACCACGAACTTGCCGCTCGGATTGACCATCACCTTCGTGTTGCCGTCGCGCGTGTAGCCCTTGAGCACCGGATCGATGACCAGGGCGCCAACGCCTTCGGCGATCTGCTTCTGCGTGGCGTCGTGCGTGTGATGCGTCGACACCACTATCGCTTCGATGCGCTTCGGCTTCCCGTGCTCATATTCGACGGTCACCTGCGTCTTGCCGTCTGGCAGTAGAAACGGCAGCGCGCCCTCTTTGCGCACCTGCGCCAGCTTTCGTGCCAAACGGTGCGCGAGCGAGATCGTGAGCGGCATTAGCTCGGGCGTCTCACGGCAGGCGAAGCCGATCATCATGCCCTGGTCGCCCGCGCCCTGCAGCTCGAAGGGATCCTCGTCGTTGAGGCCTTCGCGGGTCTCGAGCGATTTGCCGACGCCCGCAGCGATGTCGGGCGATTGCTCCTTGAGATAGACCTGAATCAGGGCGTGGTCGGCATCGAAGCCGATCGATTCGGCGTTGTAGCCGATGCCTCGAATCGTGTCTCGGATCGTCCTCTGGATGTCGAGCTCAGCATGCGTCGTCACCTCACCGATGACTACACACAGGCCTTTGGTGATGGCGGTCTCGCACGCGACGCGAGCCGATTCGTCTTGCGCGAGCATGCCGTCCAGCACGGCATCGGAAACCTGGTCGCAGATCTTGTCGGGATGACCTTCGGTGACTGATTCGGAGGTCAGCAGATACGAAGAGGAGGCGCCGAAGGAGGTAGCCACAGGTCGGAAATGATAGTTACACAGTGCAGCGAGCGAGCGTTGAGTCACTCATGAAAGGCGCACTCCTTGCCCTGGTCGTAGTGGCGGTGGCGGCGTGCAGTACGTCCGTGGTGTTGCCACTACAGCCCGGGCCGGTGATTCCCAATGGCGCCCATTCCATCGACGTCACGTTTCGAGGCGCGGGAGCCTACGGCTGCGGCGTCGCGCCTTCGATCGTCGCGGGACCATCGCTTGAGGACGTGAAGATCCCGGTCATCCAGCGCTGCCGCTCGCAATGCATCACTCCGGGTCTGGCCTGCTGGGCCCAGCTGCCGGATCAACCGGACGACTTCTATTTCGCCGTTTACACCGTCAACGAGTGCGCCCGGCCGGTGCGGGAGCTCGCGGCTGTCCGCGGTTCGACCCTGTACTTCATCCACTTCATCGGCAAACCGGCCGGCGTTTGCGACGCAGCGCTGATGCAGCCGGCCTACCGGCTCTTCACGAGTACCAGGTCGGTGCTGCCCGCATCTGGAAAAGTCACAGTCGAGCTCCAGGTCGAGGACGTGAACACCGGCACCTCCACTTATGACGCCGAGGCGAACCTGGGCTAGGAGACCACGATGCCGAGGGTGGCCTTCATTGCCCTGCTTCTGGCCGCTGTTTGCGCGTGCGACGACCCGTGGGAAGGCCCCACGCTTCCGAGCGGCGCCCACTGGATTACCGTTCGAGCCATCGCTGGCGGCCCCCAGAACTGTCCGACGAATGAGCCGCTTATCGCCGCAACGAGTCTTGAGAAAGTCGACGCCCGTGTGCTGGCCACCTGCGCGGGGCGCGGCTGCAACGCCACCGTCGGATGCTGGCCGGGACTCATACCGCCCCGTGACAGCATTTTCGTAGCGGTGTATGACCCCAACGGATATTGCGGAGCGGCCAGCAAGGGTGGCTGGGCAGTCTCGTCCAGCACGCTGTACGTCATCTCCTGGGTGGGTAGGGCGACTGGGCATTGCGGGGAGGCCGGGCTGGCAGCCGGGGTCGGCCTCTACGCCGTCGCTCGCTCCGACCTGCCGAAGGTTCGCGGCCTGATCGTCGAGCTGCAGGACCAGAGCCCACAGCACCCGACGGGCGTTTTCGACACCGAGATCAACCTGGGCTAGGAGGCGGTCCTCTGCCGGCGCTCCTCCGGCTCCTGCCCGAGGAGTTGCGCCTGCAGCGCGAAGATGTCGTCGAGAACCCGGTCGATGCGCCGCCCTTCGAGGCGATGCTCAGCGATGACGCCCGAATGCTCGAGCGCGCGCCTCAGCATCGCGCCCAGAGGGCCGTCGACGCGCGCCTGCCCTTTCATCTGCGCCTCTTCGAGGATCTGCAGGCAGCGATCCAGCGCCAGCTGACGGAGCCGGTGCTCCCGGCCGCTCATACGCCAAGAACCTCCACGCGGCCTTTGTTCACGCGCGCCTGCACCACGTCGAGC
The DNA here is from genome assembly GCA_036518815.1 of Candidatus Dormiibacterota bacterium. GTDB lineage: Bacteria > Chloroflexota > Dormibacteria > Dormibacterales > Dormibacteraceae > CF-118. Next base: position 4,487 of record DATDML010000007.1, read on the forward strand.
GATGGGAGCGGGTAATTGCCGATGGAGGCGCCCTGCGCCGTGAACGTCCTGTTGTGGCAGGGGCACACGAGAGCTGTTTGCGAGCCGTCCCACCACAGCTCGCACGGCAGGTCGGAGCAGATCGACGACACCGCGGACACGCTGCCGCCGCTGCGCACCACGAAAGCCCCGATCGCCCCCGCCTTGACCTGGCGCGCCTGCCCGTCCTGGAATTCGTCGAGCGCACCGACGTCGATCCACCGTCCATTGGTCGGCCGGACGACCTTGCTCGATGCGACGGCCGGCGCGTGGCCGCCCTCCAGCGAGCGCCCCAGCAGCTCCCCGCCGACGATGCCCGCCGCGACACCGATGCCGGCGACCAGCGCCGCGCGCCGCGTGATCCAGGTCTGCTCGGGCGCCGCCTCGAACTGTCGCGCCAGCCGCTGCCTGAACCCCGGGCTCATGCGCTGCGGACCCTGCCGGGCCGCGGCCAGCCGAGCCGCCATGATGATCGCCTCTTTCTCCTCGGCGTCACCGCCGCGGAGCTTGAGCCGGCGCCCCCGCAGCAGCCCGCCGACTATGCGGTCGACGCGGTTCTCGGGACGCTCACCCATCGAGGCGCACCTTGGCGGCCGCGCGCAGAGCACGCAGCTGCATGACCTTCACCGCGCCGACCGTCGATCGCATCTCGGCAGCCACTTCCTTCAATGAATACCCGTGCAGGAAACGCAGCTCGAGCACGCGGCGATAGTTGTCCGAGAGCGAATCAAGGATCAGGCGCACCCGCTCCACCGACTCTTCGGAATGCGTGCCCTGCGGGGTGACCATCGCCAGGTCGTCGTGGAGCTCCGACTCGGACAGGCCCAGGCGCACAGACCAGAAGCCCCCCAGCACCGAGCGCGCCGTCGCAAAAAGGTAGCCGCGGATGGCGCTCGCCGGCGCGCCCTGGCGCAACCGCGGGATGGCCTTCATCGCTACCTGCTGCGTGAGGTCTTCGGCGTCGGCCCGGTTGCCCACGCGAGCGTAGATGAAGGCGTAGATCATCTCCAGCTCGTCGATGGCAATATCGGCCGCGCGCGACGCTGCCGGAAGTTCGACGACCTGCCCCTCGGTTTCCTCCGAGGTCAAGCTGAGGCCTCTCTTAGGAGAGATTGCCGCACAGGAGGTACGTCGCGTTCGCGCCTTGCATGTCGGGGCCCGCGTGCACGACGACGTACCACGTTCCGCTCGCCGGCGGGAATTTCGTCGGGATGGTCGTGCGCGTGTCCGCCGCGCCCGTCCCATCCGCCACCACCTCGTTGAGCGCGAACAGGATCCCTCCCTGCCGCGAGCACGTCCCTGAATGAATATGCGACACGTGCGATGAATCGGCGTTCAGCCCGGTGACGACGACCTCGATGGTCGTGCTCGTGCCGTTCGAGCTCACGGTGATGTGGCCCGACGCGTTCGTCTTGATGCCGTTGAGCGGGAACGTCTGGCCGGCCGGCGGGCTCTGACCGGGCGCCGCTGCCGCGAGATTGCCGCACAAAAGGTTGGTCGCGTTCGGCCCCTGCATGTCGGGTCCTGCGTGCACCGCCACGAACCACGTCCCGAAGGTCGGCGGATATTTCGCCTGGATCACGGTCTTCGTGTCCGATGCGCCGTTCGCATCGGCAACCACCTGGGTCAGCGCATACAGAATCGCGCCCGGCTGCTCGCACGTGCCCGAATACACGTGGGCGATGTGCGACGAGAAGGCGGCCAGGCCCGTGACCGTCAGCTCCACGTTCGTCGTGCTCCCGCTCGTCGTGACACGGATCGTGCCGGCCGCGCTCGTGTGGATGCCTGCCAGCTTGTACTGCAGGCCCGATGGCGTCGGGCTGGTCGCCACAGACGTCGACGAGGTCCCGCAGGCCGACACCAGCAGCGCCAGCAGCGCGATCGCTCGCCTCACGAAAAGAGCCTCGATCTGTCACCGTTCACGGGCGTTACCCGTGCAGGTTACTGGACGAGGCTCTCGATTCGACCTGGATTAGGCGCGGCGGAACATCGGGCTGCCGAGGCGCCGCCACACGGCGTACGCGAGGGCCAGCAGGACCAGCACCGGGCCGATCGCGCCGAGCCCCGTGATCATGTAGTTGATCGTCGTCACGAAATTGTGAGCCGCGTCGCTGAGGGCGGTGACGAAGCCCCAGTTGTCGGCCGGTGACGCGTTCACGGGCGCGCCTGCCTCGACGATTCTGACGGTCACGCTGCTGAACGATGTGTTGTGGTCGAGGTACTGGATCTGGCCCTTCAGCTCTTCGATCTGCTGCGTGATCTGGCCGAGCTGCGTCTGGATCGCGATGATGTCCGAGATCGACTGCGCGCGTTGCAGCAGCACGAGCATGGCGTCGCGCTGCGCCTCCTCGTTGGCGAGTCGCGCCTGCAGATCGACGTACTGGGCACTCACATCCTGGCCGCTGATGTGCTCGTTCTGGACCTTGCCGAGCCTGCTCAGCTGGTCGATGGTGTCGTCGAACTTGCCCGCCGGCACCATGAACGTGATCACGCCGGTGCGGATGTGGTCATCGGTGTTCTCGGGGTTCACCGCCGCGTCAGTGCCGGCGATGTAGCCCTGCTCGGACTCGACCAGGCGCCGAACGTCGGCGAGCTTGGAGTCGAAAGCGCCCGAGCCGACCGTCACGGTCAGCTGGGCCTGGCGGATGACCAGCGGGCCCTGGACCGGAGTCGGGGCGGGCTGGGCGGGCAGGGTCGAACCAGGGACAGTGTTGGGTGCACCTTTGACAGGCGCTTGCTGGGCGGATGTGGAATCGCGGAGAGCCAGGGGACCGGCGGCTGAGTGATTCGCCGTCGACTCCCCGCAGGCGAGGGCGGCGATGAGGACCACGGCGGCGATCAGGAGCTTTTTCATGACTCACGAAACGACGCTCGCGGCGCTGCGTAACATTCGGGCGCTGTGCTGCAGGTTCGGAATCTCGCCATCGACGTCGCCGCCAAGCGCGTCCTGAGCGACGCCGACTTCACGGTCGGGCCCGGCGACAAGGTCGGGCTGGTCGGCCGCAACGGCGCCGGCAAGACGAGCCTGCTCAAGGTGCTGGCGGGCGAGAACGACCCGGCGGCGGGCCTGGTTCTGCGCCGCGGCACGCTCGGCTACGTGCCCCAGAATCCCAAAGCGCGGGCACAGGCGCCGCACAGCGCCCTGTCCCACATCCTGTCCGGGCGCGGGCTCGACCGCGCGGCCGCCCGCCTGGCCGAACTGCACGCGGTGCTGGATCGCGACCCGTCGATCGCCAACGTCCAGCGCTTCTCGGACGCTGAAGAGCGCTACCGGCTCGACGGCGGCTACTCGGCCGAGTCGGACGCCCGCCGCATCGCCGCCGGCCTCGGGCTCAAAGAAGGACGCGTGGACCTGCCGCTGGGCGTGCTCTCAGGTGGCGAACGCCGCCGCATCGAGCTGGCCCGCACGCTGTTCGCCGACGCGGACTTGCTGTTGCTCGACGAGCCGACCAACCACCTCGACAGCGACGCCAAGTCGTGGCTCATGGACTTCCTGCGCAACAACCGCGGGTCGGTGATCGTCGTCAGCCACGACCTGATCCTCCTCGACGAGGCCATCACCCGCGTGCTGCACCTTGACGCCGGACGCCTGCGGGAGTACCGCGGCACTTACTCGCAATACCAGGCCGCGCGCAAGGCGGAGGAGGTGCGGCTGACCGCGCTCGCCCAGCGCCAGCAGGCGGAGATCAAGCGCCTGAGCCTACTGGCCGAAGTGATGCGGCGCCAGACGGAAAAGCGGGCCCGCACCGCCAAGGCGATCTTCAAGCGCGTCGACAGGATGAAGGCGGTCCAGGTGAGCGCGCCGAAGCGCGAGCGCAAGGTCAAGATCTCGTTTCCCGATCCACCGCGCAGCGGGCGCGTGGCCCTCTCCGTGCAGGGGCTGGCGAAGGGTTATGGCGGGCCGCTCGTGTTCCGCGACGTCGCGTTCGAAGTGGAGCGCGGCCAGCGGCTTTTGATCATGGGCCTCAACGGCGCCGGCAAGACCAGCATGCTGCGCATCCTGGCGGGCGAATCGGAGCCGAGCGCCGGGTCGTTCCGGCTCGGCCACGCGGTGTCGATGGGCTACTACGCGCAGGAGCACGAGGGCATCCGCGCCGGCGTGCCGGTGCTGACGCAGATGCGAGAGCACTCGGACGCCGAGGAGCCGGTGCTGCGGGCGCTGCTGGGCATGTTCGGCCTCACCGGCGATGTCGCGCGTCAGGACGCGGGCACGCTGTCCGGAGGCGAGAAGACCAAGCTCGCGCTCGCACAACTGGTCGCCGGCCGCCACAACCTTTTGCTGCTCGACGAGCCGACCAACAACCTGGACCCGCCCTCGCGTGTCGGTGTCGCCCGCGCGCTGGCCGCCTGGCCTGGAACCATGGTGATCGTCAGCCACGACACCGAGTTCGTCGACGCGCTGAAGCCCGGCCGCGTCATTTTCATGCCTGAAGGCCGACTCGATTACTGGGACGACGAGCTGCTCGACGTCGTCTCTATGGCGTAATTAGGACCGTGACCGAGATCGTGATGCCGGACCTGCAGGGGGCCGAGGACATCGTCATCGGCGCCTGGACGAAGCAGGCCGGGGACCATGTCGACGAGGGCGAGACCATCGTCGAGGCGCGCACGGACAAGGTCAACGCGGAGATCCCGTCACCGGTGACCGGTACGGTCACCGAGCTGCTCGTCCAGGAGGGCGATCCGGTGAAGGTGGGCCAGCCCATCGCCACCGTGACGCCCGAGTAGATGAGGGTCGCGGTAATCGGCTGCGGCGCGATGGGCGCCGCGACAGGTTGGCGCTTGCAGAAACGCGGCGCCGAGGTCGTGTGCTTCGACCGCTACTCGCCGCCGCACGAGCTCGGCTCGACGCACGGCGAGTCGCGCGTCACGCGCACCGCATACATCGAGGGCGAGTGGTATGTGCCGCTGCTGCAGGAGACGTTCCCGATGTGGCGCGAGCTCGAGGCCGAGTCGAAAGATGATCTGCTGACCATCACGGGGCTTTTGCTGATCGGCCCGCCACAGGCCGAGGCGGTCAAGGCCTCGCTGAGCGCCGCCAAGATGCACGGCCTCGACGTGAAGGTGCTGGACGCAACCGAGCTGCGGCGCCGGTACCGCGGCCACATCGTCGGCGACAACGAGGTTGCCGTGTTCGATCCGCAAGCGGGCTTCGTGCGGCTGGAGGCGGCAATCACCGCGTTCTTGCGCGACCTCGACGTGCGGCGCAACACGCGCGTCGTTTCGGTCGAACCGATGGACGGCGGGGTGCAGGTCGCGACAGACAACGGAAGCGAGCGCTTCGACGGCGCCGTCATTGCGGCCGGTCCGTGGACGAGCGAGCTGGTGCCCTTTCTTCCGCTGAAAGTCGAACGCCAGGTTCTGGTCTGGCTCGGTATACAGTCAGGCGCCGACTGGTTCTCGCCCGACCGTTTTCCCGTGTGGCTGCGCGAGCACACGCCGCAGGGCGACGTGTACGGCCTGCCGAGCCTCGACGGCAAGTCGATCAAGATTGCGCGCCATCACGGCGGCGAGCCGGCAGATCCCGACACAGTGCGCCGCACCGCGACCGACGCCGACGTCGATCCGCTGCGGCTTTTCGTCACCAAGTATCTGAACGGCGTCACGCGCCACGTGACGCGTACCGCGGTGTGCCTCTACACGAACACTCCCGATCACCACTTCGCGATCGGGCCGCATCCGCAAGACCACCGAATCGTGATCGTGAGCGCGTGTTCAGGTCACGGCTTCAAGTTCGCGCCGGTCATCGGCGACATCGCTGCCGACCTGGTGCTCGACGGCGGCACCAGGCGCGACATCTCACATATTTCGCTGCAGCGTTTTCTCTGACGACCTGCCCCTGAACCACCAGACGACGACCACGATCGCCACGAGCAGCGCGATCACGACCGCGGCCACCTGAATCGGCCCGCTGACGCGCTCGTAGTTCTTGCCCAGCGTGTAACCGACTAGCGTCAGCGCCGCGCACCATGGCAGGGCGCCGATGAAGGTCAGGATCGCGAACGGGCCGAGCCGGATGTGGGCCAGGCCCGCGGGAAACGAGATGTAGGTCCGCACGACGGGCAAGACGCGGCCGATCAGCACCGACCACAAACCCCACTTCTGGAACCAGCCGTCGGCGATCTCGACGTGGTGCGCCCGGATGCCGATCCACCGACCCGGGCCTAGCAGCAGCGGCTCGCCGAATCTCGACGCGAGGGCGAAGGCGATCAGCGAGCCGGCCAGGTTGCCGACCGCGCCCGCCAGGATCGCCTCCGCCAGGTTGAGATGCCCACTCGCCGCAAGCAGCCCTGCGCTCGGCATCACGATCTCGCTCGGAAACGGGACCCCGCAGCTCTCGAACGCCATGAGGATGAGGACGGCCCACACCCCATAGCTGTCGACGAGGTTGGTGAGGGTGGCGGTCAAGCCCGGGCCCGCGCGACCTCGGCGATGAGCTCGGCGACTTTGTCGGATCGCTCGATGAGCGGGCCGTGGCCGACGCCTTCGAGCACCACCTCTTTGACCTCGGCGCCCGACGACTTGTGATAGCGGTCGAGCACGCCGCGGATCTGGGCGATCATCGGCTGCGGTGGGCAGGCCTCGTCGCCAGGCCATCCGGGGACCGCGCCCAGCTTGCCGAGGTAGGCCATGTCGAACATCGACGTGTCGCTGATGACCTGGTCCTCGTCGCCGCGCACCCACACCACCGGGAATGAGCTCTTGATGTCGCCAAAGGCGCTGACGTCGCAGTTGGTCGGAGCGAACGCGTTGTTCACACCCTTCTTGCCGGGCGCCATGCCGGGCCAGTTGGTGGATGCCTTGCCGTCGCCCGGATAGAAATCGTCGCCGACTTTGGTGAGCAGCGTCTCGGCGAGGAGCTCGTCCTCGTCGGGCGCCTTGTACTTCGGCGACCAGAAAAAGCTGGTCATCGTCACGCGTGGCGATGACACCGGATCGTCGCTGCCCGTGTCGCCCTCGCGCATCCGGCGCAGAAATTCCGGATTGACGGCGAGCCCGCCGCAGCCGGCGGCGTCATCGGTGGTGAGCGTGCCCTTCGCGTCGCGGGTGGCGCCGAAGCCGTAGGGGGACATCGGTGCGACCAGCGCCAGGCTCGCCACGTCGTGCGGATGCTTGACCGCGTAGCCCATGGCGATTCCGCCGCCCATCGACCACCCGGCGATGTGCAACGGCTTGCCGGACCAGCCGAGCTTCTTCACGAGCGCGGTGGTGTCGTCGATCCAATCGTCGAGGCCGCGCGCCGCGTCGATCGGCTTGGCCTCGCTGCGGCCGAAGCCGCGGAAGTCGGGTGCGACGACCCGCAGGTCCTTGGGCAATTTCGCCGCGACATCCTGCCAGAAGCGCCCGGTCACGAGGTTGCCGTGCAGCAGCAGCGTCGGGACGCCATCGTCGGGCCCGCTGACCCAGCAGCTGGTGCGCAGGCGGTCGGTGTCGATGTCGATCCGTTCCATCGGTGAACCTCCTAGTTGGCTGATGGCTGAGCCGGACCCTGCGCACTCGGATTGACCTTCGTGCGCAAGTTGAGCGTACGCAGATGCACGTTGTCGGCGGAGATCTCGACCGCGTAGCGGCCTTCCTTGGTGAGCTGCAGGCCGTGGATGTTCAGGGCCACCACGCTCGGGATGTCCCAGCCGACCGGAACGTCGGGATGGATCGGCACCATCACGCCGGCCTGCACCTTGGCCACGGTCGCGCCGTCCTCGTCGGTGATCTCGAGCTCGATGGAGTGCTGCTTGTTGGCCTCGGTACGGTGCATCAGCAGGCGGACGAGGATCGTGGCGTTGAGCATTGCCGGCAGCTGCGGCGTCTGCACTGTGTCGATGCCTCCGCCGGTCACGAAGACGAGCCCGTCGCGGACCTCTGCATAGTTGGCGAGCATGGCCCAGTCGAGCTTCATTTCAAAGCGACATCCAGCAGTACATCTGCCGGCCGTTGGCGATCGCCCAGTTGCTGAGATGCGCGAGATTCCATAGGAATTCGTACAGATTCTGCGGGTTGGCGCCGGCCAACTCCTCGGTCCGCGCCCAACCCGTCGCCGCCGCGGCGAGCTTTGGCGCGCCGGCGACGCTCAGCGCCTCCACCACAGCCGGTCGGAGGCGGATCAGCCACGGTCCGCCATCCCCGGCCATGGCGACGACCGCATCGGTGTTCTCGTGGATGATCGACATCGAGTCTCGGCCGGTGAGGATTTCCTCGAGGGTCGCCATTGTCACGACACCGTCGAGAGACTTCGACTCCACTGCGGCAAAGCCGGTGGTCACAGGGCCGGATTGCAGCGCGCGACCGGCATCCTCATCATCGCTGGCCGCGAAGTAATCAGTGAGAAGGGCCATAAGCCTGAATGTCGAGTGGGCCCGGGTGGCCTCGATCCACCGACCATCCGATTATGAGTCGGACGCTCTAACCAACTGAGCTACGGGCCCGCGACCCCGAGAGTCTAGGACTGGGACTAAAAGTCTCGCGTCCAGACGTTTCACTCTTCAGGAGGTGGGCCTATGGCTGCAGCGGGACTCTTGATTCTTCGTGTGGCGATCGGCGCGATCATGTTCGGGCACGGCGGTCAGAAGGTTTTCGGATGGTGGGGCGGCCCAGGCCTCGCCGGCTGGACGAACGCGATGATCCGGATGCGCATCCGCCCGCCACGCCTGTGGGCGTTGACTGCCGCGTTCGGCGAGCTCCTCGGCGGAGTGGCACTCATCCTTGGCTTGCTGACGCCGGTTGCATGCGCCGCGGTCGCCGCGTCCATGCTCGTGGCCATCGCCCTCGTCCACCTGCCCAAGGGCTTCTGGGTGAGCAAAGGCGGCTACGAGTTCAACCTGTCGATCCTCGGCGCGGTCGCGGCGCTCGCTCTCATCGGTCCAGGCAGCGCTTCGCTGGACAGCGCACTTGGGATACGCCTGCCGGAGCCCATAACGCTGGTTCTGTTGACGATCGCGGTGATCGTAGGCGCCGGCGCCGCTCTTCTCTCACGCGCACCCGCAGCGGCACCCAAGACCGAAACCGCTTAAGCGAAAGAGGGGATGCCCAACACCGGCTGAAAACCGGGTCCGCGGTGATAGATTCCAGCCCTGCGATGGTCCGGCTGAGCCTGGTGATCGCTGCCGGCGCGGTGCTGCTTACGGCGTCGGCTTGCGGCGGTGCTCTCTTCGGCAGCGTGCCATCTCCCACTCCGGTGACGGCGGCTTCAGTTCGCGCGGCGGTGGACAACTCGACCATGAAGAACGCCCATTTCCGGGTCACAGGCACGATCAACACCAGCAGCGGGCAGCATCTGTTGGTGAGCGGTGACGGTGTGCTCCAGAAGTCCCCTGATTCGGCGATCGAAATGACGCTCAACGTCCAAGGCGGCGCTGGTGGCCGCACCGTGGTCATCGAGGAAGTCAGCGTCGACGGCCGCGACTACAGCCGAGTCGACTCGGGCAAGTGGACGTCCAAACCCGAGAGCTCGACGTCACCCACGGTTCCGGACAAGTACATCGGCGAGGAGACCATCGCCGGCACGCTGACGTGGCACGCGCAGTCGTCTGCCTCGGGCCAGACCTACGACATCTGGGTGCGGGAGTCGGACGGTTACATCGCCTATCTGCAGTTCACCGATCCAAGCTCGGTGTTGGCAATGACCTTCGATTCGTACAACGAGAGCCCGGCGATCACGGCGCCGTAAGAATCAGCTGATGGCTGTAGCCAGGTCGTTCGCGGACTGCTGGGTGAAGTTGCCCGCGATCTGAGCCTCACCGCCGGTGATCGCCTCCAGCGTGATCGGGTCCGAGATGAATTTCGGGCAAGACGTCGAGACGGCTGCGTGCTGCAGGCACTTCAAGTCGAAGAAGGCAGACACGTTCGTCACGAAGGTGCGGTTTTCCCAATCGTCAATATCGGCCTGGGTCAGGTCTAGCCACATGGCGAGGTGACGCCCGGCGCAGGTCGCGCTGGGATTAACTGCTGGATCACCGGGGCAAGCGGCCACATTGGCACTGGTCAGGTCGGCAAAGTGCTTGGCTCCGCCCAGCGTGAAGCGGATGTCTATGACCCACGAGGTGCCCGATGCATCCAGGGTCGCGACAGCCGTCTGGATGTCATGGCTCGTCAACCCGGTGAGGACAGGCTTGTAGCCCGGCTCGGGGCCATTCGTGACCTTTGTATCAGGCGCCCAGGTGGTGAAGACGAGCACCACGCCCGGACCGCTTGACTTGGCAGCGGATGTCGCGCCCGCGCAACCGCCCACCAACAGACCGACCACGACCACACCGAGGATGGCCCGCATCCGAAACCCTTAGCGGATCAGTTTGACGATTGCCCCGACTACGAATGCAAGTCCGATGAGGGCCGCCCACGCGCCCATGAAGAGCATGACGGCGGGGTGATATTCCCGCCACGGCCTGAAAGCGATGGCGTTCTGGCGGGGGAAGATGATCGCCTGCACGCCGTAGCCGATCGCCAGAAGGCCGACGCCCAGCTGAATCAACGCCACGGGCCACATCAGTAGAGAAACGCTCAGGCTCGGTCATTCGAGCCGCTGCCGGCACCGACGGCATTAATAACGGCCGCAATCCCGCGGCTCCCGGCAGCCGCGGGTTCCGCTAGTGCGGGGCGGCCGGAGCGATCACTTCGCACTCATTTCCGTCGGGGTCGTCCACATAGAAGGTCCGAACGCCCTTCAGAACCGGGTGCACGCCGCCCCGCACCTCTACACCTTCGGCTTCGAACTGCTCGCGCAGCTGGTCGTAAGCATCGGCGTCAACTCGAAACGCCAGGTGGTGCAGCACGCGCTTTGGTTTCTCGCGCGGAAACGACGCCAACGCATCAGGATGCGGGACCAGAACGATCATCTCCGGCACGCCGTCAGCCCCCAGCCCCGCGCGCAGGAACTTGTTCGGCAGCGCCGGCGGCGAGATGACCTCAAGACCGAACAGGTCGCCATAGAAGTGCAGGGCCGCGTCCATGTCGTGCGTCCAGAGCACGATCTCGGCCAGGCCAGCCACGCTCACGACGCGATCGCAGGCACCATCGCCGCGAGATTGGCCTCACGCGCGCGCGGCGGCACTGAGCACCCCGGCGCCACGATCAGCCCGCGGCCGCCGGTCTCCCCCACGACTTTGCGCACCTCGGCCTCGACTTCGGGCGGCGGGCCGTAGAGCAGAGTCGAT
>DATDML010000008.1:0-2855 GCA_036518815.1 Candidatus Dormiibacterota bacterium
ATGCAGCAGTACGGCATATCGCAGCTGCCCGTGACCGAGGACTCGAATGGGCGCGGCGTGGTGGGCTCGCTGCAGGAACGTACTCTGCTCGACCGCGTGTATCGCGATCCTTCGGTCGTCACCACCGCGGTTTCGTCCGCCATGGACGCGCCGTTCAGCGAGGTCGGCGTCGAGTCATCGATCGATGACGCTTTCGAGCCGCTGCTGCGCGGCGAGCAGGCCGTGCTCGTCGTGGAAAACGCGAAACCGGTGGCCGTGATCACTCGCGCCGACCTGCTCGAGTTCGTGGCCCACCGCGGAAGGTGAGCCCCCTCCCTGACCCTCCCCCACGGGGTGGGGGAGGTGCCAAATCGAATACCGGTCGCGAAAAGCAAGAAGACTGGGGCTTCTCGACCCGGGCGGTGCACGTCGGCCAGGGCCCCGACCCCGCGACCGGCGCCGTCGTTCAGCCGATCCACCTGGCGACCACGTACGCGCAAGACGGTGTGGGCAAGCACCGCGGTTTCGAGTACTCGCGGAGCGGCAACCCGACGCGCGCTGCCCTGGAGGAGAACCTGGCCGCGCTGGAGCAGGCCAAATATGGGCTGTGTTTCGCCTCGGGTCTGGGCGCGGAATCGACGCTCATGCTTCTGCTCAAGCCGAACGACCATGTCGTCTACATGGAGGACGTGTACGGCGGTACGTTCCGGCTCTTCGACAAGGTGCTGCGTCGCTTCGGCCTGACATTCACCGCCGTAGACGCGACCGACATCGATTCGGTCGAGAAGGCGATGACGGCGCAGACGCGGATGGTGTGGCTCGAGTCGCCGACCAACCCATTGCTACGCGTGGTCGACATCGATGCGGTCAGCGAGGTCGCGCACAGCCGCGGCGCGCTGGTGTGCGTGGACAACACGTTCGCCACGCCATACCTGCAGCAGCCGCTGCATCTCGGCGCGGACGTGGTGGTGCACAGCGCCACCAAGTACATCGGTGGCCACAGCGATGTGGTCGGTGGGGCGGTGATGACGTCCAACGACGACCTGGAGAAGCAGCTGCGCTTTCACCAGAACGCCATCGGGGCAGTGCCGTCGCCTTTCGACTGCTGGCTACTGCTGCGCGGCATCAAGACGCTGGCGCTGCGCGTCGAACGGCAGAGCGAGAACGCGATGGTGGTGGCCGAGGCGCTGCAGGCCCATCGCACCGTGCACCGCGTGCACTACCCGGGCCTGGAGTCGCATCCCGGCCGCTCGGTGGCGCAGCGGCAGATGCGCCTGTTCGGGGGCATGGTGAGCTTCGAGGTCAAGGACGAAGCCACAGCTTTTCGGGTGCTCGAGAAGCTGAAGATCTTCGCCCTCGCCGAATCGCTTGGCGCGGTGGAATCGCTGGCGGAGCATCCCGCGCGCATGACGCACGCCTCGATCCCGGCCGAAGAGCGCAAGCGGTCCGGCGTCGGCGACGGCTTGATCCGGCTGTCGATCGGCGTCGAGGATGCGGCCGACCTGGTGGCCGACCTCGAGCAAGCGCTAACCTCTGCCGGTGCCTGACCAGATAAGTCGAACCCTCTATCAGGGGCGCGATCGCGCGCCCGCGCGATCCTTCCTGCACGCGATCGGCCTCAAGGCCGAGGACATCGACAAGCCGTTCGTCGGCCTGTCGAACGTCTGGACCGAGACGATGCCTTGCAACTTCGGCCTTCGCGAGCTGGCCGCGCCTATCAAGGCCGGCATCCGCGCGGCGGGCGCCAACCCGATGGAGTTCAACTCGATCGCCATCTCCGACGGCATCACGATGGGCTCGCAGGGAATGAAGATGTCCCTCGTCAGTCGCGAGGTCATCGCGGATTCGATCGAGCTCATCTCTCGCGGCCACATGTTCGACGCTCTCGTCTGCCTGTGCGCGTGCGACAAGACGATTCCCGCGTCGGCCATCGCGATGGCCCGGCTCGACCGGCCCTCCGTCCTCTTATATGGCGGCTCCATCCTCGCCGGCAACTTCCGCGGGCGGCAGGTCGCCGTGGGGGATATCTACGAGGCGGTCGGAGCGGTCGCCGCAGGCAGCATGAGCGAGGCGGATCTGGCCGAGCTCGAGCAGGTCGCGTGCCCTGGCGCCGGCGCGTGCGGCGGCCAGTACACGGCCAACACCATGTCGATGGTGATGGAAGTGATCGGGCTCTCGCCGGTGGGCTTCAACTCGATCCCTCAAGTCGACCCCGCCAAAGTGCCCGCTGCTGAAGCGGCAGGACGGCTGGCGCTGCAGGTCTTCGAGCAGGATCTCCGACCGTCACGAATTCTGACGCGACGTGCCTTCGACAACGCGATCGCTGCGGTCGCGGCCTCCGGGGGATCGACCAATGCGGTGCTGCATCTGCTGGCGCTGGCGCGAACGGTCGGCGTCGAGCTCGACATCGACGACATCGATCGGATCTCGCGACGCACGCCGTTGCTGTGCGACCTCAAGCCGGGCGGCCGTTTCGCGGCGGTCGAGCTGCACAAGGCCGGCGGCATAGCGCTGCTCACGAACCGCCTGATCGAGGGCGGCTACATCGACGGCGACGCTCTAACGGTCACGGGTCGCACGCTCGGCGAGGAATGTTCGTCGACGCATGAGTCGCCGGGTCAGGAGGTGGTCGTCCCGCTGGCCGCGCCGCTGCGCGACGAGGGCGGTCTTGTCATCCTGCGCGGCAACCTCGCGCCGGACGGCGCGGTGGTGAAGGTCACGGCTCACACGCCCACGACGCACCGCGGCCCCGCGCGCATCTTCAATCGCGAAGAGGACGCCCTGGCGGCGGTTCTGGGCAAGCGCATCGTTCCGGGCGACGTCGTAGTGATCCGATACGAGGGGCCCAAGGGCGGTCCCGGAATGCGGGAGATGCT
>DATDML010000009.1:0-5665 GCA_036518815.1 Candidatus Dormiibacterota bacterium
CGGAGCGCACGGCGAGACGATCACGACGGCGGACCTGAAGCGCATGCGCCCGCGCATCCTGGCCACGCTCGACGCCGGCTTCTTCCGGGCCCGCTACGTTCGCGCCTCACCCAACGAACGCAAGCTCATGCGCAACATCGCGATGTTCGGGGAGAACGCCACCATCGAGCAGCTGCAGCAGGCGTCAGGCAAGCGCAACAACGAGCTGCAGCCGACCATCAGCGCGCTGATCGCGAAGGGACTGGTCTACCGGCCGGAGCGGGCGCGCATCGGTTTCACGGCGCCGATGTTCGGCGCTTTTCTGCAGCGCACGCTGGATTGATAAATCTCGCGTCCTATCAATACTTATCCGCCCGCGGCCGCCGAATTCCGCCCGATTTGTAAGAAACGTGCGTTCCGGGGGCCGGAGAAGCGCACGTTTTGGCAGAAACGCGCGGAATCAGTTCGGCGCTAGAGCTCCGCGCGGACGCGTGCGGCTGCCTGTGCCAGGACCGAAAGCTTGGCGAAGGCCTTCTCGCGCGGCAGGTACTTCATGCCGCAGTCCGGGGCCAGCACGAGCTTGTCAGGTTCGACGTGCTGCAGCGCCTTGCGGATGCGCGCGACGACCGCTTCGACATCCTCGACCGGGCTGTCGTCCGCCAGGTCGATGACGCCGACGATGATGGTCTTGCCGCGCAACGCGTCCAGCACCGATAGCTCGACCTTCTGCTGCGCCGACTCCATCGAGATCTGCGTGGCCTTAGTCGCCGCCAGCTCCTTCAGAAACGGATAGCCGTTCGGCCGGTCGTGGACGATGTGCGCGTATCCAAAGCACGTGTGCAGCGCGGTCGTCCCGCTGACGCCCTCGAGCGCGCGGTCGATCGCCGGCAGCGCGAATAGCCTCGCCTTTTCCGACCGCGCCTGCAGGTAGGGCTCGTCGATCTGCACGATGTCAGCCCCCGCGGCGAACAGGTCCTTGATCTCCTCGTTGACCGCGGCGGCCAGGGCCATCGCCAGCTCCGCTTCGTCCGCGTAATGGTCGTTCTGCGCCTGCTGCGACATGGTGAACGGGCCGGGCAGCGTCGCCTTGATTCGCCGGTCGGTGTTCCGGCGCAAAAACTCTACGTCGCGCACCTCCACGCCGTGCTTGCGCCGGATCGGGCCGGTGACGCGCGGCACCGGGTTCGGGTGGCCGGTGCGGTCCAGAGCCGTGCCCGGGTTCTCGAGGTCCATGCCTTCGAGCGCGGTGGCGAAGCGGTTGGAGTAGCTCTCGCGCCGGATCTCGCCGTCGGTCACGATATCGATCCCGGCGCGCTCCATGTCTCGGATCGCGACCACCGTCGCGTCGTCCTGCGCCTGCTCGAGCATCTCGGGCGAAACGCGCCAGATCTCCCTGGCGCGCACGCGCGGAGGCAGGCGGCTGCCGAGCATCGCGCGGTCGACCAGCCACTCGGGCTGCGGGTAGCTGCCGACGACGGTGGTCAACAGCGGCTCCGACATCCTGCCAACCTTAACGACCATGCGGACGATGAAACTGAAGACCGTCGACGCCTACGTGGCGTTCGATTTCGAGTGCCCGACGAGCGCCGGCGGCACCCGGCTCGCGCCTGACGTCACGGAGCGCGAGTCGCAAATGCTGGCGCGGGCGATGACCTACAAGTTCGCCGTCCTCAAGGTCAACATCGGCGGGGCCAAGGGCGCGATCCGCGCCACCGAGGCGGAGCACGAGGATGCGGTCAAACGCTACTGCGATGAGATCCGTCCCCTGGTGGAAGCCAACACATTCCTCACATCAACAGACCTCGGCACGAAGCCAGAGGATTTCGAGTCGTTGGGGGGCAGCGACCAGGCAAGCGTCATGCACACGACGTACCAGGGCATGCCGCTCGACGCGTTCATCACCGGCCTCGGCGTCACAGTCGCGGCGGAAACGGCGCTCGGCGGCTCGCTCGCGGACAGGACCGTCGCCATCGAAGGCTTCGGCAAGGTCGGCGGCGCGACCGCGCTCGAGATGTGGCGGCGCGGCGCGCGCATCGTCGCGTTCTCGACCATCCACGGATGCGTCCGCCGGGCAGCGGGATTCGACGTAGACGAGCTGCTGCGCTTGCGTGCTGAACACGGCGACCGCCTGGTCGAGCACGTGGATGAGCCGGTGAGCCCGGCATCCGAGCTGTTCGACGTCGGTTCGGACGTGCTGGTGCCGGGCGCGCGGATCGGCGTCATCGATGAATCGCGCGCCAAAACGCTGCAGGCGAAGGTCGTGGCGCCCGCCGCCAACGTGCCCTACACGAAGGCCGGGCTGGCCATCCTGTGGGACCGCGGCATCATGGCGCTGGCCGACTTCGTGTGCAACTCCGGCGCGACCATCGGCTACGTCGCCGACGGCGTTACAGACGCCGCGAGTGCCGTGGCGGTGGTCGAGGAACGTGTCCGCGAGCTCACGCGAGAAGCCATGAACGATCCCGCAGGACCCTTCGAAGGTTCGCGCAAGCTGGCCGAAGCGCACCTGCGGACCTGGGTCGACGAGGCCCAGATGCCCGACGGTCCGTCGCTCGCGTGAACCTGCCCGGCGACTCGTGCGAGCGCGACTCGATATGGGACCGCGAGGTCGAGACGGAGGATCACGCGCAGGCGCTCGCCCGAGGCGAGGCGGCGTGGGAGCGCCAGTGGGCGCACCTGATGGAGCACTCGGATTTCTATCGAAAGAAGTTCGCAGGCACCCCCAAGGTGCAACTGGCGGATCTCGATCGGCTTCCCTTCACCAGCAAATCCGACCTCAAATCGGCCATCGACGAGCGCCCGCCCTTCGGCACCAACCTGTGCGTGCCCGAGGAGCGCGTGAAGCGCGTGTATCAAACCAGCGGCACATCCGGCGCGCCCAGCGTGCTCGCGCTGACGCCGAGCGACATCGAGGTGTGGACGACCATCGGCACCCGCACCTACTACACGAGCGGAGTGCACGACCACCACAGCGTGCTTTCGACTTTCGGCGCGGGACCATTCGTCGCAGGTCATACCTATTTCACCCTGGCGCGCATCGGCGCGCGTGTCGTGCCGCTGGGACCGGGTGATGCGGACCGCGTCATGTTCGGCATGCGCGCGGGGATCTTCGACACGATTCTCACCACGCCATCCTTCGCGCAATACCTGGCCAACCGCATCGAGAAGGAAGGCGAACGAATCACCACGCTCAAGCACATCGTCACCGGGGGCGAGCCTGGCGGGGGCATCCCGGCGGTGCGCGATCACATCGAGTCCGTGACCGGCGCCTTCGTCAACGAGGTCATGGGCATCGGCGACATCGCGCCGTCGCTCTTCGGCGAGTGTCCCGGCCGGCAGGGCATGCATTTCAGCGGCGGCGGTCACGTCTGGACCGAGCTGGTCGACCCGGACTCGCGCGAGCCGATGGCCATCGAACCAGGTGCTGTCGGCGAGCTCGTTTACACCCATCTCACGCGCGAGGCGCACCCGGTGGTCAGGTTTCTCGGCGGCGACCTGGTCGAGGTGCAGCGCGGCGACTGCGGTTGCGGCCGAACGACCTTCCGAATGCGGATCATCGGCCGGCACGACGACATGTTCATCGTGCGCGGAGTCAACGTGTACCCGTCCGCGATCCTCGCTGTGGTCGCAGGCTTCCGGCCGCGCGTCACGGGCCGCGCACGAGTCGTGCGCGATGCCTCGAACGTCAGCGTCGAGCCGCCGGTGCCGATCGAAGTGGAGGTGCCATCGGGCCGCGCTGCTGATGGGCAGCTCGCCGGAGACATCGAGAAGGCGGTGCGCTCGACGCTCACGTTCCGGTGCCGCGTCGAGCTGATCAGCGAGGAGAATTTCGGAGAGGCTTCGTACAAGACACGCCTGACGAGAAAGACGTGAAGCGCAAGAAGCTCCGATCGGAGATGGGGTGGAGCTCGGCCGACAAGGTGGTCGTGCGCGGCCACGATCTGAACGACCTCATCGGCAATGTTTCTCTGGGCGACTTCGCTTTTTTGGAGCTGCAGGGCCGGCTGCCCACGCCGCAGGAATCAGTCACGTTCAACGCCATCGCCGTGACGCTGGTCGAGCACGGCGTCACGCCGAGCGCGATCGCAGCCCGGATGACATATCTGGGCGCACCCGAGGCGATCCAGGGGGCGGTCGCGGCCGGGCTGCTGGGCATGGGCGACCGGTTCGGGGGGCCGGCGGAGGAAGCGGCGCGGATGCTGCAGGAGAACATCGGCGGCGACGCGAGCGACATCGTCTCTCGATACCGCGAGCAGAAGCGCCCGGTGCCGGGCCTCGGCCATCCGATCCACAAGCCGGTCGACCCACGCACGACGCGCCTCTTTGAGGTGGCGGCCGCCAATGGTTTCTCGGGCCGCTACGTCGAGCTGATGCAGGCCGTCTCCGAGGAGGCTTCCCGGTTGTTCAAGCGCGAGCTGCCCGTCAACGCCACCGGCGCGATCGGCGCGATCGCGAGCGAGATGGGCTTCTCGTGGCGCGTCTGCCGCGGCCTGGCGGTGATGGCGCGGGCCATCGGACTCGTCGCGCACCTCCAGGAGGAATCGGCTGAGCCGATGGCCGCCGAGATCTGGGCGCGGGTCGAAGAAGAAGCCTCAGAACACGGCCAGAAGCGGGACTAACATGGTCCGCAGCGTGCCCGCCGCAGTTCCTGGCATCCACCACGTGACGAGCATCACTGGCGACGTCCAGAAGAACGTCGATTTCTACCTCACCGTGCTCGGCCTGCGCTTCATCAAGAAGAGCATCAACCAGGACGTGCCCGACACCTATCACCTTTACTTCGGCGACTACCTCGGATCGCCCGGCACCGCGATGACCTTCTTCGGCTGGTCGAGCTGGCCGAAGCGGCGCGCGGGCAGCGGCCAGGTGACCACGGTTGCGTTCACCATCCCCGAGGGCTCGGTGGATTTCTGGGCCAACCGCCTGCGCAAGCTCGGCGTTCACGCCTCGCGCTCGCGTCGCTTCGACGGCGAGGTGCTGACGCTGGCGGATCCCGACGGAATCGAGCTCGACCTGGTGCCCGGCAGCTCAGAACTGAGCCTGGCGCAATGGCGGGACGGACCGGTGGCTGCCGAGCACGCCATCCACGGCTTCCACTCCGTCGCGATGACCTTGGCCGAATCGAGCGCGACTGTCGATTTCCTCACCAAGACGATGGGCTTTCGCGAGAAGGGGCGAGAGGGCAATCGCATCCGTTTCGAAACGGGCGATGGCGGGCCGGACTCGATCCTCGACGTAGTCGAATCGCCGGAGGGTCCGGTCGGTGAAGAGTCGATTGGAACGGTGCACCACGTCGCGTGGCGCGCGCCCGACGACGCGCGGCAGCAGGAATGGCGCGACCTGCTGGTCGCCGCCGGACGCAACGTCACGCCGGTGATCGACCGCTGGTACTTCAAGTCCATCTACTACCGCGAGCCTGGCGGCGTGCTCTTCGAGATCGCCACCGACTCGCCCGGGTTCACGATCGACGAGCGGCCCGAGGCGTTGGGGTCGAGCCTCAGCCTGCCGCCGTGGTTTCAGGTCCGTCGCGACAAGCTGGACGAGACCCTGACCCCGCTGGTCATTCCGCCAAATTTGGTTCCTGGGAGGGTAAGCAGCGTATGAGCACCGCCACAGACTTCGCCCCCGTCAACCCGATGTCCGCGGAGGGTAAGGACACGGTCCTGGCCGTGATGCGCCGCGACCG
>DATDML010000010.1:0-6872 GCA_036518815.1 Candidatus Dormiibacterota bacterium
TCGCGTCGTAGCAAGTAGAAGCGTGGCGGGTGCTCGCGTCGGGACTTTCGAGCGCCTGCACCGACGACGTCGCGCCCCACAGGAAGCGAGCGCCCTGGTCGATGGTCAGGGTCACGCCCGGCAGCGAGACGAGATCGGCGCTGCCGGTCCAGCCGAGCAACGCGTAGCCGTTCGCGCCGTACGTGCCGACCCAGTTGCCCTGCGGCGCCTGCGTGTAAGGCAGGAGCGCGGCGGTCGTGGCGGACGCGACAGCCGACGGCGCAGAGTCGCCTGCGTTGTTGCTTGCGACGACGCGATAGAAGTAGGTCGTAGCTGCGGTCAAGCCGGAGTCGACGAAGGGCGAAGTCGTGGAGGTCCCGACCTGCGTCCAGCCGCTGGTGCCGTCCGGCGACCGCTGGATCTTGTATGCAGTCGCGCCGTTGGCAGCGGTCCAGCTGACGTTGATCTGCGAGGCGCTGAGCGCCGAGGCGGCAACCCCGGTGGGCGCGGCCGGCGCCGGCGGTCCGCCGCCCAGGAAGATGCCCGCGAGCACCGCGTTGAGGCCTGCGGTCTGGGTGGCCGTGATGGTGATGGTGCCGCCCGCCGCGACGTTGATGGGTGCGTTGATCCACGCGCCACCCGAGAAGTCGGTGGTGATGTTCGCGGTCTGCGGGCCGCTGCCGTCATTGACGGTCACGGTCTCGCGGCGGCCGGTGGTGTCCCAGTCCAGCGCGTAGAGGTGCACCGTGCCCGAGTACGCCGACGCGAAGGTCAGGTGCAGTCGCACCTGGGCGTTGTCGTACCAGGTCGCCGCGTGACGGGTCGTCGTGTCAGGGCTTTCCAAAGCCTGGACCGCAGTGGTCGATCCGCTCCACTCGAAACGCGAGCCGTTGTCGAGCGTCAGCGTCACGCCGGGCAGGAACACCAGGTCGCTGGATCCGTTCCAGCCCAGCAGCGCGTAGCCGTCGCCGCCATATGTGCCGGCCCAGTTGCCCTGCGGCGACTGCGTGTAAGGCAGCAGCGTCGCTGTGGTCGCAAACGCTGTGGCCGACGGCGCGGAATCACCGACGCTGTTGCTGGCGATGACACGATAGAAATACTTCGTCGCGGCGGTCAGGCCCGAATCGGTGAACGAAGTGCTCGTGCTCGTGCCCACTTGCGACCAGCCGGTGCTGCCATCGGGCGAGCGTTGGATCTTGTAAGAGCTCGCGTTGGTAGACGCGGTCCAGCTGAGGCTGATCTGCGAGTCGCTCAAGGCGTTCGCGGTCAGGCCGGCGGGTGGGGATGGAGGAGAGGGCGGAGGACCGCCGGTCGTGATGGCGAAGTTCTGAGTGGTCCACTGCCCGAAGCCGAAGATTGCCGCGCTGTCGACCTGGTTGCTGCCCCACACGACACCGGTGTTGTTCGGGTCGGGCGTGGCGCCCGAGTAGTCGCCCCAGCGGCAGGTGGGCGCGCAGTTGGTCTGGAACGCGGTCTCCTGGTCGGCGGCGCTGCTGGCACCGAGGAAGGCTTCACCCGGGTCCATCTGTCCCAGCGGCGTGGTGTTCGTGCGGGTCTGCGCGCCGATCACTGACAGCAGCGACGCGCTGCCGCGGTTGTACTCGATCATCGCGTCGTTGCCGGCAATCGAGGGCGAGATCGCCGCGTTCCAGTACCAGTCGGTGGAGCTGGTCAGCCTGCCCTGCTGGCGCACCGCCAGCGAGCCGGGCAGGAGTTCGTACCAGCGCACGACGGTGCCCGCGCCGCCGGCCACGGTGTGCTGGGTCCACACCGCCTCGACACCGGCGCTCGGATCGAGGTGCGCAACCGCCTGAGTCAGCCGGCCGTCCAGGCTGTCGATCAGGTACGGCACCCCCGGCTGCGGCACCCCCGGCGGCACCGCGTACGAGGCGCCCACGGAGATGTCGCCCTTGGCCTGGAGCTTCGGGCCCGGCGTCATCTGCCAGACCATCACCTTCGACTGCGGGTTGGACGAAACGTCGTGCGCGGCGACGATGTAGCCGTTGGCGAAGGAGTCGGAGGTGTTCGCCGGCACTGGGGTGAAGGCGCCGGATCCATCCGCGTTCTTCAGCACGTGCGTCTTGTCGGCGAAATGCGTGGCGGTGACCGAGCCGCTGCAGGTGGTGGCGCTGGCGGGGGGCTTGCCGATGGCCCAGATGTCCGCGGTCACGAACGGCAGGCCCGACTGGCTGCCGTCGTACTGGTTGTCGCCGATGATCACGAAGTTCGCGTCGTGGCCGAGCTTCGGGTAGTCGGTGATGATCGCGCCGGTCGGGCTTGCGTACCGGCACCACCCGCCGGATAGGTCACTCGGGTCGGCGGTCTTGGACCAGCCGAAGAGCAGATAGTCGGTCGTGAAGTTCGCGTTGAAAGCGACCGCCGCATAGAACCAGCGGTTGCCAAGTGGGTCCCACTGGATCTGCGGGTCGCTCGTGTAGAGGCCCGAAGGCACGGCCGTGAAGGTGGCCATGTCCAGCGAGCTCAGCTTCGCCAGGTTGCTGCGGTCGTACACCGCGATGAGGTTGTTGACGAACTCCACGTAGCGCGTCGGGCCGATGGCGCCGGTCGAGTCGGGCGGCGTCGGCTGGTACCCCTGGTCGGCGGCGGAAAGGCCGGGGCTGTTCAGGCCGCTGTACAGCGAGGCCGACGACGGCGACGCGACAGTCGACGGCGCCTGGCGCGTCGTCTGGCTCGCCTGCGCCCGCTGCTTGGCCGTCATGAGCGCCTTCGCGTCCTTGGTCAGGAAGGGCGCCGTTCGGTGCTGCGCCGATTTGCCAGGGTGCGGCTGCGGCGCGACCAAAATCGCCTGCACGGTGCCGACCGGCGCGATCGTGTCGGGCGCGGGCGGCGTCGCCGCCTGGGCGGGTACCGCGGCGCCGAGCGCCAGGCAGCCGGCGACCGCCACAATGGCCACTCGGCCTACCCCCGGTGTTCGGCTCACAAAAGTCCCCTCCAGGCGGGTTGGAGATCGACTTGGGTCCGACTAAGCCGAGATTATGAATCTCGACGAACGATTAACTAACCGATCAGTCCCTCGGATTGGTCGCTGGTGCGAGGATGGATCGATGTTCCAGCCCGAGCACGAAGCGATGGAGCCGGGCCGGCTGGCCCAGCTGCAGAGCGATCGGCTGGTGGGGCTGATCCGCCGCCTCCAGAAGGCCGGCACGCCGTACTGGAACTCCAAGCTGGGCGGGCTGGAGGTGCGCGACATCCGCGACATCTCTCGGCTGCCTTTCACCACCAAGTCCGAGCTGCGCGACAACTTTCCTTTTGGCATGCTCGCCGTCGACCGCACCGAGGTCGTGCGCGTGCATGCATCGTCGGGCACGCGCGGCAAGCCGACAGTCGTGGCTTACACCGCCGCGGACATCGCGCTTTTCGCCGACGTCAACGCGCGCTGCCTGGCCAGCGCCGGCGGCCAGAAGGGCGACATGCTGCACAACGCGTACGGCTATGGGCTCTTCACCGGCGGATTGGGCCTGCATTACGGCGGCGAGCGGCTCGGCGCCACTGTCGTACCGGCTTCGGGCGGCAATCCGGGATTTCAGGTCCAGCTCATGGCCGACCTCGGCGCGAACGGCCTCGCGTGCACGCCGTCGTTCGCGCTGCTGCTCGCCGAGCGCGCCGAGAAGGACGGCCTGTTGAAGACGATCCAGCAGACGCTGCGCTATGGAGCGTTCGGCGCCGAGCCGTGGTCGGAGGCGTTCCGCACGAAGATCGAGGATGCCTGGGGTGTGCTCGAAGCCCACGACATCTACGGTCTCTCCGAGGTCATCGGCCCGGGCGTCGCCGCCGAGTGCGCGGAGAACCGGGGCTCACTGCATGTCTTCGAAGACCACTTCTATCCCGAGGTGATCGACGGTGAGCTCGTGCTCACGACGCTCACCAAAGAGGCGATGCCCGTGATCCGCTACCGGACCGGCGACATCACGTCCTTTATTGATGGCGAGTGCGGTTGCGGCCGCACATCGCGACGCATCGCGCGGCTCGCGGGACGCGTCGACGACATGCTCGTGATCCGCGGAATCAACGTGTACCCGAAGGAGATCGAGGCGGTGCTGCTGGACGACAAGCGCGTCAGCGGCCAGTACCAGATCATCGTCGACCGGCGGTCCGCGCTGCCGGAAATGATGGTGCGGGCAGAGCTCACCGGAAACCTGTCGATCAACGCCCGTGACGAGATCGCTTCGACGCTCGCGCGGCGCTTCCGGGAACGGCTGCGGCTGCGTGTCGGCGTCTCCATCGGCGAGCCCGGTTCGCTGGTCCGTCAGGAGACGGGCAAGGCCAGGCGCGTATGGGACGTTACCTCGGCCGACGATCCGCTCGCGCCCCTGCTGGCGAAGCGGGAATGAACCTCAAGCTCTTCGACGAGCTCACTGACGGTGGTCGGCGGCCATTGCGAATGGCCGAGCTCGTTTATGGAGCTGCCGAACGCGATCCTTCGGCGCTGCCAAGCCGGGCGGAGATCGACGAGGAGCGCACGCATCCGCAGAAAGAAAAGCGTGGGCTGGAGATAAAGCAGGGCGAGTTCTTCGCCGAGATCCTCGGCGACCAGCAGCGCGGGCAGCAGCTCATGGACTTCATGCGTGGCGCGAAGCCCGAGTCGATGCGTCGCCTGGCTGAATTTCGTCGGACAGGTCACGTCGACCTCGGCACCAATGAAGTCCGCCGCCGCGGGCGCGTGGGCTGGATCGAGCTGAAAAATCTGAGCTGCCTCAACGCCGAGGACGACGCGTCGACGGCGAACCTCGAGGTCGCGGTGGACCTGGTGCTCCTTGATCCCGGGATCGATGCGTGCGTGCTGCGCGGCGCGCCGATGACGCACCCGAAGCATCAGGGCCGGCGCATCTTCGGCTCGGGCATCAACCTCACCGACCTCTACTACGGGCGGATATCGCTGGTCGATTTCATGCTCGAGCGCGAGCTCGGCTACGTGCACAAGATCTTTCGCGGTCTGCTCGCGGAAGACGGTTCATTGGTCGAGAAACCATTTCTGGCGGTGGTCGAGAGCTGGGCCATCGGCGGTGCGTGCCAGTGGCTGCTCGTGATGGACGCGGTCATCGCCGAAAGCGGCTCGTACTTCAGCCTGCCGGCGCGCAAGGAAGGCATCATCCCCGGCTGCGCCAACCTGCGACTGCCGCGCTTCATCGGCGAGCGCGCCTCGCGCGAGGCGATCTTCTTCAACCGTCAGTTCGATGCCGATTCCTCGGACGGCAGGCTGCTCGCGAATGCGGTCGTAGACACAGAAGAGATCGAAAGCACTGTCGAGCACATGGCGACCGAGCTGTGCGCTGCGGGTCCGACGAGCCTGGTCGCCAATCGCCGCGCGCTGCGCGACGCGTATGAGCCGCAGGACGTTTTCCGTCGCTACATGGCCGCGTACGCGATTGATCAGGCGCGCTGCCTCTACAGCCCGGCGCTCATCGACAACCTCGAGCGCAACTGGAACGCGAAGCAGAGACAGTAGATACTGTTCCGATGCTGCGCGAGCTAATCGACGCGCTCGGGAGTGGCAAGGTCGAGATCATCGACCTCACCGCATCGCTTTCGGAGATGACGCCGGTCATCCAGCTGCCGCCGCCATTCGCCAACACGCGCAAGTTCCAGCTCAGCGAGATCAGCCGCTACGACGAGCGCGGGCCCGCTTGGTACTGGAACGACATCTCCACGGGCGAGCACGTGGGCACGCATTTCGACGCGCCCGTGCATTGGGTCACCGGACGTGAGGGCATAGACGTGTCGCAGGTGCCGGCGCGCCAGCTGATCGCGCCCGCCGTGGTGATCGACAAGAGTCGCGAGTGCGCACAGAATCCCGACTACCTGCTCGAGGTCGCCGACATCGAGGCGTGGGAAAAGCAGCATGGCCAGCTGCCGAAGGGCGGCTGGCTGTTCTATCGCACCGGCTGGGATGCGCGGGCCACGGATCAGCGCCGCTTTCTCAACGCCGACGAGACAGGGCCGCACACGCCGGGCATCTCCATCGAGTGCGCGAAGTGGCTCGCTGAAAAGGCGCCGATCATCGGCGTCGGTGTGGAGACCGTCGGCACCGACGCGGGCAAGGCTCACAGCTTCGATCCGCCGTTTCCGTGCCACGCGTTCCTGCTGGGCGCCGGCAAGTACGGCCTGACGCAGCTCGCGAACCTGGCCCGCCTGCCCGCGACGGGCGCAGTTGTCATCGCGGGACCGCTGCCCATCGTGCGCGGATCCGGCAGCCCCGCGCGGGTGCTCGCACTCGTAGAGCGCTAGGCCGTGCGCGCCGCCGAAGCCGCGGGCCGCGCGCTCGGCCAACTTGGTGTGAGGGATTTCTTCGGTCTCGTCGGCAGCGGCAACTTCCATCTGACGAATGCGCTGATCGCAAGCGGCGCGCGTTTCGTGGCCGCGCGTCACGAGACGGGCGCGGTGACGATGGCCGACGGCTACGCTCGGGCGTCGGGCCGCCTTGGTGTGTGCACCGTGCACCAGGGACCGGGGCTAACCAACGCGTTGACCGGCCTGACTGAGGCCGCGAAGAGCCGAACGCCGCTGCTGCTGCTGGCCGCCGAGGCGACCGCGCCGCAGTCGAACTTCTTCATAGACGAGGCCGCCGTGGCTGCCGCCGCGGGCGCGGTGCACATGCGCCTGACATCGCCTGCGACCTCGGTCGCGGAGATCGATGAGGCGGTGCGCGTGGCGATATCGGACCGGAGGACGGTCTTGCTCTCCATGCCGCTCGAGGTGCAGGCCGGCGATTGTGATCCGCCCGACAGCCTTTCGCCGCCGCGAGCCTTCTCCCCGCCGCCGCCGGCTGACGCCGATGTTGAGGCTCTCGCCGAGCTGCTGAAGTCTGCGCAAAGGCCGCTGCTGATCGCCGGCCGCGGGGCGGTCTTGTCGAACGCGCGCGAGCCTATCGAAAG
>DATDML010000011.1:0-7874 GCA_036518815.1 Candidatus Dormiibacterota bacterium
GCACGGTTTCGCGGCCATCAGCCGCCGCCGCTTGCTGGGCATTCTGCGCGAGCGGTGTGAGGGGCTCGGAGTGTCCATCCATTACCGCGAGCCCGCGCCTGAGCTCGAGCACCTGCGTCACGAGCACGATCTCGTCGTCGCCGCGGACGGCGTCAACAGCCTGACGCGGAACGCGCGCGCGGACGTGTTCCAGCCGCAGGTCGACGTACGCCACGCGCGATACATCTGGCTGGGCACGCCGCTCGTCTTCGACGCCTTCAAGTTCTTCATCGCCCAGACGGACATCGGCACAGTGCAGGCCCACGCGTACCCGTACAGCGATGGCATGAGCACGTTCATCGTCGAGCTCGCCGAGGAAAGCTGGAAGCGCAGCGGCCAGATCGACTCGACGGAGCGCTCGTGGCGGCCGGGCGAGAGCGACGAGGCGGGCATCGAGTTCTGCGCCGAAGTTTTCGGGAAGGACCTGCAGGGTGCGGAGCTTCTGGGCAACAACAGCCGGTGGATCCGCTTCGGCACCGTGCGCACACGATCGTGGCGCGATGGCAACGTGATCCTCATCGGCGACGCGGCGCACACCGCGCATTTCTCGATCGGATCGGGCACGAAGCTGGCGATGGAAGACGCGCTCGCGCTGGCCGCGTGCCTGCACGAGAACCCAGATGTGTCGTCGGCGCTGACCGCTTACGAGAACGAGCGCCGGCCCGTGGTCGAGAGCGCTCAGCGCGCGGCGCAGGCGAGCCTCGAATGGTTCGAGGAGATCGGCCAGTACACGCACCAGGAGCCGCTGCAGTTCGCATTCAACCTGCTGACGCGCAGCCGGCGCGTCACCTATTCGAATCTCAAGGTGCGAGACCCGGAGTTCGTCGCACGCGTGGAAGAGTGGTTCAACCCTGACGGCGCGCCGTCGCCGCCGATGTTCGTGCCGATCCAGCTGCGCGAGCTCGAGCTGTCGAACCGCGTGATCGTTTCGGCAATGGACATGTACTCCGCTGAAGATGGCCTGATCGGAGATTTTCACCTCGTTCATCTGGGCAGCAAGGCCCTCGGCGGCGCGGCGCTGGTGATGACCGAGATGGTGTGCGTGTCGCGGCAAGGCCGCATCTCACCAGGGTGCGCGGGCATGTACGAGCCGGCCCACGAGGCGGCTTTCAAGCGGCTCGTCGACTTCGTGCATGAGAGCACGCCGGCGCGCATCGGCATCCAGCTCGGCCACTCGGGCCGCAAGGGCTCGACGAGGCTCATGTGGGAAGGCATGGACGAGCCGCTGGAGTCTGACAACTGGGAGCTCATCGCCCCATCGCCCCTCCCTTATCTGCCGGCGAGCCAGGTACCGCGCGAGATGACGCGCGCCGAGATGGAGGCCGTGCGCGAGCAATTCGCGAACTCGACACGGATGGCCGCACGCGCGGGCTTCGACCTGCTGGAGCTGCACTGCGCGCATGGCTATCTGCTCGCGAGCTTCATCTCGCCGCTTACGAACCAGCGGCGCGACGAGTTCGGCGGCAGCCTCGAAAACCGCCTGCGTTTTCCGCTCGAGGTTTTCGACGCGGTTCGCGCCGAGTGGCCCGATGGCAAACCGATCACCGTGCGCCTTTCGGCGACCGACTGGTCGGAAGGTGGCCTCAGCGCGGAGGAGTCAGTGTTGGTGGCGCGCGCGTTCGCGGCGCATGGCGTGGACGCGATTGACGTTTCCACGGGGCAGACCGTCGCTGACGAGAGGCCGAGGTTCGGGCGCAGCTACCAGACGCCTTTCTCCGATCGAATCCGCAACCAGGCCGACCTGAAGACGATCGCGGTCGGCGCGATCAGCAGCTACGACGACGTGAACACGATCATCCTGGCCGGGCGCGCCGACCTGTGCGCGCTGGGCCGCGCGCATCTCTACGACCCCGCATGGACGCTGCACGCCGCGGCGGAGCAGGACGTTCCGGTCGCGTGGCCTGTGCAGTTTCAGCGCGGGAGTCGCAAGCCGCCCTCAGGCAGGACCGACGGCCCGCGGCCGCGCCTGGAGCTGATCCGCGAGGGCGCCCCCAGCCGCCACCGGCGCTGGCGGCCGCGCTAGGTGACGGCGGCGCGGACGCTGTAGCGCGCATCGCGCCAAGCTTCCTCGCGCAAGACTTCTTCGAGGATCCCCGCCGCCTCGGCGACGTCCACGTAGCGCAAGTAGAGCGGCGGGAAGCCGAGGCGGAGAATGTCGGGCTCGCGGAAATCGCCGACGACGCCGCGATCGATGAGCGCGCGACAGACGCGATAGGCCTCGGGGTGCCGCAAGGCGACCTGGTTGCCGCGCTTCGCCGGCTCGCGCGGTGAAGCGATCTCCATCTCGAACCGGTCGAGCAGCGGGGTTACGAGCTCGATGAAGAGCTCAGTCAGCCCCATCGCCTTTTGGCGCAGCGCCGCCTGGTCGACCTCGAGCCACATGTCGATGCCGCACTCGAGCGCGTTCATCGCGACGATCGGTGGCGTGCCTGACAGGAAGCGGCGGATGCCTTCGGCCGGCGTGTAATCGGGCGACATTGCGAACGGCGAGGCGTGTCCCATCCAACCTGGCACCGGGTTCGCGAGGCGAGCCTGCAGGTCCTTGCGCACGAACAGGTATGCCGGCGCGCCGGGACCGCCGTTGAGGTACTTGTAGGTGCAGCCGACGGCCAGGTCGGCCTCCGCCGCGTTGAGATCCACCGGGACCGCGCCGGCAGAGTGGGAGAGATCCCACAGCACGAGAGCTCCGACCCCGTGAGCAGCCGATGTCAGCGACGCCATGTCGAGCACGTCGCCGGTGCGGTAGTCGACCTGGGTCAGATAGAGGATCGCGACGCCTTCATTCAGGCTCGACAGCAGCTCGTCCGCGCGGACCGAAACGACGCGGCGTCCGCCAAGAATTTCGACGGCGCCCTGCGCGACGTACAGATCGGTGGGGAAATTGCCCTGTTGCGTGAGCACCACCTGGCGGCGATCCATCAGCCGCATGCCCGCCGTCAGCAGCTTGAAAAGGTTGATCGACGTGCTGTCGCAGGCGATGACCTCGCCCGGATGAGCGCCGATGATCCGCGCGATCTTGTCGCCGATGCGCTCGGCGGCGGTGATCCAGCCGGCGTCGTTCCAGCTGCGGATCAAACCGACGCCCCACTCGCGCTCGACGGTGTCGTGGACGCGCTCGACGGTGGCCAGCGGGAGCGGGCCGAGCGAGTTGCCGTCGAGGTAGATCAGCCCAGGCTCGAGGTGGAAGCGGTCGCGAAAACCGCGCAGGGGATCCTTGGCATCGAGATCCGCTGCGTTCACGTCAGCTGGGAGCGGAGTTCCCAGAGCTCCGGGTAGAAGCGTTTGGCGAGGGTCGTGTGGAGGTAACGCGCGCCGCTGCTCCCTCCTGTGCCCGGTTTCGTTCCAATCTGGCGCTCGACCATCAGCACATGGCGCGAGCGCCACTCGGCAAAGGCCTCGTCGTGGTCGAGCAGTGCCTCGCACAGGCTGAAGAGGTCGCCGAAGTGCTCACGGTCCTGGTAGATCTGGAGAAGCGTTGGTGATCCGCGGCGCTCGATGATCGCTTTCAATGCGTCGGCGAGAGACGGTTCAGCCAGCCGTCGCGTCAGGCGCTCCTTCTCCTCGGGCGTCGCCTCCAGGCGCTCGAGATAGCCGGCGTTCTTGAGTCCTGAGAGGAACTCGATCTCTCGAAACTGCACCGATTGGAATCCGCTTGCGGGCGCGAGCTTGTAGCGGAAGGCGAGGAAATCCTGCGGCGACATGGTCTCGAGAACACCGATCTGCTTCACGAGCAGCTCCTCGATGACACGCACGCGCCGCAGGCGATGGTTGGCGGTGAAGATGTCGCCGGCGTCGATGCAGTCGCGCACCGCATCGAGCTCGTGCAGTATCAGCCGGAACCAGAGCTCGTACACCTGGTGGGCCACGATGAACAGGAGCTCGTCGTGCTCGTCGCTCAGGATCTTCTGGAGCGAAAGGATCTCGGGGATCTTCAGGTACGAGCCGTAGGAGAGCGCGCGGCCCTCTTCTCCGAACCGACTCCCCACGGCCTGACTGTATACGGATGGGCTAGGGCGCGGAGATCGACAGCCTCGTGACGTAGAGGACGCGGCCGGCTCTGTTCCAGCCGTGGTAAACAAGCCATGGCCGCCCGGCGGCGTCAGTGAAGAACGATCCGCCCCCTGGCCCCTGCAACAAGCCACCGGTCTGCAGCAGCGGCGCCGTGCCCTTGACGAACGGACCTAAGGGCGAGCTCCCTATCGCGTAGCCCATGCCGTACCGCTCGCGCCAGTCGCCGCCCGAGTAGAGAACGACAAATCGCGAACCCCACGCGAAGACCGAAGGGCCTTCAACAGTGCCGTGGCCGAGCGTCTCCCACGTTTGCGTGACGCCGAAGAGCTCGACCCTCGGGCCGGCGACGCCGAGCATGTCGGCGCTGAGCGGCAGGACCGAGATGCTGTGATGGTCAGGCCCGTCGACAGAGAAATAGAGGTATGCCTTGCCGCCGGACATCAGCGGCCAGGCGTCGATGTAGCCGGCGCTGTTCCCGTCCTGGCAAGCGATTGGACCGTGATCGACATACGGCCCCAACGGCGCGCTCGATGAGGCTACGGCCAGGCAGTGCAGCCCCGACTTCGACATGCCGGAGTAATAGAGGTAGTAGGCGCCGCCGCGCGCGACGACCGCGGGCGCCCACCAGTCGCCGCGTCCCCATGTAGGCGCGTGCGAGAAGACATCGGCGACGTATGTCCAGCGAGCGAGGTCAGTCGAAACGAGAATCGGGAAGACGTGCCCTGACGCTTCCCACCCGGTATGCGTGCCATAGGCGTAGTAGCGCGTGCCGGCACGCAGCACCGACGGGTCGGGAAAGTCGCGATCGAAAGCGGGCCCGTTGACCGCCGCGGCGGCGAGCGCGAACGAGCGCGCCGCAACGGGCTTCGTCACGAGCTGCACCGAAGGGCTCGCGCCGCTCAACACTAGCGGCAGGCAGGCGAGCAAGCCGAGAAATGGCAGGGATCCCCGCACCGGCGGGGAAGCCTAGGGGCGCCTCCCGTAGCTTCCGGCGGCGCGGCCGTAGAGAGCTGTTAAGGAGCGACGACGAGCGAGAGCGTTTCTATCGTGGCGTACCCATCGGTGGTGACGTTGCGGTAGTAGAGCCGAAACTGCGGCAGCGGCGAGGTGTCGTTGCGCGTGAAGCGAAGCCACCCGTTCTGGCTCGCGCCGGGCGCAAGCCGCTCCGGGAATTCCGTCGAATGCGTGTAGTCGACGTTGAGGTGTTTGCCCGCGGGCGTGCGTGCTTCAGGGATCGGCGGGAAATCGGCAGGGCTCTGAGCGTTGTCGGTGACTGTCACGTGGACCCATACCGTCCGGCCGCCATCGGTGATGGCGACTTGATCGGCGACCACTTCGAGCCCCTTGGCGGTGCCGGTCGCGTGGACGACCGTGGCCGCGTTCGGCGGGACCACCGGCTGGTGCTGGGACACCGGTGATAGGACCCCGCTGGCGAGCAACATCAGCACCGCCGCAGCGCCAGCTGCGCCCGTGACCGCGACGGTTCGAGAAAGCAGCTGCGGGAGCGCCGCGATTCCGGCGGCGACGAGCACGAACGCAGCGGCTGCGGCCGGGTAGAGGTAGCGACCTGGCATCGGTCCGCCTATCCCGGAAAGGAACGGCATAACCATCACGACCAGGAAGTCGCCGGCCACACCGAGCATCAGCACGTACTCGATGCGGAGCCGCCTGCGGCTGATCCAAAGGCCGATAGCGGCCAGCGCCACGCACGCGGCCTCGAGCCAGTGCAGCTGGCGCGTGAAGGGCACGACGCCGACGGGCTCGCCGGCGACGAAGCCGTCGATCGCGTACCTCGCGGAGCCGGCGATGTAGCTCAGCTTCAGGGAGGGGGGCCCGAACGCTGTGCCGAGCAGGCCGCGCGCCGCATGCGAAGGCAGGGGCTCTCCGTACAGGTTGAGGTTGAGCAAGAACCATGGCGAGAGCACCGCCGCTGCGACGGCTGCGGCGAGCGTGCCCATGAGGAGCCGCCGGCGAAGCGGCTGCAAGCCGGGCCAGAGGAATGCCGCCGCGACCAGCGGTCCGAGGCCGACCGCCGTGAGCTTGGTGAGGGCGGCAGCGCCGAGCAGCACGCCGCATCCGACGGCCAGCGATCTCGTCCAGCCGCTGCGCACGCCCGTAACCACGACGAGAGTGAGCGCGGCACCAAGCACCGCGGCGAGCCCGTCGTTCGTGATCTGCGTTGCGTTCAGTACGTAGCCAGGCAGCAGCGAGGCGATGCCTGCGGCGAAGAACGCGACGCCTTGCGCGCCGGGACGTATGGCCAGCGCCAGCAGGTACGTGAGCGGTGCCAGCAGCGCGGCGATGAGCGCGCTGAAGATGCGGGCCGCGTAGATCGCACCCATGGTGCCTCCCAACGACGTGCCCACGAGCCAGTCCGGCTCGGCCAGCAGGTAGTAGAGCGGCGGCTGCATCGCCTCGTACGAGAAGCCCCAGAGGTGGCGCCCCATCCACGCCTGCTTGGCGGACGCGCTCGCGCTGTCGGGCGGGCGCACGAACGTCTGCGGATCGGTCTCACTGGGCGCCGGGCCCGATCCCGCCGGGTACCAGCGGTAGATGCCGGTGGCCTGGTCCACCGCCACGATCTCGGGCTGCAGCCTGGTCACGCCCAGCACCGGCCAGACGCCGTGCGAGTACTGGGCCAGGACGTCGGCGTGCTGAGGCTCGTCCACGCGCGACCACACCGTCTGGAAGGTGGCCATCAGCAGCGCCGGCACGAGCGCCGCCACATATATAAGGACGACGCGCGTGCGCACTCCCGCGAGCACACGTGAGACGTTCAGAAATTCAGAGCGTCGTACTACCACCGGCCGTCAGGTCAGCTGGCGAGCTCGTGGCGTCGCGGAACGAGTCGCCCGCTGCGGTCCTCCTCACCGACCGTCGCCTGCTCGTGGTATTCGGCGTCGGCGTTGACCTTCCATGGATCCCTGTGGTCGAGGCCGAGTACATTTCGCGCCGCGATGAGCGCGGTCATCATCGAGTGATCCTGGTTGTTGTACTTGTGCATCCCGTTGCGGCCGACCAGGTGAAGGTTCGGCAGCTCGGCCGCCAGGTATTTGCGGATCGTCTCCACGTGGGTCGTGTACTCGTCGTCATAGACCGGATAAGCCTTGGGCACACGCACGACCGCACCATCGACGACTTTCTCGGGGTTGCACAGGCCGAGCTGCGCGAGCTCTTTCTTCGCCAGCTCGACGAGCTGCTCGTCGCTCGAGTTCCAAAGGCCGTCGCCTTCGAAGCAGAAGTACTCGAGGCCGATGCATGTCTTGGTCGGGTCGGCGACCATGTCGGGGCTCCAGTTCTTGAAGTTCTGGATGCGGCCGACCTTCACACCGGGGTCGTGGATGTAGACCCAGTTGTCAGGGAAGAGGTTGTCGCCGTCGATGACGAGGGCGACAGTGAGGAAGTCGCGATAGCGGAGCTTTGCCGCAGCGTTCAGCACCTCGGCGGGTGGCGGTGGAGAGATCATCTCGACCAGGGTGCGAATCGGCAGTGACGAAACGAATGCGGTGCCCGTAATCGTTTTGCCACGATCGGTTTCGACGCTTTCGACACGGCCGCCGTCGCGATTGATTCGCGCCACGCCTTCGCCCATCCTGACCGGGTGACCCGCGTCGGCGAGGTGCTGAGCGACACGCTCCCACATCTGCCCAGGCCCGAGCCGCGGATACCTGAAGCTGTCGATCAGCGTCTTGACGACCTTGCCGCGGTCCTTCGTCTTTTTCTTGCCGGGCAGCGCCGACTTCACGACGGTCATCAGGTCGAGGCCTTTGATTCGTTGCGCCGCCCAGTCGGCCGACAACTCGGAGCAGGACATGCCCCAAACC
>DATDML010000012.1:0-8673 GCA_036518815.1 Candidatus Dormiibacterota bacterium
GCCAGAGCACGACCAGTCAAGCCTGACTGGCTGGATTCGGCCGACTATAACACGGCCACGCGTTCCCCAGAGATGGGGAATCTCGGGCTTCCGGTCGGGATCGCGGCCTGTCTGTTCGACCTGGACGGGGTCCTGACGCGCACCGCCGAGCAGCACGCCCGGGCCTGGAAGCAGGTCTTCGAGGAGCGCGGCATCCCCTTCGACGCGGTCGCCGACTACGACGCCTACGTCGATGGCAAGCCCCGGGAGGACGGCGTCAGGTCCTTCCTGGCCGCGCGCCACGTCGAGGCCACGCCCGAGCTCGTGGCCGAGATCGCAGCCCGCAAGGACGACCTCTTCGTCGGCATCATCGAGCGCGATGGCGTCCGCACCTACGAAGGCTCGGTCCGCTACCTGGACGCAGCCCGAGCGGCCGGCCTGCGGGTCGCCGTCGTCACCTCGAGCAAGCACTGCTCGCAGGTCCTGCAAGCCGCCGGTCTGAACGGGCGCTTCGAGGCCCAGGTGGACGGCAACCTCATCCAGGAGCGCCACCTGCCCGGCAAGCCCGCGCCGGACACCTACATCGAGGCTGGCCGGATGCTCGGCTGCGAGCCCAACGCCGCGGCGGTGTACGAGGACGCGCTCGCAGGCGTCGAGGCCGGCCACGCCGGGCACTTCGGTCTGGTGGTCGGGGTCGATCGGGTGGGCCAGGCAGACGCCCTGAAGCGGCACGGCGCGGACGTTGTCGTTACCGACCTCGCCCAACTAATGGCCGGCCGGTGATCCTCACCGAGTGCTTCGACTGCCACCCGTGGTCGATCCACGAGACGCGGCTCGACATGAGCATGCTCGGGCAGGCGGAGTCGATCTTCGCCCTGTCGAACGGACACATCGGCTGGCGCGCGAACCTCGACGAGGGCGACCCGCACGTCATCGCCGGCTCCTACCTCAACGCCTTCTACGAGTCGGTGCCCCTCCCCTACGCCGAGACTGCCTATGGCTATCCCGAAGCGGGCCAGGCGATCGTCAACGTGACCAACGGCAAGATCATCCGCCTGCTCGTCAACGACGAGCCCTTCGACGTGCGCTACGGCCGCGTGATCGAGCACGAGCGGACGCTCGACCTGCGCAAAGGAATCCTCGAGCGCAAAGTCTTGTGGGAATCGCCGGCCCACACCGTGGTGCGGGTGCGCAGCCGCCGGCTCGTCTCGCTGGTGCACCGCGCGTTGGCGGCGATCGAGTACGAGGTCGAGCCGGTCGACGGCAGCGCTGACATCGTCTTGCAGTCGGAGCTGGTCGCGAACGAGCCGCCTGACACCGCCGCCGAGGGCGCGGATCCGCGCGCCGCGCAAGGGCTGGAGTCGCCCCTGGCGCCGGGCTTCCACGGCCACGAAGGATTACGCGCCGTCCTGGTCCACTCGACGCGGCGGTCGAAGCTGCGGATGGCCGCCGGCATGGACCACCACGTGCGCGGGCCTCGCGGCACGCACGAGCAGATGGAGTCCGGTGACGACCTGGCGCGCCTGACCGTCACCGCGCAGCTTCGGCCCGGCAGCCCGCTGAGGCTGACGAAGTTCGTCGCCTACGGGTGGTCGAGCCTGCGCTCGGCGCCCGCGCTTCGCGCCCAGGTCGGCGGAGCGCTGGCGACGGCGACCGGGCACGGATGGGACGGCCTCGCGCGATCCCAGCAGCGCTACCTGCAACGGTTCTGGCAGCAGGCCGACGTGGAGCTTGACGGCGATCCCGAGGTGCAGGAGGCGATCCGGTTCGCACTGTTCCACGTGCTGCAGTCGTCGGCCCGCGCCGAGCAGCGCGCCATCCCGGCCAAGGGCCTCACCGGTCCCGGCTACGACGGCCATACGTTTTGGGACACCGAGACCTTCGTCCTCCCCGTCCTCACGTACACGGTCCCGGAAGCCGCTGCCGATGTCCTGCGCTGGCGCTTCCAGATCCTCGACCAGGCTCGCCGCCGCGCCCGCGACCTCGGCTTCAAAGGCGCGGCGTTTCCCTGGCGGACGATCCACGGCGAGGAGTGCTCCGGCTACTGGCCGGCCTCGACGGCGGCCGTCCACATCAACGCGGACGTCGCGGACGGCGTCCTCCGTTACGTCAGCGCGACCGGCGACTCGCGCTTCGAGGCCGACCATGGCGCGGAGCTGCTGATCGAGACCGCGCGCCTGTGGACGTCCGTCGGCCATTTCGACCGCGACGGGCGCTTTCGCATCGACGGCGTCACCGGCCCCGACGAGTACAGCGCGCTCGCGGACAACAACGTCTACACGAACCTCATGGCGCAGCGGAACCTGCAATCGGCCGCCGACGCGGCCGAGCGGCAGCGCGGCGTGGCGCGCCGGCTCAAGGTCACGCGCGACGAGATCAGGGCGTGGCGCAAGGCGGCCGCCGCAATGTTCATCCCATACAACGAGGCGCTCGGCGTGCACGAGCAGGCGAGCCAGTTCACCGAGCACGAGCGGTGGGATTTCAGCGGCAGCCCGCCCGAGCATTACCCGCTGTTCCTGCACTACCCGTACTTCGACCTCTATCGCAAGCAAGTCGTCAAGCAGGCGGACCTGGTGCTCGCGATGCACTTGCGCGGCGACGCATTTACCGCCGAAGAGAAGGCGCGAAACTTCGCGTACTACGAGCCGCTGACCGTGCGCGATTCGTCGCTGTCGTCATGCACGCAGGCGGTGATGGCGGCCGAGGTCGGACACCTGCAGCTTGCGCACGACTACCTCGGCGAGGCGGCGCTGATGGACCTCAACGACCTGGAGCACAACGTGCGCGACGGCGTGCACATGGGGTCGCTCGCGGGCGCGTGGCAGGCTGCGGTCGCGGGACTCGGCGGCATGCGCCACCACGGCGACTCGCTGGGTTTTGCGCCTAGGCTGCCGCCAGGCATCAAGCGCCTGGCGTTCCGGGTGGTGTTCCTGGGGCGGCGGATCAAGGTCAGCTTCGACCATCGCTCGGCGCGCTACACGCTGCTGAGCGGCAGGCCCATGGAGTGTATGCACCACGGCGAGACGATTCAGCTGACCACGCGACGGGTCACCGTCAGGGCGATACCCGCGATTCATGCGGGCAAGCAGCCGGAGCAGCCGCCGGGCCGGGCGCCGGCGAGGCGCGACTTGAAATCACCGCCTCGCCAGCTGCGGGCGGCCGCGAAGAGCTCCCGACGACGGATCTCGCGAAGCTGATCCCCCACCCTGACCACCGCTAGCGGCAGCGCGGAGCGCGGTCGCGTAGCGCCCCCGCGAGCGGGGAGGTCAGTAGGTGAGCGGGGATTACTTCAAGTCTGCTGTAGCCCCTGCTTCCTTGAGCCTGGCCACGGCCTTCTCGGCGTCGGCCTTGCTCACGTTCTCGAGCACCGGCTTCGGCGCGGCGTCGACCAGGTCCTTGGCCTCCTTGAGGCCGAGCTGGGTGAGCTCGCGGACGGCCTTGATCACGTTGATCTTGCTCTCGCCCACCTGCGTCAGGGTGACGGTGAACTCGGTCTGCTCGTCCTCAGCGGCAGCTCCATCGCCGCCGCCGGCGGCCGGCGCCGCGGCAGCAACCGCGACCGGGGCCGCGGCCTTGATGCCGAACTCGTCCTCGATGGCCTTCACGGCCTCGACGACGTCGAGGATGCTCCATTCCTTGAGCGCTTCGACGAAATCCTTGGGGGTGATCTTGGTCGCCATGACTACGCTGCCTCCAACTTCTCTTTGTATGCGTTCAGCACTCCGACGAGCTGCTGCACAGGGGTCTGCATGATGCCGACGAGCTGGCCGACGGGCGACTGAAGCGTGCCCATCAGCTGGGCGATGAGCGACTCGCGCGAGGGCAGGTCGGCCAGCTGCTTGACCTGCTCCGGCGTGAACAGCCTGCCTTCGACGAGGCCGGCAACGATGTCGAGCTTGAGCCTGGTGGCGCGGACGAACTCGTTGATGAGCTTCGCCGGCACGCCGAGGTCGTCATAACCGAACGCGATAGCGACCGGGCCTTCGAGCTTCGATTCGAGCACCTTGTGGCCGGCCGCCTCTGCGGCGCGCCGCGCGAGCGTGTTCTTGACCACGCGGTATTCGACCTCGCCACCGCGGAGGCGGGTGCGCAGGTCCTGAAGCTGAGTGACGGTCAGGCCGCGGTAGTCGGTGAGGACCGCGACCTTAGCCTTCTTCAGGCGATCGGCGATCTCCTCGACCTGCTCGGCCTTCTGTTCCTTCCTGGCTTTCGGCAAAAGAAAAATCCTCCCTGCCTGGACATCCGCGAGGCAGGAAGGATCGATGCGTCCTTCTCTTGACTTCGCCTCGGTAGGAAATTAAGGCTCGCGTTGCGCGCGCCACCTACTGTCTAGGGCAGGTCGCGAATTATAGCGAGTTTGACCTGACCCAATCCTCGCGCAGGACCTCGGTGAGGATGTGATCGACCCAGCGGCCGTCGATGAAATGCTCCTGGTGCCACCGCCCCACCTCGCGGTAGCCCGCCGCCGCCTGCGCTTTCGCGCTCGCCTCGTTGCCTTCGTAGTAGCCGGACTTCAGCTTGCGCAGGGGCAACTGCGTGAACGCATAGCGCGTGCGCAGCTGCATCGACTCGCCGCCGATCCCTCTTCCCCACAACGACCGATCGCCGATGGTCGTGCCCGTGGTGCCGTGGCCGTATTTCCAGCTGATGGCATGGATCGCGCTCGCGCCAACCGGTCGGTCGTCGACATCCAGCACCCAGAAAACGTCGTCGGGGCCGCGCGCCATGCGGTCGATGAACTCCCGCTCCACCTCCAGGCTTGGCGGGTGGTGCAAAGCCATGAAGCGGGTGACCTCCATGTCCTCGAACCAGGTGAGCATGGCCGGGGCGTCATCAGGCCGCGGCGGCCGCATCTTGACGAGCTTGCCGTGGAGCACCGGGCCGAACATCTGAGGGTTGCTAATTTTGACGGCGATGGGCGACCGCTTACGCCGCCTTTGGGACTTCGACGATCTCGATGCCACCGAGGCGCGGCTGCAGGCTCAGCTCGACGCCGAGGCCGATGAGGGCGGCCGGGCCGAAGTGCTGACCCAGCTCGCCCGTGTGCGCGGGCTGCGCGAAGACTTCGAGGGCGGCGAGCGACTGCTCGAGGAGGCCGAGCGTCGTGCCGGCGCGAGCAAGGCCGCCCGGATTCGCATCGATCTCGAGCGCGGGCGCCTCGTGCGCTCGGCCGGCAACCCGGCGGGCGCCCTTCCTTTATTTATGTCGGCTTTCGAGGCCGCTAGCGCTGCGGGCGACGAGTTCCTGGCCACCGACGCGGCCCACATGGCTGCGCTGGCGGCTCCCGATCGCGCCGGCATGCTGGACTGGACCCAGCGCGGCATCGAGATCGCCGAGGCCAGCGCCGATCGCGACGTCGCTTACTGGCTGGGGCCTCTGTTCAACAACCTCGGGGTGGAGTACGCGGAGTCGGGCGAGCACCAGGCGGCGCTGGCTGCGTTCGAGCGGGCGCTCGAGGTTCGACTCCGCTACCCCGAGAACCAGGACGCGATCGCGTGGGCCAGGGAATCGGTCGATGAGGCGCGGCGGGCGCTGGGTCTAAAGCCGGGCGCTTAGGTCGTTCGCCCAGCCGACCAGCAATGTCGCGTACGCGGCTTTGATCGTCAGACCGCTCTGGGACTGCACGTAGGCGACGAACGAGGCGAGGTAGCTCTTCGCCAGCGTTGTGTTGCCGGCGGCATTCGCGCTCGAGGCGCTGACCACATAAGCCTGCAGCTGGCTGATCACCGTGGCGGAAGTGATGTTGACCGTGTCACCCGCCGCCGTCGACAGGCCGGCGAACGTCAAGTGCACCTGGAAGGTGACTGTGGTCTGCGTCACGTTGCCGGCTTGATCCTTGGCCGTGAAGACGATCGTGTGAGTGCCGGCCGCCAGCGACTTGATCGCGATGATGCCGCCGTTGGCCTCGCCGAACTTGCCGTCCAGGACGGCGGTGACGGACACCACGCTCGTCGTCGCGTCGGTGGCCGAGAAGTTCACCGTGATCGGGTGGCCGACGTCGTACGAGCCGTTGTTGGTCGGCGCCGTCAACGTGTATGAGATGACCGGCGGGACCGTGTCCTTGATCAGGTTCGTGACCACCGTTGTCGGGTTGCCTGCCGGGTCGGTCTCGATGACGGTCAGCGTGACCGGCCCTTCCTTGAAAGCGCTGATGCCGATGTTGGGCTGCCACTTGTTGCTGCCGTTGAAGAACTTGGTATCGGTCAGGGTCGTCACACCATCGGTGATCGAGTAACTCACGGTCGTGCCGGTCTCACCCGTGAACACCGGCTGCAGGCTGTTGCCGACGTACGTGGACTGCGCTATCGCGAGCGCCGGCGCGACGGTGTCCTTGGTGGCGGTGACCGTAGTCGCGTAGCTGTTGCCGGCGCCGTTGGTGAGCGTCACAGCGAGAGTGATCAAGCCGTCTTGCAGGTTCGAAACGTCCACCGGGACGACGACGTTGCCGGTGGTGGTGTCGACGAAGTCCATGCCGTTGGAGTAGTCGGCGATCGGCAGCTGGCCGTCGGAGACGATGACGTTCGCGATCGCCCCCGCCTGACCGGTGACTGTCACGTTGAAAGTGGACGTGTTGGCGATGTTCGCCCATGCCGGCGCGCTCACCAGAGGCGCCGGAGGCGCGACGCTGTTCTTGCCCATCGTCCCGGTGAGGGTCTTGATCACGCCGTTGGCGTTGAGCGTCGCCGTGACGGTGATCGTCCCATCGGGCCAAGTCGAGAGGTCGACGGTGGTGCCGAACTTGCCGGTGGCTCCGACGACACCGGTGCTGGTGAACGAGTACGTCCCCTCAGTGAAGGTGTAAGTGACCGTCGCCCCGGGAGTGCCGGTGATGAGCAATGGCGTCGAGCTCGCGCCGGCGGTGTTGGTACCCGACGGCAGGTTGGCCCCGCGGCCGCTGGCGAGCGACAGCTGCGAGGCGGTGCAGTTGCCGCTGTCGCTGATGTAGTCGCACGTGCCCGGCGAGTTGAACGGGAGCACGCCGGCCGTCTTCGCGAAGTCGATGCCGACACCGCCGAGGTTCTCGGGCATCTCGTTGAACGGAGGTCCGCTCTGCTGGTGCCACGCGGTGTCGTGCTGCAGCACCAGGCCCAGCTCGCCGAACGGCTCGCCATTGCGCGCCGCGCTGCCGCTGTAACGCGGGTAAGCGCTGCAGGCCGAGTTGGTGCCGCCGCCCGCGCCGCCGCAGAAGAGGTCGGCGCGCACGCCGAGCGTCTGGTCGGCGCCGTCGCTCTTGGACAGCGCGTACAGGAACTCGGGCAGGAACGGCATCAGCGTGCGGCTGACCGCCGGCATGCCGAACTGCGAGAACGGCACGTAGTAGCTGTTGTGGTTGCCGACCCAGTCGATCAGGCGGTCGCCGCCGGTGCCGGCGAGGTAGATGTCCTGGCCCGCGCCACCGTACGCCAGCGTCTCCCAGTCGGGCGAGCCGGCGCCGCCGTGCGAGTTCGGCACGGGCATGTCGTTCAGGGCGTTGTCGACGACCGTGCTGGCGCGCAGGTCGATGAGGTCGAAGCCCCAGCCGCCGAACACGCGCACGCGGCCCATGCCAGTGACGATGTAGTCGTTGCCGAGGTCGCCGAATATCGCCTTGTCGCCGGTCACCGGGTCGGGAAGGAAGCCCGCGGCGGCGTTGTAGGTGGTGTCGATCGGCAGGTTGGCGTCGACCTGGTTGAAGGTCAGGAAGAACGGCAGGCCGGGCGCCGCCGCGTCGGCGCAGTTGGAGGTCGTCGGGCTGCCGGTGCCCCACTCGCACAGCAGCGGGTTGAAGCCGGCAGTCGGCGTCAGTCCGTCGGCGGCGACGTTCGGATCCCAGGCGTGCGGGCCCGTGCTCGGGAACAGCAGCACTTCACGCCGCGGGTCTTCCGCGTTGAAGTACAGCGACTTGCCGATGTTGTATCCGCGTCCCGCGTTGCCGTTCGGCGGGTCGCTGTTCGGCATGTAGCCCGCGGCGTTGCCCGGGTTGAACGGGTGGAAGAAGTCGGTGCGGATCGGCGCCGCGTTCAGGACATAGTCCGTCAGCACCGTGTCGGCAATTGCGGTGCTCAGGTACTGGGCCTGGGTGATGTTGCCGTACATGTTGAAGTTGTCCGCGTAGCCCACGATCGGAGCCTCGGCGCCAGAGATCGCCGAGTTGCCCGGACCGGCGTGGATGACGCCGTTGCCCCAGCCGCCGTAGATGATGTTGTGCCCGTACAGCGGTGAGTAGACGGGGCACGTCTTGTTCTCTTTGCAGTTGGTCGAGTACGTCGGGTTGCCGTTCGACACGCCCGGCGCGGCCCACGTCGTGGGATCCCAGTTGTACGGGAAGAGCAGCGCCGCGTAGTTGATGGCGCCCGCGACGTTGATCGTGGCTTCCTGGGCGTTGCCCGGCGTGGTGATCAGCTGGTTCAGCGACGGCGACGTGCCCGCCGTTATGGCCGCGATGCCGTACAGCGGCTCGGCGAAGCCGTTGCGGCTGACGAGACAGCGCCCGCCCGCGATGATGCACTGGTCGCCGCGGCCACCGGAGACCCAGTTGTCGCCGTAGCCGAGGATGATCGTGTCGTTCTGCGGGCCGCCGAAGATCAGGTCGTCGGCCGGGCCGCCGTAGACAAAGGCGTCACCGCTCTCGGCGTGGATCTCCGAGCCCTGCTGCAGCGTCCCGGCCGCCTGGCCGTTGCCGCCCCAGTTGGCGGGCACCGGCGTGCCGCCGAT
>DATDML010000013.1:0-17422 GCA_036518815.1 Candidatus Dormiibacterota bacterium
GGCGTCGAGGGGACGAAAGATCGTGTACATGCGGGCGCGGTCGAGGCTGCGCAGATCCGATTCGTGCAGCGAACCCATCACCCGCTCCCGAGGCTGATGCTACGCCTTGGGTTTGCGGGTGGCTGCGGGTTTGCGCGCCCGCGTCGGGGGCTTCTTGGCTGCCGCCTTCTTTGGCGCTACAGCCTTCTTCGGCGCTGCGGCCTTCTTCGGCGCCGGCTTGGCCTCAGGCTCTGGTTCGGCCGCCGGGGCTTCCTCTTTGGCCGGCGCTGCCGGCGGGGCCATCGTGCTGGACAGCGTGCGGTGGCAGCTCTCGCATTCGATGGTCGTGCGCACGAGGCCGCCGAGCTGCCTCTCTTCGCGCCGCAGGTTGCGCGAGCGTTGGCAGAACGGGCAGTACCCG
Source organism: Candidatus Dormiibacterota bacterium (assembly GCA_036518815.1). Taxonomy (GTDB): domain Bacteria; phylum Chloroflexota; class Dormibacteria; order Dormibacterales; family Dormibacteraceae; genus CF-118. The sequence goes on from DATDML010000013.1 coordinate 401, forward strand.
ACCTCGGTCATTACCTTCACGTGCACGGCGCCTGGCGTCGTCATCGCGATCTACGGTAGCTGATAAACTTCCGCGACAAAGAGGGGCCACCCGCGAACTCGCGGCAAGCGGCTCGGCAAGCCGCGCTGCGGCTTGCGTCGCCGGTCCTCTGAGTTCGTGGGGTTTAAAGTCCCGCCGACTTTAAGTCCGGCACGGAGATGCCGGGAAGGAGGCAACCGATGGCCGTCGGGTCGCGACTGCGCCACATCGTCGAAAGCCAGCAGTTCTCTCGGGCCCTACTCGAGGAGCTGTTCGTGCTTGCCGACGACATGAAAGCCGAGCCGCATCGCTTCGCCGGCCGGCTCAAAGGCCAGCTGATGGCCGCGCTCTTCTACGAACCTTCGACCCGCACGCGGCTCTCCTTCGAAGCCGCGATGCTGCGGCTGGGCGGGCGCACGATGGGCACCGACAACGCGCGCGAGTTCTCATCGGCGGCGAAGGGCGAGACCATCGAGGACACGATCCGCATCGTCAGCGGTTACGCCGACGTGATCGTGCTGCGTCACTACGAAGAAGGCGCGGCGCGGCGCGCGGCCGCGGTGAGCACGGTGCCGGTGATCAACGCCGGCGACGGTCCCGGCCAGCATCCGACGCAGGCGCTGCTCGACCTCTACACGATCCGCGACGAGATCGGCCATGTCGACGGACTGCGCATCGCGATGGTCGGCGACCTGGCCAACGGCCGCACCGTGCGCTCGCTGACATATCTGCTGAGCAAATTCCGCGACGTCTCGATCTGCTTCGTCGCGCCCCCGCAGGTGGCGATGCGGCAGGACATCAAGGACCACCTCGACGAACACCGCGTGCCGTGGAAGGAGATGCAAAACCTCGACGCGGTGCTGCCACACGTCGATGTCGTCTACCAGACCCGCATCCAGAAAGAGCGGTTCGCGGACGAGGCTTCTTACCTCGCGGTGAAGGGCGTGTATCGGGTCGACGCGCGCGCAATGTCTTTGCTGCGCCAGTCGGCGATCGTCATGCACCCGCTGCCTCGGGTCGACGAGATCGCACCCGAGGTCGACTCCGATCCTCGCGCCGCCTACTTCCGTCAGGCGCGCAACGGCATGTACATCCGGATGGCACTCCTCGATCGGGTCCTCGCATGAGCATCAGCGTCAAAGCCACCGTGATGGACGCGGAGCAGATCCGGCGATCGCTGTCGCGCATCGCGCACGAGATCGTCGAGCGCAACCACGGCGCGGGCGAGGTGGTCCTGGTCGGCGTGTTCTCGCGCGGCGACCACCTCGCGCGGCGGCTCGCGGCGCAGCTGGAGGAGCTCGAAGGTCATCCCATCGCCGTTGGCGCCATCGACACGAGCCGGCACCGCGACGACCGCCACCTGCGCGAGCCCGCGCACCGCAACGAGTCTCACGTGCCGGAGGTTGACGGCAAGGTGGTCGTGCTCATCGACGATGTCATCCATCACGGCCGCACCGCGCGCGCCGCGATGGATGCGCTGCTGGACTTCGGCCGGCCGCGCGCGATCCAGTTGGCGGTGCTTGTGGACCGCGGCCATCGCGAGCTGCCAATCCGGCCCGACTACGTCGGCAAGAACGTGCCCACGTCGGACTCGGAGCGCATCGAGGTGCAGGTGGCGGAAGAGGACGGCCTCGACCAGGCGGTGATCGTTGGCGCCTAAAAAATTCGCGGCCCTCGTTCTGGAAGACGGTCGCGCATTCGTCGGCCGGCCGCTCGGTGCCGACGAGCGCGGCGAGGGTGAGGTCGTCTTCAACACGGCCATGACCGGCTACCAGGAAGTTCTCACGGACCCCTCTTACGCGGGCCAGATGATCTGCATGACCTACCCGCTGCAGGGCAACTACGGCGTGCGCCAGGCGGACGCCGAGTCGTCGCGGCCGTGGGTGCGCGCATTCATCACGCGGTGGGCCTGCCCCGAGCCGAGCCATCACTCGAGCGAGACCTCGCTCGACGAATACCTGAAGCGGTGGGGCGTGCCGGGGATCACCGACATCGACACCCGCGCGCTCACGCGCCACCTGCGCATGCACGGCGCCATGCGCGCAGTGCTGGTACACGAGTCGAAGCGCCCGACGGCGGCGCGGCTCGAGGAGCTCGCGCGCGAGGCGGCGAAGGTCACGCCTCTGTCCGAGCAGGACCTTGTGGCGGAGACCTCGCGCACCGCCACGGAGGAATGGTTCGAGCCGCTGCCCGACGAGCTGCGGCCGAAATCGCATGAGAGTGGCGCAGGACTTTCGATCGCCGTCGTCGACTACGGCGTCAAGACCAACATTCTTCGCTCGCTGCGCGAGCGCGGCTGCCGCGTCGTGGTCCTTCCGCACACGGCCAAATGGCGCGACGTCGAGGCGGCCAAGGTCGACGGCCTCGTGCTGTCGAACGGACCTGGCGACCCTGCAGTGCTCGACGGTCCCGTCCAGCTGGCGCGCGAAGCCTTCGGCCGTATGCCGCTGCTCGGCATCTGCCTCGGCCATCAGATCATCGGCCGCGCCGCCGGCGCGAGCACTTCCCGACTCAAGTTCGGGCACCACGGCGCGAACCACCCGGTGAAAGACCTCGAGTCAGGTCGCGTGCACATCACCAGCCAGAACCACGAGTTTCAGGTCGACGCCAACTCACTGCCGCCGAGCGACTTCTTCGTGTCGCAGCGCAACCTCAACGACGGCTCGGTCGAAGGGCTGGGGCATCGCAGCCTGCCGGTGTTCAGCGTCCAGTACCACCCCGAGGGTTGCCCGGGGCCGCAGGACAACCAGTACGTCTACGACCGCTTCATAAAGATGACGCGCGAGCGCAAGCCGGCCGTCGCCGCTGCGAAGGTGCCCGAGCGGATGGCCAAGCCGCGCAAGGTCCTGATCCTCGGCTCCGGTCCAATCGTCATCGGCCAGGCAGCCGAGTTCGATTACGCCGGCACGCAGGCGTGCAAGGCGCTGCGCGAGGAAGGCATCGAGACCGTGCTCGTGAACTCGAACCCGGCCACGATCATGACCGACGAGGGCGTCGCCGATCGCGTGTACCTCGAGCCGCTCACCGTCGACGCGGTCGAGCGCGTCATCGCGCGGGAAAGGCCCGACGCGCTGCTGCCGACGCTGGGCGGCCAGACCGGGCTCAACCTGGCGACCGATCTAGCGGAGGCCGGGGTGCTCGATCGCTACCACGTGCGCCTGCTCGGCGCGAGCATCGACACGATTCGCAAGGCCGAGAACCGCGAAGCCTTCAAGCAGATGCTCGTCGAGCTCGGCGAACCGGTCCCGGTGTCGCGCGTGTGCGAGTCGGTGCAGGAAGCCGAGGAGTTCGCCGGTGAAGTCGGATTGCCGCTGGTCATCCGGCCTGCCTACACGCTGGGCGGCACGGGCGGAGGCTTCGTCACCACCGCGTCGGAGCTGCACACGATCACCGAGCGCGGGCTGGCCGCGTCACCGATCCGGCAGGTGCTCATCGAGCGCTCGCTGTGGGGTTGGAAGGAGATCGAGTACGAGGTGATGCGCGACGCCGCTGATACGTGCATCACCGTCTGCAACATGGAGAACCTCGACCCGATGGGCGTGCACACGGGCGACTCGATAGTGGTCGCGCCCGCGCAGACGCTGTCGGATCGCGACCACCAGATGCTGCGGTCCGCGGCGATCCGCATCATCCGCGCGCTGAAGCTCGAAGGCGGATGCAACGTGCAGTTCGCGATCGACCCAAAGAGCTCGACCTACTACGTGATCGAGGTCAACCCGCGCGTCAGCCGGTCGTCAGCGCTGGCATCGAAGGCCACCGGTTATCCGATCGCGCGCGTCGCCGCGAAGGTGGCGGTGGGGCGTCGGCTCGACGAGATCCCAAACGAGATCACGGGCCGCACGTTCGCTGCGTTCGAGCCCGCGCTCGACTACTGCGTCGTGAAGATCCCGCGCTGGCCGTTCGACAAGTTCCCCGCAGGCGACCGCAGGCTCGGCACGCAGATGGCCTCGACCGGCGAGGTCATGGCGATCGAGCGCACCTTCGAAGCGGCCGTCCTGAAGGCCATCCGATCGCTCGAGCAGAAGCCGCCCGCAGGCGACGACCTGCGGCGCCGCGACCTCATCGACCAGCCCAACGACCGCCGCCTGTTCGCGTTGCTGGCGGCGTTGCGCGGTGGCGCGGAAGTCGAGACGCTGAGCGCGCGCAGCGGCGTCGATCGCTGGTTCATCGATCGCCTGGCGCGCATCGTCGAGCTCGAGGAATCGGGCGACGTGCGCGAACTGCGGCGGGCGGGGTTCAGCGACACGCAGATCGCTGCGCTGCGGGGCGACACCATTCCCGCCGGCCTCCCCACGTACAAGCTCGTCGACACCTGCGCCGCGGAGTTCGAGGCGGCCACGCCTTACTACTACTCCTGCTGGGAGGAGGAGTCGGAGGCGGACCTCGTGACCGGGAGGACGGCGCTGGTGATTGGTTCCGGCCCGATCCGCATCGGCCAGGGCATCGAGTTCGATTACTGCTCGGTGCATGCAGCGTGGTCGTTGCGCGAGGCGGGCGTGCGCGCGGTGCTGGTCAATTCGAACCCCGAGACCGTATCGACCGACTTCGACACATCGGACCGCCTCTACTTCGATCCGCTCGACGTCGACGGCGCGGCGCAGGTCGCCGCCAACGAAAAGGTCACGGGCGCGCTGGTGCAGTTCGGCGGCCAGACCGCGATCAACCTGGCGCAGCCGCTGAGCGAAAGGGACATCGACATCCTCGGCTCGAGCGTCGAGGCGATCGACCTGGCGGAGGACCGGCGCGCATTCGCTGAGGCGCTGAAGGACATCGGCATTCCCCAGCCGGTCGGCGGCACGACCACCACCATCGACGGCGCGGTCACCATCGCCGAGCGCATCGGTTATCCCGTGCTGGTGCGGCCGTCATACGTGCTCGGCGGGCGTGCCATGGAGATCGTCCGGAACCAGCGCGAGCTGCATCGCTATATGACGTGGGCGATCGGCGCGATGCCGCGCGGCAACGTGCTCGTGGACAAATACCTGCTCGGCGTCGAGGTCGAGGTCGACGCGATCAGCGACGGGGAGACTGTCGTGATCCCGGGTGTGATGCAGCACGTCGAGCGCGCCGGCGTGCACTCGGGCGATTCGTACGCGGTCTACCCAGCGCCGGGCCTCGAGGCGCGCGAGCTCGAGCACGTCGTGAGCTACACGGTGAAGATCGCGCGGCACCTGCGTCTGCGCGGCCTCGTCAACGTGCAGTACGTCGTGCACCGGGGCAAGGTCTACGTGCTCGAGGTCAACCCGCGCGCGTCGCGCACCGTGCCCTTCCTCTGCAAGGTCACAGGCGTTCCGATGGTGAAGCTCGCGACGCGAGTGATGCTCGGCGAGACGCTGGCGTCGCTCGGTTACGAGACCGGCCTCGTGCCGCCCCGCGGGTTGGTGGCGGTGAAGGCCCCTGTGTTCTCGATGAGCAAGCTGCCCGCGGTCGACTCGTACCTCGGCCCGGAGATGAAGTCGACAGGCGAGGCGATCGGCATCGACCATAACCTGGTCGGCGCGCTGCGGAAGGCATTCGCGGCGTCCGGCGTGCACGTGCCCCGAGGCGGTGCGGTGCTGCTCACGATCGCCGACGCGGACAAGCCCGAGATGTTCCCGATCGTCTCGCGGCTGGTGCAGATGGGCTGCCGGCTGGTAGCCACGGAAGGCACGGCTAAGGCGCTGCGGCGCGCGGGCTTCTCGCCGCGGACGGTGGCCAAGATCGGCCAGGAAGGACCGACGGTGCTCGACGTCATCAACAACGGCGAGGTCGACCTGGTCCTGAACACGATGTCGAATGTCTACGAAGATCCGAGCGACGACGGTGGGCCAGTAATCAAGGACGGATTCGAGATCCGGCGTGCAGCGGTAGAGCGCCGCATCCCGTGCCTCACCTCGCTCGACACCGCGGCCGCATTGCTGGAGTCGGCCGCGGACGCCTCGTCGGACATGGAGGTGCGCACCATCGAGGAGTGGCGGGGGACGCCGGTTGTTTCTGACTGAGGCGCCGCTGGTCGAAAGGCGCCAGGTCGCGCACGGCATGTGGGTCCTCGGATTCCTCGCGCCGCAGATCGCCGCTTCAGCGAAGGCCGGCCAGTTCGTCAACATCGGCATGCAGCCTGGGCCCCTGTTGCGGCGTCCGTTCTCGGTGTACCGGGTCGACGGCGATCGCATCGAGGTGGTGCTGAAGGCGGTCGGCGCCGGCACGGCGCAACTGCTGGCGATGCGCAAGAGCGACACGGTGAGCTGCCTCGGCCCGCTGGGACGGGGCTATGACTTCATCAGCAGCGCGCGCACCGTCGTGCTCATCAGCGGAGGTCTCGGTGTGGCGCCGATGCCGCTGGCGGCGCGCGACGCGCGCAGGGCCGGCATGAAGGTGACCTGGGTGCATGGGGCGCGCACTGCCGGCGAGCTGTGCGCGGAGAGTGACGGTGATGAGGTCATCCTCGCCACCGACGACGGCAGCGCGGGTTTCGCGGGCAATGTGGTCGCCGCGACCCCCGACGCGGATCTCGTCCTTGCGTGCGGGCCGAATCGCATGCTGGCCGCCGTTGCGCGGCGCTGGCCGGAAGCGCAGGTGGCGGTCGAGACGTACATGGGCTGCGGGACGGGCGTCTGCCTCGGCTGCGCTGTGCCGCTGGCGCGCGGCGGCTACGACCGCGCCTGCACGGAAGGCCCGGTGTATCGAGCGAGCGAGGTCGATTGGACCGCGCTGCCGTCACATCTTCAGTACGCGATCGCATGATCGTCGGTGGCATCGACCTGCGAGGGCCGGTGATGGCGGCTTCGGGAACGTTCGGCTATGGCACCGAGGTCCCTCTGCTCGAGCGACGTGCGCTGGGCGGGATGGTGTCCAAGGGCATCTTCCTCAAGCCGCGCGCGGGTACCGCTCCGCCGCGCATCGCCGAAACCCCGAGCGGCATGCTCAACGCCATCGGCCTGCAGGGGCCCGGAGTCGAAGGACTGATCCGCGACTACGCACCGCAGTGGGCGACGTGGGAATTCCCCGTCCTCGTCAACATCAATGGCGAATCGGCGGCCGAGTATGGCGAGCTGGCCGCTCGGCTCGACGGCGTGCCCGGCGTGGCTGGATTCGAGATCAACATTTCGTGCCCGAACGTCGAGCAGGGCGGCATGTACTTCGGCAACGACCCGCGCGCCGCGGCCGCCGTCACCGAGGCGGTGCGGCACAGGACGAAGCTGCCGGTGTGGGTAAAGCTCACGCCGATGGTCTCCGACATCGGAGTCATCGCTCGCGCGGTTGAAGCCGCGGGCGCGGACGCGCTGTCGGCGGTCAACACGTTCGTCGGGATGTCGATCGATCTGAACGCTTACCGGCCGCGGCTGAGCTTCCGGACCGGTGGCCTGTCGGGTCCCGCGATCCGTCCGCTGGCCGTGCACCTCGCCCACCAGGCGGCGCGGGCGGTCGAAATTCCGGTCGTGGGCGTGGGCGGCATCGCGCGCGCGGAGGACGCGCTCGAATTCCTGGTGGCCGGATGCCGTGCCGTACAGGTGGGCACGGCCACGTTCGTGAATCCCAACGCGATCGCGGAGGTGCACGACGGGATCGCCGCGCACCTCCAGTCGAAGGGCTTCGGATCGTTGGCTGAGCTGCCCCGCTTCCTGCCGCGAGACTGATCTAGAAAGGCAGCGCCGCCAGGTCGGGCTCGACCCAGCTCGCGCGGGCCACCGGCCCGAACATCAGTGTCCGGCTCCAGTGCCGCTGAGCCAGGTTCTTATCGAGCAGCATCGGAACGTTGGCTATGGCTTCGTCGACATTCGCGGCCCCGGTCGCTTCCCGCACATGGGCAATGAGCCGGATCCAGAACCGCGTCATCGTCTCGTTGTAGAGGGGCGCGACACCGGCGGCGATCGCCATTGCCTTCAGCTTCTCGCCCACGATCTCGGCAGCCGGCTCCAGGCCGTGCCTTTCGATCACGAGCCACGCGATGCGGAGGTGGTCGTAGTGATGGAACTTCTCCTCGGCAGGCCACCCCCGGAGGAACGCGCGGAGGAATTCGGTGTCGTCCATTCGTCAAACTCCTAAGACAAAAGAAAAGACCCCGGCTGGTGCCGGGGTCGCTCAAACAAGGATAGGCAAATGTCGACCGAAATTCCGCCCTTGAAGCGCGACTCCGAGGCGATTCAGATCCTGGCCACGGAACACTGGAGCCTGCTGGCCACCCGGTCGCTCGTCTACCAGGAGTCGCTGGGCCGGGTGAACATGTTCCTGGCGATCCTGTCGGGCTCCGTGATCGCGCTGGCGCTCGTAGCCCAGGCCGACCGTTTCGGGCCGACATTCATCGCCATCGCGATCTTCATGCTCGCCGTCGTTTTCTTCGTTGGCGTAGCCACCATGCGCCGGTTGATGATGCTGAACAGGGACGACTACCACACCGTGATCGGCATGAACCGCATCCGGCACGCGTACCTCGAGATGCACCCGGATCTTGAGCCGAACTTCATCACCGGCCATCACGACGACCTGCTCGGAGCGCTGCGCACGTTGGGTCTGGTCGCTGAGACAGGACAGGGACTGGGGAATTTCTTTCACGCCTTTGTGACGTTGCCGGGCATGGTGGGCGTGATCGTCTCGTCGGTCGCGGGGGCGATCGGCGGTCTGGCCGCGGTCGGCTTCGGCGGGCCGGCGTATTCGGTGATCCTGGCCGGGGCGGTGACATTCCTGGCCGCTCAACTGGTGATCTTCCTGACCGGACGCCGATCGTTCCGGCGCTACGGACCAAGCCTCGAGAGCCGTTTCCCGACTCCTAAGTAGCCGGTTTCGACCGGCGCGCCCGTCACAATCGACGAGCGGTGCTCGAAGTTCAATCCCTGGCGAAGCGCTACGGTGATGTGCTCGCGCTCACAGATCTGACCGTGACCGTTGGCCACGGTGCGTGCCTGATCCTGCTCGGGCGCAACGGTGCAGGCAAGACCACCGCGCTGCGCTGCATGGCGGGTGTGCTCGCGCCGAGCGGCGGAACCGTGCGCGTCGACGGCATCGACACCGCTGTAGATCCCGCGGCGGTGCGGGCGCGCGTAGGCCTGATGCCCGAGCTGCCCGGCCTCTATGAGCGCATGTCGGCGCGGGCTTACCTCGATTACTTCGGCGCCATCTACGACATGGACGCGTCGGTGCGACGCCGTCGCATCGAAGAGCTGCTGGAACTCTTCGAGCTGAACGACGCCGGCGATCGCTGGCTCGGCACATTCTCCAAAGGCATGCGGCAGAAGGTCGCGCTCATCCGCGCGACGCTGCATCGCCCGCGCCTGGTCCTCGCCGACGAGCCCACCTCGGCCCTCGACCCGGACAGCGCTCGCCGCGCATGGGCATACCTCAAGGACTTGCAGAAATCAGGCTGCGCGCTGGTGATCTGCACGCACAACATGGACGAGGCCGAGCATCTTGGCGCGGCGGACGACGGCAGCGTTGCGTCGATCGGCATCATGTCCGCCGGCCGCGCGCTGGCGGTCGGCGACATCTCCGAGCTGCGCAAGCGCTCGGGCCTGCAGGTGCGCCGCGAGCTGCGCGAGCTGCCGACGCTGCAGGACATCTACCTCGCGATAGTCGGGAATCACCACGAGCATGAGCTGGCAGAGTCTCGATCGGCATAGAGATGGGACCTCGCGGCTCATCTCTCAAGCGCGACTGGTAGCCGCGCGCGACCTGCGCGACGCGGTGAGCGAGCTGCGCCTGATCATGGCGATGGTCGCGCTGACGCTGGCCATTCCCATCGGATGCGCGATCGGTGTGCGTGGCCTGGCTTTGTTCGGCGGCGGCACCGCGGTGGTCAACCGGCTGTCGGTGGTCGGGGCATTCTTCGTCGTCTTCATCCCGGCGAGCTTCGCGCTGGTTCTCGCACTGGAGTCGTTCGTCGGCGAGCGCGAGCGCACGACGCTCGAGGTCCTCGTCTCCACGCCGTTGAAAGAGGCCGAGATCTACGCGGGCAAGGTGGCAGCGGTGCTGGCAGTCTCGCTGGCGCTCTGCTACGGCGGCCTGATCGTCTACTGCGTGATCGTGTTCCCGGGGCTCGGCTACTTCCCGCTGGACGTGCTCATCGCGCTGGGGCTGTCGACCATCTGCCAGGTCGCGGCGATGGTCGCGGGCGCCGTGATCATCAGCCTCAACGCGAGGACGATGCGCGCGGCCAATGTCATGGCGTCATTCATCATCCTGCCGATGTCGGTGGCGCTGCAGGTAGAGGCGGCGCTGATCCTGCTCGGGCGATCCGAGTTCCTGTGGGCGTTCGCCGGGCTGATGATCGTGCTGGCGGCCATCTTGCTGCGCATGGGCCTCAACGGCTTCTCGCGCGAGGCTCTGCTCGCGCGCGACGCGGGCCTCCGACATCCACTGCGCCGTGCGACCAATGCGGTGCGCGCGGCATTCCAGAACCGGCCAGGTTTCCTTCGATTGCTCTGGCAGCGGCGCGCAGCGCTCGTTCTCGCCGCGACAGGACTGCCCGCGGGCGCGCTGGCCGGTTACCTGGCGGGCGCGTCCGGCGCCATCCCCGGCTCGGTGGTGCGGCCCGCGCTTTCGACGCTCATCGCATCGGCCGGCGACGGCACGCCGCTGGACAACGCGCTCGCCATCTTCAGCCACAACCTGCTGGCCCTCTTGCTCGTGGCGCCGCTCGCGCTCATCACGGCCGGCCTGAGCGGCTTCCTGCTGACCTTCTTTCCTGGGTTCCTGCTCGGCTTTGCCGCATCGCAGTCCTCGTGGGCGACGGCGCTGGGCGGCATCGTTCCCAACGGCATCGTCGAGATCCCGGCCGCGATCATCGCCGGCGGCCTGGCCGTCCATATCGGCGCGTCGGCGATCCACATGGAGGCGTCCGGCGGCTGGATGGCGCGGGTGCTTGCCGCTGCCGCCGATTACGTCCGCGCTTTGCGGTGGCTGATGCCGCTGCTGATCGTCGCGGCGGTGCTAGAAGTTCGGTTCGGGTAGGGGCTGCCGCTGAAAGACGGCGGGGCGGCGTAGCCGAACCGCCAGCACCACCGTCCCGGCGACCGTCGCCCCGATCGCCATCGCCCACGGCGCGCCGAGCAGCGTCGATAGGGTGCCTGCCTGCATGGCGCCGATCGGGCCCACGCCGATCAACGCCTGCGCGTAAAGCGCCATCACGCGGCCGCGCAGGCTGTCGGGCGTGAGCGTCTGGATGCGGCTGTTCGCGGTCGCGATGAAGGAGATCTGGCAGTAACCTGCCACGAACAACGCGCCGACAGACAGCGGAAAAAGACGCGATGCGGAAAAGATGACCAGCGCGGCCACCCATAGCATGCCCAGCCAGAACTGGCGCGCCGGATTCGAACCCAGGCCGGGAAAGAAAGCGAGCGCGAGCGCGCCGATGAGCGCGCCCGAGCCCATCGACGCCATCAGAAAGCCGAATCCAGCGGCGCCGACGTGCAGCACCTGGTCCGCGAACAGCGGGATGAGCGTCAGCCGGTTCATGGCGAACAGGGAAAAGACACCGACCACCACGAGCAGCAGCCCCACCATCGGCTCGCGGCGCGCGTAGCCCAAACCCTCGGCGAGGCGCTCTCGCCAGTGCTGGTCCTGTTTCTGTTCGCGTACGACCACCGGCAGGTTGCGCATCAGCAGCAGGGCGGCGACCGCGGCGAGATAGCTCACTGAGTTCGCAAGAAAGCAGATCGGCACGCCGACCGCGCCTATGATCACGCCGGCGATCGAAGGACCGACCACCGCGGCGCCGTTGAAGACCGAGGAGTTCAGGGCGATCGCGTTCATCAAGTCCTGCCGCCCGACCATCTCGATGACGAACGCCTGGCGCGCCGGCACGTCGAACGTGTTGATCGTCCCGGTGGCGGCCGCAGCGATGAGGATCTCCCAGTACATCGCGTGCCCGCTGCTGCTCAGCAGAAAGAGCGAGAACGAAGGAATGGTGAACGCGCACTGCGTGACCAGCAGCACCGAGCGCTTGCGATAGCGGTCGGCGACGATGCCGCCGAACTGACTGCCGAGCAGCACCGGCGTGAACTGCACCGCGAGCACCAGGCCCACCAGGAAGCCGCTGTGCGTGAGCTGCAATGCGAGCCACGGCATGGCCACGCTCTGCATCCAGGTGCCGACCGTCGAGATGATCTGGCCGGTCAGGAAAAGGCGGTAGTTGCGATGCCGCAGCGCGCCCAGCATCCGCGGGCCGCCGGCGCGAGCCGGCGTGGAGTCGGCGCCGCCTTCGCCCTCAGCGCGCCGCATTAGGCTGTGCTCACAGGGTCATGCCGAAGATTCACGAGACCGTCAACATCACCGCGCCGCCCGAGCGCGTGTGGGCGGTCGTCCAGGAGGACGTGGTCCACGCGCCGCGGTGGACGACGAATCTCGAAAAGGTGGAGAAGCTCGACGCCGGCCCGCCGCGCGTCGGCACGCGATACCGATATCACCTGGATCTGCCGGGTGGGATCAAGGAAAAGCTGGAGGTCCGTCAGGACGTCTTCACCAAGCCCCAGGTTTGCTCCGGCAAGTTCATTCGCGGTCCGCTCAAAGGCGATTGGAAATACACGTACTCACCCCGCAAGGATGGCACGCACGTCGTTTACGAGATGGACTTCGAGCTGACCGGACTGCTTCGATTCGCCGGCGGTCTGCTGGCGCGGCAGTACGCCGACGGCATACGCGACAACATGAAGCGCCTGAAGGAGTACGTGGAAGCAGGCAAGGGCCCAAAGGCCCGCTGAGCCAATTTGCTCGCATACGTCTTCTCGCACAGGCCCGCCCCTGATAGCGACGTCGCCGCCTACGAGGAAGCGCTGCGCAGATTGCACGCGGAGCTCGCGCGCTCGGGCACGGCCGGTTTTGTGAAGTCGACCACCTACGTCATCGGCGATGCATACAGCGACTGGTACCTCGTCGAAAGCTCCGCGGCGCTGGATGGCCTCAACGATGCGGCCGTCTCCGGCTCGCGATCTGCGCCTCACGATGCGGCCGCGCGCATGGCCGCCGGCGGCAGCGGCAAGCTGCTGCGGCTCGCAAGAGGCGAGGCCGACCTCGAAGCACCCTATGAGATCGGGTTCTCCAAGCCTGCGGGCATGCCGTACCCGGCCCTGTACCAGTCGCTCGAGCGTTTCGGCGGATCCTTGTGGCGCCGCATGATGGTCCTCGGGCCGCCGCCGGAGTTCTGCCTGGTCGCGCGAAGCCCGGTGGAGCTGCCCGCCGAATTCGCGCCCGAGGTGCGAAACCGCCGTCAGATCTGAGTTCCCGGGCGTTGCATCATTAGTTGCGTATGGCGACAGAAACCGAAATTCGGAGCAACGGCAACGGGTCGAAGACCGGATCGCTGGCCGCCGAGGTCGTCCAGGACCTGAACCGCCTGGTCAATCTCGAGGTCGAGCTGGCCAAGCAGGAGCTGAAGGAGCTCGCGGTCACCAACGGCATCGCCGCGGCGTGCTTCGCGGTGGCGGCGATCCTCGCCGGGATCGTTCTGCTCGTGGCCGTGCCGGTGATCGTCGTGGTCGCGGTGCCGTGGCACTGGGAGGCCGCGGTGGTGTGGGCGGTGCTGTACGCGCTGATCGCGGTAGGGCTGGCGATCTACGGGCGCATCCGGCTCCGGGTCACGATGCCTCAGAAGACCATCACGAGCCTGAAGGAGACAAAGGAATGGGCGGTTCAACGGATGAAATCAGCCGGCAGATAGCCGAGACCCGAGACCACGTCGACGAGAACCTGACGATCCTCGAGCAGCGCGCGGCTGCGCGTGCGCGCCGGGTCGGCGTCATGGTCGCGGCGGGTGTGGCGGCCGGCCTCGTCATCGGCGGCGTCGCCTTTCTCATCTACCGCCAGGTCCGCAAACCCGGTGTCTCGGAGCGCCTGCAGGACATGGTCCCCGACGCGTTGACCGACCTGCCTGACACCATCCGCTCGAAGTTCAAGGGTCGGCCTGTGAAGGTCGTGATCTCCAACGGCGAGGAGAAAGAAGCGATCTGGGAATCGATCGCGCGCAAGGTAGCCCCCGCGATCGCCACTTCACTCGCCACCGCGGTCACCGCGCGCGTCATGCGACCGAGGAGCAGTCAAGAATCGGACGCTTGATCCGGAAGGTCCAGGGCTGGCTTCCGGTCAGGGTCCTGCAGGCCTTTGGCGCCAGCCAGGCCGCCAATTACGCGTCAGCGCTCGCATTCAACGCCCTGCTGTCGATGTTTCCGCTCATCCTCGGCATCCTCGCGGTCATCGGGCTCAGCATCCGCGACCCGGCCACGCAGGAAAAGGTCCAGTCGTTGATCATCGCGACGTTCCCCAGCACCGCCCAGGCGGAGCTGCTGCACGCGCTGCAGGGTGTGAAGCAGAGCGCCGGCTGGCTCGGCCTCATCTCCATTGGCGGTCTCATCTGGTCCGGCAGCGGTGTGTTCGCCACGATGGAATTCGCTTTTGCCGAGATCTTCGGGATCCCGCAGCGCGACACGGTGCGTCAGAAGTTGATGGGCTTCGTGATGATGATCGTGCTCGTCGCCGCGGTCGCGACCAGCGTGGGCGCCAATGCGGCGGCGGCGCTCCTCCCCGGCGCGTGGTTCTTGAGCATCGTGGTCGGCGCGCTGGTCATGGTCACGCTGTTGGTGCTGCTGTACCGGCTGGTGCCCAACCGCAGCTTCAAGTTCCGCGAAGTTCTGCCGGGCGCGCTGCTGGCCGGTGTGTTGATCGAAGCACTGTCGCTGGCATGGCCCGTCTACACGCGTTTTGCAGGCGGCTTCAACACGTACGGCGCGCAGTTCGCCCTGTTCCTGTTGCTCGCCACATGGTTCTACCTGCTGAGCAACCTGATCCTGCTCGGCGCGGTCTTCAACAAGTTCCGGACCGGCGAGCCCGAGCGGCTGGGCTTGATCGCGAGCCCGATGCACGAGTCACGCGAGGTCGAGAGGGCCCACACCGTCATTGAAAAGAAGAAGGCCGAGGTTCCGCCCGCGCCGCCCCGCGAGCCGCGCCCGCCGGCGACCAGGCGAGTGGCCGGCTACGCGGTTCTGTGCTTGGCCCTTTTGGCGAGCCTCTTCCGCCGCATCGGCAGGCGCACGGCCAAGGCGTAAAGGCCCAGCCCGGTCAAGAGCCACGCCGCGCACGCAGTGGCGAGGGCCGGTGCGGAAGGAAACCTGGGAAGCGTCCAGGTCGCTGTGATCGCGAAGACGATCAGCGCCACCGAGCCGAGGATCGCGCCCGTGGCATCGATTGCAGCCTTCTGCTTGCCCTCGTGGCGCTCGATGAGGGTGAGCGACGCCGGCAGGATCGCGGGGAAGCCGAGCAGGATGCCGCCGATCTTGTTGCCCCAGATCGCCCCGACGACAGCGGCGACAGCGGCGATGCCAAAGCCGAACGCAAAACGAACGCCGAGCTCTTTGAACTTCATCGCAGCACCAGCCAGTACACGGCGACCGCGACCAGAGCCCACGCGAGCCAGGCGATGCCGCTGCCCAGAATCGCGCCCGTCCTCTTCTCGAGGACGACGGCCGTGGCGCAGAACGCCACCATGCCGCCGGCGCCCGCGATCATGGCGTGCGCGGCCTGACCGGCTTTCGTCGGGCCCATCACCAGCGCCGTGATGGCGAGGGATGCGAGCGCGACCGATGGCGCAGCCCCGAAGACGCCGGCCAAAGTCTTCTCCTTGAGCCGCGACGTAAGCAAAGAAAAGGCCACCACCAGGAGACCCCCGGCGATGGCCTTGAGGCCGATTACAGCGGCCTCCTGCATTGGGACCTAGTTGGCCTTGCCCTGCTGCTTAAGCGTTCGGGCCGCTTGGTGGATGTTGTCGGCCGACTTCTCGATGTCCATGTCCTGGCCCTCAGCGGCCTGCTTCAGGTCGTCGAGCGTGATGTCGGTCGGCTTGTGTCGGGTGTTGTACTCGCCACAACCGCAATTCATACACATGCCTTCTTAACGAGGGCTCGCCCGCCTGTACTGACCTGCACTAGCGGGGGCTAATGCATTTGTACGGCGACAAGTGCGGATGGCCGCCCATACTGGGTTGACCGGGTGGCTCCGGTGGTCGGATTTCGGGGGAGAGGAGCTCTAGTCATGAGCATTGTTCAGCTACCGCTCTGGCGGGTACGCGGGCGCACCGATCGGATCGCGGCGAGCAGGCCGAACCTGCAGCTGGTCAGGCCGGAGGCCGTGTCGGTGAGGGACTTCTGCGATCGCTGCGCGGCACCCATCGGATTCGGCGCCGTGATGCACGGACGCGGCGTGTTCTGCAGCGTCGAGTGTTCGCTGGAGGGCCCGATTAGCCCGGCCTAGAGGCGCGGCCTAGAGATGCCCGAAGGGGAGCAGCTCGAGCTGCTCGAAACGGTCCTGCACCGCCTTGCGCAGCTCGGCGGAGAGGATCTTCAGGCGCTCGTCGGAGTTGCGGTCGCCCATGGAAAGTCCACGCAGCCGTCGCAGCGTCGTCTGCATCGCGTAAAGGCCTGACGGCTCGTCGCTCGTGAGCCGTCCCGCCGCAGAGCGCAGCTCCCGCGCGACCTCATCCTGGCCGTGGGCACGCAGCCATGCGGACAGCCGCGTGGCGGACGCGAGCACGCGTTGCGTCTTGGGATGAAGCCCCGAAGGCGCCGCCTCCCTGGTCTTGGGCGCCTGCAGCGCGGCGAAAGGATTGCGTGACCGCCTGATTCCGCGCGTGCGTCGCAGGAGCGACATCGTTTGCGGACCGAGCATGACCAGGATGCCTGCGAGTATCAGCAGACCGGCGACGACCCCGACCAGCGCATCCAGCATCTGCAGTCTCTAGGGTACGCTGCGCAGGAATATGGCGGCCACACGCAAGCTCGTTGCCGTGGTCACTGGAGCGTCGTCCGGCATCGGCGCCGCGACGGCCAGGCTTCTCACAAAGAACGGATACACGGTGATAGGTGGCGCGCGTCGCATCGATCGCGTGCGCAAAGCCGTGGGCGAGGGCGGAGTCGCCATCGAACTGGACGTCACCGACGAGAAGAGCGTCGATCGATTCGTCGCCGACGTGCGCAAGCGATTCGGCCGCGTCGATGTGCTCGTCAACAACGCGGGCGGCGCGCTCGGCCTGGAGCCGCTCGAAAAGGC
>DATDML010000014.1:0-5382 GCA_036518815.1 Candidatus Dormiibacterota bacterium
GAGCCCGAACGACCGGAAGTGTGCACCCGTCGTCCGCTTTTCGGTGGCCACGCTCCGGAAGTGTGCACACTTCCGGACAGGTTTCAGGCGGGCTGTGCGGCCGGGGCGTCCGCGTCGGACTCGGGCAGGATCTCCTCACCCGTGTAGGCTGCCGCCTGCATGCGGAACAGCCGCGCGTAGCGGCCGTTCAGCCGCATCAGCTCGCTGTGGGTGCCCTCTTCGACCAGCCTGCCGTGCTCGAGGAACACGATTCGGTCCGCCCGCCGCACCGTCGAGAACCGGTGCGAAATGTAGACGGCGGTCCGCCCTCGGGTGAGCGACCGCAATCGCTCGAACAGGTCGTACTCGGCCTGAGCGTCGAGCGCCGATGTCGGCTCGTCCAGCAGCAGCACCTTCGCATCCTCGCGCATGAACGCACGCGCGAGCGCGACCTTCTGCCATTCGCCGCCGGAAAGATTCACCCCGGCGTCGAACCACTTGCCAAGCGCCGTGTCGTAGCCGGCGGGCAGCCCGGAGATCAGCTCGTCCGAGCCCGCCTGCTTGCTGGCGCTGACCACGGCCTCGCGATCGGTGAGCTCGCCCACATTGCCCAGTCCGATGTTCTCGGCCGCCGTCGCCTGGTAGTCCACGTAGTCCTGGAACATCGCGCCGATGTGAGCGCGCAGCTCTTGCGGATCGAAGTCCCGGAGGTCCACGCCGTCGAGGAGGATGCGACCTTCGGTCGGGTCATAAAGCCGGCAGATGAGCTTGAACAGCGTCGTCTTGCCGGCGCCGTTGCGGCCGACGACCGCCAGCGTCTCCCCGGCCGCGACCGTGAACGACAGCTCTTTCAGCGCCTCGCTCTCGGCGCCCGGGTAGACGAATGTGACGTTGTCGAAGGTGATCTCGCCGCGCAGCGGCTCGGGCACTGGCGTCGCCTCGGCCCGCACCGGCAGCGTCGGCTCCTTGCCCATCAGCTCGACCAGGTTGTTCAGGTAGAGGTTGTGCTCGTACATGCCGGAAAAGCCGCTGAGGATGCTCTGGATCGAGTTCTGCACGGCGGTAGCTGCCTGCGTGTAAGCGATGAGGTGGCCGATGGTCAGGCGCCCCACGATCGCCTGCAGCGCGACATATAGATAGGTAAGGGACGCGACGATCGTGCTCAGGTTGCCAAGCGCGAAGCCCGTCATGTAGCGGCGCACCAGCTGCGAGCGCTGGGTGTCGTAGAAGACCTTGGCGATGAGGCGGTAGCGCTCGATGAAGTACTGACCGAGCCCGAAGAGCTTGACCTCTTTGGCGTAGGTGTCGGTAGTGACCAGCGAAACCATGTAGGTCATGCGCCGCAACAGCCGCGAACCCCAGCGCGCGATGTTGTAGCCGCGCCAGCCGTAGCGTGTGTCGGCGATGAATGCCGGCACCGGCGACACGAGCGCAAGCAGCGCGAGCAGCGGGCTCACCGCCACCAGCACCGCGATCATCGTCACGAAGGTCAGCGCGGTCTGGAAGAGGCCGAACGCGGTCGCGATCATCAGCACCGGCCGGTTGATGGAGTCGTTCTGGGCGCGCCGCAGCAGGTCGTAAGACGCCGCATCTTCATAGAACGGCAGGTCGAGCGACGCGGCCTTTTCCATGACCATCAGCTGGATGCGCATCGACACCGAGTTCTGCAGCAGCTGCTGGCTGATGTTGCGCAGCGTGTTGAGGAGCGCGCTCACGGCGAAGACGACCAGCTGCGCGACGGCGAGGAAAACGATCATGCCGACGACGGTGAACTGGAGGTGGGGCATCCAGGGCACGCCGAGCTGCGAGAGCACCTCGCGGTCGGGGCGGTGAGCGACGTTGATGACGATGCCTTGAGTCACCGCGTTGGTGAGCATCAGGGTGATGCCGACCGAGATGGTCGGGATGAGGCCGGCGACCGCGGTCGTCGCGAAAAGGGCGATCGTTGTCGGACGGCTCGCCTCCCACACCAGGCGCAGCACCTGCGGCAGCGCCGCTGTCGTGCCGGTGACCGATTCCTTGAGGCTCTTCCAGCGTCCCCGCAGGTCCTTGGGACCTTCCGGCTGCTTCGGCGGCTCCAGCGAGGGGTCGCCGGTAAGGCCGCTGTTGGCCGGGCCCGATTCGGGGGTTCGGTTGCGCCCTCGGCCTCCCCACCAGATCACCGGGATGTGGGAGCCGGGCGGCATCATGCCCATCGGATCAGGACTCTACCACGCGTTTTCGATCGGCCACTTGCAATGTAATCGTGTAATCACTAGCATCGATTCCATGGACGAAAAAGAGTTCGGTTCGATCAGAGGTTGGTTTGCCGGAAGGCTTCCGGACGGCTGGTTCTCGGGGGTGGACGTCACGATCGAGGACGACCAGATCGTGGTCGTCGGCGCGCTGCCCGAGGATGGCCTCCCCGCCACCAGCAGCGCAGAGGAGAAGGAGGGCGCGGCCGCCGGCCGCATCGCCCGTTTCCGCGATGAGACGCGGGGCGAGCGCATCGGCATCGCCCAGGAGGCCGAGGAGCGGTTCCACAAGTACGTGACGTGGGGCGCGAAGCTCGGTGGCGTGACCAAGCGCTTCAATCCTGGCGGCGGCGGTGGCCGCGGGCGGGGCGAGCGCGTGATGATCGGGCGCTGGTGGCGGCGCCGCCACGGCCGGGGCGCCGGCGCGCAGGGCCAGGCCTCATCTACTTCGCAGGTCTTCTAGACAGGGCGGAATAGATCGATCCCAGGTGACGGCTGGGGACGGTGTGCAGCAGCACCGTCCCCACCAGCCCCGCCTCGTCCGCCAGCTTCTCCCACGTCCGGTAGGACATCGGATAGGGAACCCAAGGATTCCCTCTGTCCGATCCGTACTCGACCATCAGCAGCCGGCCCTCGGGCTTGAGCATCTGCATCACCGCACGCACGACCGGCAGCTTGTCGCGGACGAAGTGCAGCGAATTCGCCATGACGACGCCGTCGAGGGCCCGCAGGTCGAGCGGCTTCGTGAAGTCGGCGACGCGCGTCTCGATGCCCTCACCGATCGCTCGCAGCGCCCACGAGTCTTTGTCGACGGCGGTGATGTGAGCCTCCGGACCGAGCAGCTCCGCGAGGGCATCAGTGAAAGCGCCTTCGCCCGCGCCGAGGTCGGCCCATCGCCCGCCTCTCTCACCCACGCCGCCCTTCAGAAGGTCGACGAGGTCCCTCTGGTTCACGCCACCTTGATCAAGAGTCCGATGCCGTAAGTGATTCCACCGACGATCACGCCGGCCATCGTCATCTCCAGACCCGCGGACCACCAGGTCCGTAGCGTGAACAGGGATTTCGCCGCGCCGACCAGGAAATGCGCGACCAGCGAGACGATGAAGGCCACGATCACCCCTGGCGTTCCGGTCAGGAAGAAGAATGGGATCACCGGCACCATCGCGCCGACGAAAGTGCTGACGCCGGCCGCGACGGCGGACTGAACCGGATCCGCCCCGGCTTCCGAACCGCCGAGCTCCTCGGCGACCTGGGCCTTGACCATCGCCTGCGGATCGCGGGCGATGCGCTCCGCGAGCTCGTTCGCCGTTTCGGTGTCGATGCCTTTCAGCTGGTAGAAGAGCGAGAGCTCTTCCTTCTCTTCTTCGGGGCTCTCTTCGACCTCTCGCCGCTCGCGATCGATGTTGGCCGCGGCGACCTCAGCTTCGGATCGCGCGGCCAGGAACGCGCCCGTCGCCATTGACAGACCCGAGGCCACGGCGCCCGTGAGGCCCGCGGTAAGCACGAAAGACGAGCCTCCCGTCGCGCCCGACACGCCGGCGACGATGCCGAACACCGCGGCCAAACCGTCGTTGGCCCCGTAGATTGCGCCGGAGATCCACCCCGCGCCGGTGCGGTGCCAGGTCTCGCGACGCAGGATGCGGTCGAGGTGGGACTGCACCGTCGTCGGCCGGGCGTCGGTTGCGTGCGCGGCCTGCAGCTCATCCAGCGAACGGGAGTGGGCCTGCTCATCCACGCGGATCGAAGAAAGGACCTCGTCCGTCGCCGGGTCGCCTGTGGTCGTCCGGTACTTGTCGTCGATTTCGCTGTGCTCGGCAGCCTCCATGCGGGCGATCACGACCGATATGGGCGCCAGTTGCGCCTGCAGGCGCTGGAGGCTCGACAACCGAGCGCTTTCCGGCGAAGGGATGGCAACGCCAAGCTCCTGCAATCGCTTCTCCACGCGCTCGCGATGCCGGCCCTCTGCCTCAGCGATCTGGCGAATGATGTTCGCGCGCTTGGGATCGCGCATGCGGCCGGCCAGGATCTCGTACTGTGCGCGCGCCTGCATCTCGCCGCGCCACGCGTCGAGAAGGCGCTGTTTCGCGGCTTGGTTGTCGGTCATGCGACCTCGTGCGCAACGGCTTCGACGATCTGCGCCGCCGAGTGGAGCTCGTCGGCGTTCACGGTGTGCGCCATGTTGGGATACAGCTTCACCGTCACCACACCACCCATTCGCTTCAGCACCTCGCCCGCTTCGAGCACCCGCGCTTTGGCGATGTGAGGATCGATGTCGCTGCAGCCGATGAACACCGGCGTGCCGTCGAACGCACCGGGATAGACGCGAGGCGTGCCGTCAGGTCCGATCAATCCGCCGCTGAAGCCCACCACTCCCCCATAGCGCTGCGCACGCCTGGCGGCGAACTCCATCGTCAGGCATGCGCCTTGCGAGAACCCGAGCAGGATCAGCCGCTCGTGAGGCACATGCTCGGTGATCTTCGCCACCAGCTCGTCGAGCACCGCGATCGCCGATGACAGGAACGGTTCGTTGCTTTCGATCGGCGCGGTGAACGGATTCGGATACCACGCGTTGCCCGCGGCTTGCGGCGCGAAGTACGCGAAGTTGGGGTGCATCAGCTCGTGGCCGACGGTCATGATGTCGGCCGCGCTCGCGCCGCGGCCGTGCACCAGCAACATCGCCGCATGCGCCTTCTCGAGCGGCGCTCCCTCGTGCAGCACCGGCTGCCCGGCGTGTGGTCCGGCCATTGCCTACAGTGTCACCGATGCCGGTCTTTCGGTACTCGAACCCGCCCCTGATCCACTGGGGCGCCGGGTCGATCAAAGAGCTGGCCGGCCTGATTGCGAAGCGGCCGGCTCTGATCACCACCAGGTCGCTGCTCGAGACGCGCCTGCCGGTCGAGCCCGCGGTGACAGCGACGATCGGCCAGCACGCGCCGATTGCCCAGGTCGAGGCGGCGATCGAGAAGGCGCGCGCCGCCGGCGTCGACTGCGTCGTGAGCTATGGCGGTGGCAGCCCGATCGACGCCGCCAAGATCGTTGCTCTCAAGCTCGGCGGCCTCCCCCACGTGGCCGTCCCGACGACCCTTTCGGTGGCTGAGCTCGCGGCCGGCGCGGGGTTCACCGATGAGAAAGGGACGAAGGCGGGCATGCGAGATCCGCAGTTGCTGCC
>DATDML010000015.1:0-11008 GCA_036518815.1 Candidatus Dormiibacterota bacterium
GTCTCCTGAACGTAAGGGCGGCCCTCCTGCGCGATGCGCCGCATCCGCGACTCGACGGCCTGCAAATCTGACTCGGCCAGTGGCTTGGCGAAAGCGAAGTCGTAGTAAAAACCGTCCTCGATCGGCGGGCCGATGCCGTACTTCGCGTCGGGATACAGCTCGGTGACCGCGGCCGCGAGCAGGTGCGCCGCGGAGTGCCGCAGCACATGCAATGGATCGTTGCTGGCTTCGTGATCTCCGTACTCCGGCATGGGCTTGCCAGTATATGAACCTGCTGTGACCGCCACCGACGTCGTCGACGCCATCGGCTATCCCGCCGCGGGGCTCGGAATCCTCATCGAGAGCTCGGGCATCCCCTTCCCCGGGGAGATCATGCTGCTGGCCGCCGCCGCCTGGGCCGCGGCGCGCCACTACAGCATCGTCCTCGTGGTGCTCTTTGGCTTCCTGGGCGCCACCGCCGGCGCGGACATCGGGTACTTCCTCGGCTATCGCGGCGGCCGCCCCTTCATGGAGCGATTCGGCGCCCTGTTCCACGTGCGCCCAGAGCACATCGCGCGCGCCGAGCTCTTCTTCGCGCGCCACGGTGACAAGGCGATCCTGGCGGCGCGATTCGTCGTCGGCCTACGTACGTGGGGCTCGATGCTGGCCGGTATGGCGCACATGCCGTTCTGGCGCTTCCAGATCTTCAGTGCGCTTGGTGGTCTCGCCTGGGCGGTGCTCATCGGCACCGCCGGCTATCTGCTCGGGAGCAACCTCCAGCTGCTGGAGACGATCATCCGCGGCGTCGGGATCGGGGGCCTGGCGATCGTGGTGATCCTCGTCATTCTTGCCTGGCTGGCTCAGCGCCGCGCAACCAGGCCATAGCCACCAGTCCGCCCCCTGCGATCAGAAGCACGCCAAGCCCGCCGATGACGTGCGCCGTGCCTATGGTGTCGGCGAGTCCCGCGGCGATCAGCACGGGCACGGCCGTAACACCGTTGATCACCATGTACAGCAAAGCGAATATCCGGCCGCGGACCTCGTCGCTGGTCGCTTCCATCATGTAGGTCGCGGCGGGGATCATGATCGCGCCGAACTCGAGCCCCAACAGCAGGCTGAACACCGCGCCGGTCAACCGGGCGTGCGCGTGCAGGTCGGGCAGCGACGACATCGCTTGCGGCACCGCCGCCAGGCCGAGCAGCGTCAGTCCGTTGGCGATCATCGAGGTCGCCAGCAGCCGCGCGCGGTCGAAGTTGCGCACGAACTGGCCGAGCAGGATGGCGCTGAGGATCGCGCCGGTCGTCGCCGGCACGAGGATCACGTACGTGTCCTGCGGCGCGATGCCGATGACGCGGCTCACGAATGCCGGCGCCAGCGTGAATAGCATGAAGAGCACGAGCACGGCGATGCTCACCTGCAAAAAGGCAAGCATCAGCCCGCGCGACGCGCGCACGACGTCGATCCCTTCCTTGAGCTCGTTGAACATCTGCCGGAAGCGGCTCACACCTTCGGCGACCGGTTCCTGCGTCGTCCGATCGAGCTTGGGAATGTCCGACGCGAAGATCAGCGCGCCGGCCACAGCGAGCAAGGCGGCACCCAGCCAGTAGGGCGCGTACAGGTCGATCCTGGAGAGGATCGGCGCCAGCGCGCCGCCGACCACGAGCGTCAGCACCATCGTCAGCAGGGCCATGGAGTTCGCTGTGATCAGCGCCGAACGCGGCAGCACTGTCGGGATCACCGCGGCTTCGGCGGGACCGAAGAGCTGGCCCACAGATGAGAAGACGAGGGTGATGAGCAGCAGGTGCGCGAAATCGTTGCGCAGACCGGGCACGAAAGACAGCAGGGGAATCAGGGCGATGGCCGCGGCGCGGCCGAGGTTGCTCCACACCATGATCGACTTGCGATCGACGCGATCGGCGATGACGCCCGCCGGTGGCGCGAAAAGAACCGCGGGCACCGTGTACGCGAGCAGTGTGATCGCCACCGGCGTGCTGCCGCCGGAGATGTCGAACGCGAGGATGATCAGCGAGAAGAGAAGGAACTTGTCAGCAAGCTGAGCTGCGAGCTGGGCGAACCAGATGTTTCGGAATGCGGTGAAACGCAGCGTGGCGCGAAAGCCGCCAGGTCCTTCGACTGGGAATCGAATCGGCGCCTCCACCGCGGGTGCAACTTTAGCTGGCGGTGGCGCCGAAGCTACGAAAGATTGCCTCCCACTCCGCCAGGCCGAGCGTCTGCGGGCGGCGCTCCGGATCGATGCCCGCATCGCGGAGGCGTGCCGCGGCCTGCTTGCTGCCCTCGCCATTGAGACGTCCCAACGTTCCGGCGAGCTGCTTCCGGCGCTGCTGAAAAACGCTTTCGACGAAACGGAAGAATGCATCGAAGTCATCGACGTCCACGGCGGGCCGGTCTCTGACATCGAGGATGACCAGCGCCGAATCGACTCGAGGCTCCGGCGTGAAAGCCGAGGCCGGGATCGTGAACACGATGTGGGCGATGGCGAAAACCTGCACCGCGACGGTGGCGACACTCGCGCCGCCGATCGCGGTCCAGCGCTCGGCCACCTCTTTCTGCACAACGAGTGAGAGACGCCGCGGCCGCGGAGGACGATCGAGCAGCTTGCGAATCAACGCGCCGGTGAGGTTGTACGGGATGTTCCCCACCACGATCGATTCGCCATGCATGTCGTGGCGCAGGATGTCCGCCTGAACGACATCGACGTTCGGGAGGTCCGCTACGACCTCGCGCAGCGCCGGTACCAGGTCGCGATCGAACTCGACCGCGGTGATGCGCGCGGCGTGCCTGGCCAGCGCCACCGTCAGCGTACCGACGCCGGCGCCAACTTCCAGCACATCATCGTCTGGCGCGATGCCCGCCGCATCCGCGACCGCGTCGCGCATTGACTGGTCGACCATGAAGTTCTGACCGAGCCGGCTTTTCAGCGTGATGCGATGGCGGCGCATCAAATCGAAGAGCTGGTCGGGGTCGGCGGGGTCGATCACAGCATTCGATCGAAGAGCGCGAGCGCGTTCGCGACTTCGAGATCACCCAGCGCGTCGACGCTGATCCCGCGCAGCTCAGCCACGAGCTCGGCTGTGTCGATGAGGTAAGCAGGCCGGTTCTGGATGCCCATCCGCTTCTGCGAGTTGCCGTAGGGTGAATCGGTTTCGAGTAGCAGGCGGTCAGCGGGGCAGCGCTTCGCCACGTCGCGCAGCTCGTGCCGGCTCGGCCGGGTGATCACGCCGGCGAACGACAGATAGAAACCGAAGTCCAGGAATCGTTTCGCGTCGTCCCAGCCAAGAGTGAAGTAGTGCATCACTCCTCGCAGGCCGGGATATGCCGCGATGAGCTGAGCGACCTGCTGGGTGGCGCCGCGGTTGTGGATGGACACCGGCAGGTTCAGCTCGACAGCCATGGCGAAGAGCGCGTCCAGCCGCTCGATCTGCCCTTGGCCGCCCCGCTCGAAATCCAATCCCACCTCCCCGATAGCGACCACCCTCGAGTCGATAGGCAGAGGGAGATCGGGTTCGCCTGACTCGGTCGGGTGATGCCCGACGGCCGCCCAGACTCCATCGTGTTCGCGCGCCAGCTCGATCACTTTGCGGTTGGTGGCCGCGTCGACCCCCATCGCGATCATGCGCGTCACCCCGGCGGCCGCAGCCTGCGCGACGACCTCACCGGCATCCCCAAGTTCCTCCAGATGGAGATGCGTGTCTACGAAGCCGATTCTTCAGTCACCTCGTCGAGGCGCTTGAACAGCGCAACGGGCTCGGGCAGCTTCCGGCCCGCGTCGAGCTGCGACGGCACCCATCGGTTGATCGAGTCGTACTCACCAGTGATGATTCGATGAGTGCCCAGATCTCGAATCGTGGGCTGCGGGGCAATCACGTCGTCGTAGCCGAGAAGCGCGTGCAGCTTCTGCGAGGTGAAGGGTAGAAAAGGCGTGAGCATGGTCTTCAGGTTGTCGACGCAGCGCAACGCCACATACAGGATGGTTCCCGCACGCTCGCGATCCTTCTTGATCACATGCCACGGCTGCTCCGTGCCCAGGTACACGTTCACCTTCGCGGCAGTGTTCATCGCGAGCTTCAACGCCGCCTGGAAGCGAGCCTCGCCCAGGAGCTTGGCAACGCCATCCAGAACGGATTCGACTTCATCGAGCAAGGTGCTGTCGTGCGGCTGCAGCTGACCTGGCCTAGGCACCTCACCAAAGTTGCGGTGCACGTTGACCAACGTGCGGTGCACGAGGTTGCCCCACGTCGCCACGAGCTCGTCGTTGTTGCGCCGGATGAACTCGTCCCAGGTGAAGTCCGTGTCCTGGTTCTCCGGGCCCGCGATCATCAGGTAGTACCGCAGTGCGTCGGCGTCGTAACGGTCTAGGAAGTCGCCGACGAAGATCATCTGCCCGCCACGGCTCGTCGAAAGCTTCTTGCCGCTCATGTTCAGGTACTCGCTCGCGACGATGTCGTCGGGCAGCTCCAGGTTGCCGGCCCCCATCAGAATCGCGGGCCACAGCACCGTGTGGAATGTGATGTTGTCCTTGCCCATCACGTAGTAGGACCACGAGTCGGGGTTCTCCCACCAGTCCTTCCACGCTTCAGGATTGCCGCTCTGCGCGGCCCATTCGATCGACGCGGACAGATAACCGATGACCGCGTCGAACCACACATAGATTTTCTTGTGCGGGTTGTTCTCCCAGTCGGGCAGCGGCACGGGGACGCCCCAGTCGAGGTCGCGCGTGATGGCGCGCGGCTTCAGGTTGCGCACGAACTCCAGCGAGTACTTGCGCACGTTGGGCCGCCAATTCTGATGCGACTCGATCCACTCCGCGAGCTGGGCGCCGAACGCCGGCAGGTCGAAGAAGAAGTGCTCGGTCTCGCGAAACTCCACAGGCTTGTCGCTGCCCCGCTGATGCGGGTTGATTAGATCTGTCGGATCAAGCTGGTTGCCGCAGTTGTCGCACTGGTCGCCGCGCGCATCGGGAAAGCCGCAGATCGGGCACTTGCCCTCGATGTACCGGTCCGGCAGGGTGCGCCCGCTCGTCGGGTCGAAGGCGCCCAGCTGCGTCTTTTTGACCAGGTAGCCCTTCTCGTAAAGCTTCAGGAAGAGATCCTGAGTGACGCGGTAGTGGTTGCCCGTCGTCGTGCGCGTGAAGATGTCGTAGGTCATGCCGAGGCGGCGGAGGTCTTCAACGATGATCGCGTTGTTCTCGTCGACGAACTTCTGCGGCGGGATGCCTTTCTTGTCCGCTTCATAGGTGATCGGCGTGCCGTGCTCATCTGTGCCACTGGCCATCAGGACGCGCGAGCCGCGCAGGCGCTCGAAGCGTGCGAGCACGTCGGCGGGCACTGCGAAGCCGACCACATGACCGATGTGACGCGGGCCGTTGGCGTACGGCCATGCGGGAGCGACAAGAACGGTTCTACGAGCCACTGATGACAATCGTAAATTCGCCACGCGTTCGCTCTCCGAGGGCGGCCAGCACCTCGGCGGCAGTGCCGCGCAAAACCTCCTCGTGAATCTTCGTCAGCTCACGCGTCAGGGTCAGGCTGCGATCGGGCAGCGATTCCTCAATCAGCGCGAGCGATTTGCGGATGCGAAATGGCGACTCGAACGCAACAGCCGGCCGCGGATCGTCGCGCACCCGCTCCAGCAGGCGGCGCATCTCTCCAGGCTTGCGGGGCAGGTATCCGACGAAGGTGAACCCCGGCCCGGCGTATCCGGCGATGGACAAAGCGGCCGTCACGGCGCTGGGTCCGGGAATGGGTACGACGCTGTGGCCCGCGGCCCATGCCGCGGTGACGAGCGCCTGGCCCGGGTCGGAGATGCTCGGCGTGCCGGCATCGCTCACGAGCGCCACGTCGCCTTCATCGAGCGCAGCCATGACGCGCGGCAGTCCACGCCTCTCGACGGGCGCACGGTAGCTGATGAGCGGTTTGCGAATGTCGTGGCGGGCCAGCAGTCGCGCGGTCACGCGCGTGTCCTCCGCGGCGACTGCGCTCACTTCGCCCAGGACACGCAGCGCTCGCGCGCTCAGATCTTCGAGGTTGCCGAGCGGGGTCCCGACTACATAGAGAGTGTTCACCCGCGTCTTGCCGGCAAAAGTTGCTGCTGGCCGGCTTCGCGACGAGGTTTTGCCGGCAAAATTTGTCATCCCAACCAGGCGGCGACCTGGTCGGGGATCTCGAGCGCCGGCCCGACGAAGCGTGACGCGGGCGGCAGCACCTCGAGGAACGCTCGGCCGTAGTCGCGGCCAAGGATGCGGTGGTCGAGGATGACGACCGCGCCGCGATCGGTGGAGGTCCTGATCAACCGCCCGAAGCCCTGCTTCAAACGCAGCGCCGCCTGCGGCAACGCGAGCTGTGAGAACGCATCGCGCAGCTGTTCAGCGCGGGCGGCGAAGACAGGCTCGGTCGGCACCGCGAACGGCAGCCGGACGACGATCACGCAGCTGAGCCGGTCGCCGGGCACGTCGATGCCCTCCCAGAAGGTAGACGTGCCGAGCAGCAGAGTGCGGTCGGTCTCCTGAAACGACTTCAGCAGCTGGCGACGCTGTCCGTCGATGCCCTGGCCCAGGATCAACAGCTCGTCCAGGTCGACGCGATGTTTGAGCGCCGTGTGGATGTCGCGCAGCTGGCGATGCGACGTGAACAAGACCAGCGTGCGGCCGCCGACCCGCCGCGCGGTCTCGGCCACGACGTCCTCAACCGCCGCGTCGAAGTCCTCGTCCTCGGGCAGCGGAAAGTCCGAGGGCAAGCACACGAGCGCCTGGTGGTAGAAGTCGAAGGGCGACGGCAGCACCAGCTCTTCGACGTTTTCGCTCAGGCCGACGCGCGAGCGGAAATAGTCGAAGGTGCCGCCAACCGTCAGCGTGGCCGACGTGAACACGGACGACCGGCGCTCGGCGTATACGCGGTCGCGCAACAGCGCGCCGACGTTGAGCGGCGCGGAGCGCAGCACCACCGCGTCATCGCGTGAAGGCTGCATGAACCAGTAGACGCGGTTCCCGTGCGGGTCGGTCAGCGCCTCGCCGATGAGCAGCAGCGCCGCAAGCAGGCGGCCGCGGATGATCTCGAGCTCGCGCACGCCCTGGTCCGGCTCTTCGCCGCCGAGCCACTCGCGCGCACCGCCAACCGCGGCGCGTAGCGCGACTTCGAGCGCGGCCAGCGACGTTGCCGCGTTCTCGCCGGCCAGGCTCACCTCGGACCAGTCCTCGGCTTCGCGAACCTGCAGCGTGATCCGCAGCGATTCCTCACGGCGATCGCCCTCGCTGAGATGCCGGCCGGCGAAGTCCGTGGCGATGACGAACAGATCGTGCACGCGCGAGCGCGCCGAAGTGGCAAGGGCTACCGCGTTCTCCAGGTCGCTCGCCGACGAGCCGAGGCGCGGCTGAGTACGCAACTCATCCAGCAGCCCGCCCGGCGCCAGCCGCTCGAGGAGCGACTCGAGTCCGGGCCCGTCGACCTCCTGTCGGAGCCCCTGCGTGGCAGATTCTTCGAGGTGGTGCGCCTCATCGATGACCAGGTGGTCGTACTCAGGCAGCAGGCCGCCCCCCACCTCGGCGTCAGCCAGCAGCAGCGCGTGGTTGACCACGACGAGGTCTGAGGCTTCGGCTTCGGCGCGGGCGCGGTGGACGTAGCAGTCCTCGGCGGTGCAGCGCACGCCGACGCAGTCGAGCGGATCCGAAGCGATGTGCGTCCACAGCAGCTCTTCGCGGCCGTGCAGACGCAGCTCGGAACGGTCGCCGCTCTCGGTGGTATGCAGCCACACGAGGACCTTGAGCTTGAACCGGAGCTCCTCCGCGTTCTCGCACGGCTCCGACAGATAGCGCCGCCAGCGCCGCAATGAGATGTAGTTGGACCGCCCCTTCAAGAGGCACGCCTTGAACGTCCAGGGCAGCTGCGACAGGCCCGGCAGGTCCTTGCTCATCAGCTGCTCCTGCAGCGTGTGCGTGTGCGTCGATACGACCACACGCTCCTTGTGCCGCACCGCCCGGGCGATCGAGGGCAGCAGGTAGGCAAGGCTCTTGCCGGTGCCAGTGCCGGCCTCGACGAGAAGCGTTCCGCCGCGCGCCTGGATCTGTGCGATCGCAAGCAGCATCTGGAGCTGCGATTCCCGGTGCTCGTAGCCCGGCAGCGTGCCGGCGAGGGCCCCCTCCGGCGCGAGCATGGCCGCCATCTCGCGCGGGTCGTCGGGCGGCGCGGGCGAGTCGGCGCGAAGCGCGGGCGACCGGCGGCCCGCCGACGGCGCAGGCGGGGTCAGCGGGTTGGGCGCGGTCAGGGCTTCAGCGAAGAATCGCGACAGCGCCCAGCCGTACGGTGCGACCAGCGCGAGCATCGATTCCTTGAGGCCCTCGTCGAGCGCCGCGGCATCCTCGCGCAGGCGCAGCAGTAGCTGGCGCGTGGCGTCCGCGTCGTCGAGAGCTCGGTGCGGCCTGGGTTGAGAGAAGCCAAGCTCGATCGCCAGCAGCGGCAGGCTGTGGCTCGGGGCGGCGGGCATCAGAATGCGGGCCACGTCGAGCGTATCGAGGATGTCGACGCTCTGGTCCCAGAGGCCCGACGAGGTCAGGAACTCCATGTCCAGGCGCGCGCCGTGGCCAACGGGCTGGCGGCCGCCGACGAAATTGATCAGCTCCGTGACCGCCGACTCCTCGGTCGCGGCGCCGCGCAGGTCCGCCTGGGTGATGCCGGTGAGGCGCGCGACGGCGTCCGGCAGAGGCCGCTGGGGGTCGACCAGCCGTTCGAGGGTGGCCAGCGTGCGGTCCGGGGTGAAGGCCACGGCGCCCACCTCGATGACTCGATCGCGGGCCGGATCGAGACCTGTGGTCTCGAGGTCGAGGGCTACGTACTCCGGCACCGGTGCGGATTCTACTGACGTCGTTAACTGCGCCTAGAGGGTTCTTAACAATGGCTCTGGCCGCGGCGCGGTTGGGTATATTTGCGCGCGATGGTTACGGGAGCGATCGAGGCTCCGCGCCGGCTAGAGGACCTGCACGTCCGGCGGGACCTGGTTGCCAGCCTTCTCTTGCGGACGATCGCCTTCGCCGATCAGCTGAGCGGAGCGGCCATCGAAACCAGGCTCGGGCTGCCCTTCGAGACGCTGCAGCCGATCATCGAGGAGTTCCAGAAGGCGCAGCTCATGGACACGATGGGCTTCTCCAACGAGCCCGGCCTCGAGGGCAGGCCGATCCCGGTGCGTATGAGCTACACGGTTTCTTCCCAGGGTCGCCAGCGCGCCGCCGAGATGTCGGCGGTGCAGACGCGCTACCTCGGCCCGTGCCCCATCAACTTCGACGACTACCTGTCGCTCATCCGCTCGCAGGTCACCGGCAAGGCCAACGTCACCGACGCGGCGCTGAAGCGCGCGCTGGGCCAGCTCGAGCTGGAACAGCACGTAATCGACCAGATCGGCGGCGCGATGGTCTCGCGTGCATCACTCTTCATCTTCGGCGCCCCCGGCAACGGCAAGAGCACCATCACCGAGCGCATGGCGCTGCTGATGGGCGCGCCCATCGAGATTCCTCACGCCGTCGCGATCGGCGACGAGATCATCCGCGTGATCGACCCCGTTTATCACAAGATCGCCGAAGGCGAGCAGCCCATCGACCGCCGGCTCGTCAAGGTGGAAAGGCCGGTGGTGGTCGCTGGTGGCGAGCTCAAGCTCGAGCAGCTGGACCTGACCTACGACACGGCCAACCGCTACTACGAAGCGCCCCTGCAGTGGAAGGCCAACGCCGGTGTCTTCGTCATCGACGACTTCGGCCGCCAGGAAGTGCCGCCGATGCGGCTCCTGAACCGCTTCATCGTGCCTATGGAGAAGAAGGTCGACTACCTCGACCTTTCGGCGTCCGGCCGCAAGATCGAGCTGCCCTTCCTCCCCCAGGTCGTGTTCTCCACGAACCTCTCGCCCACCGAGCTCGTCGACGAGGCCTTCCTCCGTCGCATGGCTTACAAGATCGGTGTCGGCAACCCCTCGCCCGAGGCGTTCGGCCGCATCCTCAAGTACGAGTGCGACCGCCAGGGCGTGTCGTGGGACCCGAACGCGCTGACCTACCTGCTACACACGCTGTACGGCAAGAAGCCGCTGCGCGGCTCGCACCCTCGGTCGCTGATCGCGCGCCTGGTCGACCTGGCGAACTACCGTCAGGAGCCGCCTCGCCTGACGCCGCAGACCCTGAAGGAGGCCTTCGACGCCTGCTTCAACCCGGCGCTCGGCTCGCTGACCGAAGACGACTGGGCCAGGCCTCAGCTGACCTAGAGCGGAGTAGTAACTCCCTCTAGTCGTTTTCTCTCGGCCTCGAGATCCGCGAACGCCCCGCGCATCTCTGGCGGCAGCAGCTCGGCGATGTGCAGCATGATCGCGTCCGACGCCTCCTGGTGGCCGATCCGCGTGCCGTCGGGACGCTTCGTCTCGACCCGAAACGGCTTGCCGAACGTCATCGACACGCGATTCCGATGCGGCCACTTCGTGCCTTTCGGCAGGATCGTGCGTGTGCCGACCAGCGCCACCGGCACGACCGGGCAGCCCGCCTTCTGGGCGATGAAGCCCGCGCCTGGCTCCGGCTTGACCAGCACGCCTTCGGGGGTGCGCGTCCCTTCGGGGTAGATCAGCAGAGAGCGACCGGCGTTGAGCAAATCAAAACACTTGCGCAGCGCCGCGCGGTCTGCGCTGTGCCGCACGACCGGAAAGGCGTTGTACCAGATGAACCACCACGAGATCTTCGGGTTCTTGAAGTACTCCGACTTGGCCATGCTCCACACGTCCTTGCGCGGCGTGTACGCGGGGACCAGCGGGGGGTCGACCGAGCCCGCATGGTTGGGACAGATGATCAGCGGTCCCTTGCGAGGCACGTTCTTCTTGCCGTAGGCCTTGAAGAGGCCGCCGAAGAGCACGGTGCGGACCAGAGTGCGCATCACCCAGGTGAGGAACCTGTATCTCATTCGCCGCCCACCGTGTCGGAGATCTCGGTGACGATCGTCGCCACCACGTCGTCGAGGCTGAGGTCGTCGGTGTTGATGACCGTCGCGTCGTC
>DATDML010000016.1:0-2605 GCA_036518815.1 Candidatus Dormiibacterota bacterium
CACCTCGAGGTCCATCTCGACGGCGAAGACGCTGTCCGGCCGGATCACCGAGTCTGGGCTCTTGCCGTAGCGCTCCCAGCGCGGGCCGAGCAAGCCGCCGCCATCGTGCGCGATCTGCCCGACCGGATGCCCGAACGCGAACGGCGGCTCGGGGAAGCCGCGTCCGATCACCGTCGACCGAGAAGCCGCGTCGACCTCGTGGCCCGCCGCGCCCGGCTTCAGCGCTTTCATGCCCGCGTCCAACGCAGCGCGCGTCGCCTCGAAAGCCTTGCGCACCGGCTCGGGCGCTTCCGTCTCGCCGTCGCGCAGCCAGTACCACGTCCTCTGCAGGTCGGACGCGTAGCCGTCGCGCTGCAGGCCCATGTCGACGTGGATGAGGTGACCGGGCGCCAGCTTTGTGTCGCCCGGAAAGGTGTGCCCGAGCGGCGCGCGCAGAGGTCCGAAGTCGACTATCGGATTCATGTCCTCTTCCCATGAGAAGCCGAGTCCGGCCTCATGCACCCAGCCCTGGACCTGAAGCTGCAATTCCTTCTCCGTGATGCCCGGCCGGAGCGCGCCTTCGATGCGGCGGAACAGTTCTTCGGTGGCGGCGATGGCCGAGTGGATCGCCTCCACCTCGTCCGGCAGCTTGCGGCTGCGCACTTCGCCGGCGAGCCCGCCGGCGGCGACCAAACGATCGGCGTAAGGCGTGCCGTCGAGCAGCGACTGCAGCATGAGGTACATGCCGTGCGTGATGCCATCCGAGGTGTCCTCGTCCTCGCTCCACGTGACGCCGATGCGCTCCGGCTTCCACTCGTCCAGCAGCTTCACGAGCTCCTGGCGCGGCGATGCCGTGTAACCCCGCACGTCCTTCCAGAGGCCGTGGCCCTGGACCTGGCCGACGTCGCCGCTGCCGACGATGGCCGCCGAGCGACCGTCGCGGTGCAGCAGAAATGCGCTCGGCCACGTGATCGTCGATCCGACGAGGTAGCCCAGAGGCTCCGCGCGATTCCCAGTCTCGCGCGCGAACTGGACGATCCAGCAGTCCATCCCGTGGTCCGCCATCAAACCTGCAGCCTGCTCGAGCTTGGCCTTGCTCATCGTGGTCTTCATTTGCGATTAAGGCTAAAGCGAGTAGGCTCCCCGACGTGCCGGTCGCCGAGATCCGCGGACAGCGTCTCCACTTCGAGGACACGGGCGGCGCGGGCCTGCCGCTGGTGCTGAGCCACGGGTTTCTTTACGACACGGCGATGTTCGACGCCCAGGTGCGCCAGCTGCGGCCGCGTCATCGCGTGATCACCTGGGACCAGCGCGGCCATGGCAGCACCATCGCCACGCCTGAACCGTTCACCTACTGGGACTCCGCTGACGACCTCGCCGGGTTGCTCGATCACCTCGGCATCAGGCGCGCCGTGATCGGCGGCATGAGCGCCGGCGGTTTCATCTCGCTGCGTTTCGCGCTCCGCTATCCGGACCGCACCGCGGGTCTAGTGCTGATCGACACGCAGGCCGGCCAGGAAGTACCAGACAAAGCGGAGCAGTACGAAGTGATGCACGAGGTCTGGGTCACCTCCGGCGCCAGCGACCAGCTCGCTGCGATGGTGGCCGCGATCATCGTCGGCAACAACCGCCCCGAGTCCGCGGCGTGGATCGCCAAGTGGAAGGCGCGCGATCCCAAGACGATGACGCAGATCTTTCGCAACCTCGCGGACCGGGACGACATCACCCCGCGCCTCGGCGAGATTCACGCGCCGGCGCTGGTGATCCACGGGATAGACGATGTCGCCATCGACATGTCGCTCGCCGAGCAGCTGTGCGCAGGGCTCAGCGGCTGCAAGGGCGTGGTCAAGATCGAGGGTGGCAGCCACTCGAGCAACATCACGAACCCCGAAGCCGTGAACAAGGCGATCGAAGAGTTCATCGCCGGTCTCTGAAGTGGTCGTCGACAGCTTCAAGTTCTTGCCCCGCAGCTTTCGCCCTCACTACGAAGGCCGCGGAGCTTTTCCGGGCGAAGACGGAGAGGTCTGGACGCCGTTCGCAAAACGGCTGAGCGATTCGAAGATCGCGCTTCTCAGCTCGGCAGGTCTCTTCGTCGATGGCGAGCAGCAGCCTTTCGACACCGAGCGTGAGAAGGAGCACCCGGAGTGGGGCGATCCAACCTGGCGCTCGATCGACAGCGCGACGAAACTGGGCGCCGCGCATCTGCACATCAACACCGCCGACATCGAGGCCGATCCCGAGATCGCGCTGCCGCGCCGGATGCTCGCGCAGCTTGCCGCCGAAGGCGTCGTCAGCGCCGGGGCCGAGCACCACTACGCGGTCATGGGCTACCAGCACCGGCGGCTGTCCGAGTGGCGGGAGCGCACCGCTCCGGAGATCATCGCTGCGCTGCGTGCCGAGCAGGTCGACGGCCTTATCCTCGCGCCGGCTTGACCCGACTGCTGCGCGAACGTGCCCGTGCTGGCACGGTGGATCGAACAGGCAGGAATCCCGACGGTGGTCGTGACGATGATGCCGGCGGTCGCCGAGGAACGACGGGCGCCGCGCATTGTCGGGGTCGAGTTCCCGTTCGGCCACGCGTTCGGCATGCCCGGAGATCGGTCGACGCAGAGGACGGTCCTCGAGC
>DATDML010000017.1:0-21657 GCA_036518815.1 Candidatus Dormiibacterota bacterium
CGGGCGTGGCTCACATCCTCGAGCACGTGGTGCTGGCGGGCTCCCAGAAATATCCGGTCCACGATCCGTTCTTCAGCATGACCAGGCGCTCGCTCGCCACGTTCATGAACGCTTTCACGAGCGCCGACTGGACGATGTATCCCTTCAGCACGCGCAATCCGAAGGATTTCGCGAACCTTCTGGATGTCTACCTCGACGCGACGTTCTTCCCTCGGCTCGAAGAAGACGCATTCATGCAAGAGGGCATCCGGTTCGAGTTCGAGGCCCCCGACGACCCGCAGAGCGGACTGCGCTACAAGGGCGTCGTCTTCAACGAGATGAAGGGCGCGCTGGCGTCTCCTCAGGCCACGATGCAACACGCGATCGGCAAGGCGCTCTTTCCCGGCCTCACCTACGAACACATCTCAGGTGGCGACCCCGAGCACATCCCCGAGCTCACGTGGCAGAAGCTCCGCGACTTCCACGCGGTGCACTACCACCCGAGCAACGCCTACTTCTACACGTACGGAAATCGCTCGCTCGAGACGACCCTGGAAACTATTGAAGAGAGCGTGCTCGCACGCTTCGAGCGCATAGACATCGACACGACCATTCCTTATGCGAAGCGCTTCACGAAACCGATCGAGGTCGTCGAGCAGTACCCCGGCACGGCGGGCGACGACCCAAAGAAGAAATCGCAAAGCCTCGTCGCCTGGGTGACAGTGCCGTCGAGGGATTCGTTCCAGATGCTGGCGATGAAGGTCCTGACCGACACCCTCCTGGGCAATGCCGGCGCTCCTCTGCGCAAGGCGCTGATCGACTCCAGGCTCGGGACCGCACTCGCCGACGGCACGGGTCTGCAGGACGACTTCAAGCAGGCGGTGTTCGGAGCCGGCCTGAAGGACGTCGATGCGGCCAAAGCCGACCAGGTCCAGCAGGTGGTGATCGACACGCTGGACAAGATCGCGGGCGAAGGCATAGACCGGGGCCTCGTGGACGCTGTCGTGCACCGGCTCGAATTCGAGAAGCGCGAGCGTTCCAACGCGGGCTTTCCCTACAGCCTGAAAGTCCTCTTCGGACTGCTGCCCGCATACAACTACGGCGGCGACCCGTACAGCGCCCTGAACTTCGACGCCGATCTCGCGCGGTTTGAAGACGAACGTCTGCACAACCGCTACCTGGAAAATCTCATCGGTGCGGAGTTGCTGGAGAACCCGCACCGCGCCCTCATCACCATCGTCCCGGACGCCGATCTCGAGGAGCGCAAGCACCAGCGCGAGCTGTCGCGCCTGGCGTCGATCGAAGGCACGTTGGCCGAACCGGACCGCAACCAGATCGTGGAAGACGCGCAGCGGCTGAAAGCGGCGCAGGACGCCAAACAGGACCTGTCGGTGCTGCCCACGCTCGAGCTGACCGACATCCCGATGAAGTTCGAGCCGCTGGCGCCGCAAACGCGCCGAATCGGCGGCGCCACGGTGGACTTCTACGCGCTGCCCACCAACGGGGTGAGCTACATCGACATTCGGTCCGACTTCTCCGTGCTGGACCGCGAGCTGCAGGAGCTGCTGCCGCTATTTGGCCGCGCGCTGACGCAATCCGGCGCGGCGGGCCGGGATTACGTCGAGCTGGCCCGGCGCATCGCAGCTGTCACTGGCGGCGTCGGCGCGTCAGCCCAGGTGCAGTCGCGTGCCTCGGTGGAGGACTTCGTCGAGTCGTTCGTGCTTTCGGGCAAGGCGCTCGACCGCAACGCAGAGCCATTCGTCGAGCTGCTCAGCGATCTGACCGCGCGGCTCGAGATCGCCCCGGCGCGACTCAAGGAGGTCATCGCCGAGTCGGCCACCCGCCTGGAGAGCTCGCTGGCGAATCTCGGATTCCAGTTCGCGCTCCTGCTCGCACAGTCGAAGCTGACGTCGGAAGGCGCGCTCAACGAGAGGCTGCAGGGCATCCAGATGCTGCATTCGATCCGCGAGCTGGCGAAGCTCGATGAGAAGCAGCTTGGACCGGTCATCGAAAAGCTCCAGACCATTCGCATGAGCCTGTTCCGCCAGGAGTCCATCCAGGTCGTCGTCACATGCGAAGAGTCGATGGTCGATCCCATCAGCGACTACCTCGCGGCCCTGGTCGACGCGCTGCCGTCCGGCCGCAACCCACAGGCCGCGGCGAGACCCGTCGCGCATGATGCGGCGCCGGAGGCGCGCATCGCGCCCGTGCCCGTGGCGTTCAACGTCCGCGCGTTCCGCACGGTGCGTTACACCAACGCTGACGCGCCCGCGCTCCTGGTGCTGGCCAATTACCTGCGCGATACCTTCATCCACCGCGAGCTGCGCGAGAAGGGCGGCGCCTACGGCGGCTTCGCCCAGGCGAGCACGGCCGCGGGCATCTTCCTGCTCGGCTCGTATCGCGATCCCAACATCACGCGCACCTACGACGCGTACGACCGCGCGGTGCGCTGGGTTCTGGACTCGCCGATCGAGCCCGAGCATCTGAAGGAGGCGATCCTCGGCGCGTGCGGCGATGTGGATCCCCTCGAATCTCCAGACATCAAGGGCCGGCGTGAGGCGGTCAACCGGCTGACGGGCTTCACGCTCCGGGACCGCGAGAGGTTCAAGCAGCGACTGCTCCAGACCACCGCAGATGATCTGCGGCGAGTCACATCGCGCTACCTCGACAACGGCAGCGGCGTGCAGGTCACAGTGGCGGGCGCCGAGCTGATCGAGTCAGCTCGCAAGGAACAGCCCGCGCTGTTCGAGGTGGTGGAACCGGTCTAGAATCGCGCTGGCCATGAGCTGGCGAAGGGAATATTTCTGGCCCGTGGTGCTGGTGGTGATCGGCATCTACTTTCTGCTCAACAACCTCGGCCTGCTCGATTGGCTGAGATTCGACATCGTGTGGCCGGTCCTCCTCATCCTGCTGGGCGCCTGGCTGATCATCCGGCGCCAACGCCCATAGGGACATGAGCTCGCCGCCTCCCGGCTATCGCTATCGAGGTCTCATCTGGCCGGGCTTGTTGATCCTGATCGGCGGCATCGCGCTGCTCGTCAACACGAACGTCATCAGCAGCGATCGCCTCTATCGCCTGGGTGACCTGTGGCCGGTCCTGGTGATCGTGATCGGCCTCGAGTTGCTCGTGATGCGGGCGCCGATGCCCGCGAACGCATCCGCGATCGCGGCCGCGCTCATCATCCTCGTGGCCGTGGGCGGCTCGATCGCCTACGTGGCGGCCGGCCCCGAGAGCCCGACCGGCCTACACACGTTGGACAGGGTCGAAGGTGCCGGCGGCATAGATCACGCCTCGCTGCAGATCGATGTGGGTGCGGCGACCCTGAAGATTCGGACCGATAGCGATCCGACTTTGTTCAGGGCGCATATCGAGTATCAGGGCCCTGCGCCCGACATCAGCCTCGACCGCTCCACCGGACACGTGGAGATCTCTCAGAACGGCAACTTCCATCTGTTCGGTCCGCAGCATTTCGTTATGGATCTGCAGCTGAATGCAACGGTCAAGTGGTCGGTCGCCGTCCACAGCGGCGCCTCGAACGACACATATGACTTCACTCATGTACTGCTGACGTCGCTCGAAGATGACACGGGCGCCAGTCACGAGAACATCACGCTGGGCGCTCCGAAAGGCACTGTTCCAATCACTATCAACGGCGGAGCACTCACCGTGAACCTGCGCCGGCCCAGCGGCACGGCGGCTGACGTCAAGGTGTCAGGCGGAGCAGT
Organism: Candidatus Dormiibacterota bacterium; assembly: GCA_036518815.1. GTDB lineage: Bacteria > Chloroflexota > Dormibacteria > Dormibacterales > Dormibacteraceae > CF-118. Next base: position 3,706 of record DATDML010000017.1, read on the forward strand.
GACGCTTACCTTCGACGGTCATGTTCAGCACGCGGTCGGCTCGGCTGAGTTCGGCGTGACGGCGAGCGACATGTTTGCGGTCCGGGTGAACGGGGGCGCGTGCACCGTGACCATGGATCAGGTGGCCACCGGCTAGTCGAGTCGGCGGTCCAGCGCCGCCATCCGCGCTGCGTACGTCGAGCGCGTGGACTCCGTCAGGGCCTCCCGCAACCCGTTGGCAGCGAGCCGGGCCATCGACTCGAGCTCCGCGTCGAGCACGCCCGTCGCCTGCAGAACCGGCGGCAGCGCCGCGCAGCGCTCGGCACCGGCGAGCAGCTCCTCCTGAGATGGGCCGAGCGTTTTCAGGCCGGCGGCCTCCGATCGAAGCCGGCGCGCCAGGGCGCGGCCTTCGTCGTCGGCGGGGACGCGGCGAGCCGCAGCGGCCGCGACCGCCGATCCGATTCGGGCCTCGAGGATGTGGCCGGTCGCGGCGGCGTTAGCCGCGATCGCCGGGCACAGGCCGACCACCTGCTGCTCGCCCAGCTCGATGCCGCGGCGCTCCAGCTCCTCGATGACGGAGGCCGGAGGAGCCTCGTCGACACGAAACAGGTTCATCGACAGCTGCATTCGCTCGCCGGGCAGCTCGAACACCAGGGCCTGCACGCCGCGCATGCCGCCGCCCGACTCGCGGATCGATCGGGCGATCGCGCGCGCCTCGGTCACGGTCGCGCCGGGCAGAAGCACGTTGAAAGCCACCAGCAATCGCCTCGCGCCCACGCACACTGCGCCGGCGGTGGGGTGGAGGCTCGCGCCGAGATCGGGCTGCGCGCGGCCCGCACGGATGTCCGCCAGCGACCACTCCTCGTCGTATCCATAGAAATAGACGGGGATCTGAAGCTCCGACCACACGCGCTCACCCAGCTCGTGCGCGACGTCGTGACATTCGTCGAGGGTCACGTTTCCCATCGGCACGATGGGAACGACATCGGCAGCGCCAACCCGGGGATGCACGCCCGCGTGGTCGCGCAGGTCGATGCGTTCAGCGGCGGCGGCGATCGACGCGACCAGACCGTCGACCAGCGGCTCCCGCTCCGCCAGCAGCGTGATCACGACCCGGTGATGATCCCGATCCCGATCGACGTCGAGCAGATGCGCCGGTGCGGCGGCGGCGGCGATCGCGTCGATGACGCCCGCGTTCCTGCCTTCCGAAAAGTTGGGCACCGATTCGAAAAGTTCGACCGTCTCCACGGCTGCTGTTAGGTTAGCTGCGGACATGTCGGGGCCCGTGACGCTGGTCTACGGCGACGAGCTGATGAAGCACTACCTGTCGGACGAGCATCCGCTGCAGCCGATTCGCGTCCAGCTGACGATGGAGCTCATCCGCTCGACGGGGCTCATCGAGCACTGTCACCTGGTGCCACCACGACCGGCCACCGTCCAGGAGCTGGAGCTCGTGCACGCTGCCGAGTACGTCGATCTCGTGATGAAGCTGAGCGACCCGCAGCTTCGCAAGTCGCTTCCACACCAGCGCGTCGTCGATGCCGGCTTCGACTCCGCCGACAATCCGATCTCGGAGCACCTGCACGACGGCACGGCCCTGGTGGTGGGCGCCACGTTGGTGGCGGCGGAGGCCGTGGAGAGCGGCGCCGCGCTGCACGCGTTCAGCCCGTCGGGCGGCCTGCATCACGCGCATCGGGCCCGAGCAGCCGGATTCTGCACGTATGACGATCCCGCCATCGCGTGCCGCTGGCTGAAAGACCGCGGGCACCGGGTCGCATACATCGACGTCGACGTCCATCACGGCGATGGCGTCGAGGAGATCTTCTATAGCGACCCCGACGTGCTCACAATCTCGCTGCACGAGAGCGGTCGCTACCTCTTTCCCGGCACCGGCTTTCCGGAGGACAAAGGCGTCGGCGCGGGACGTGGCGCGGCGGCGAACCTTCCTTATGTGCCCTTCACATGGGACGAGCCGTGGTTGGAAGGCTTCGACCGCGTGGTGCCGGCGTTGCTCAGGAAATTCAAGCCGACCGTCCTCGTGACGCAGGACGGTTGCGACACGCATCACCTGGACCCGTTGGCGCACCTGGCGTGCACGACGCGCATCTGGCCGCACGTGGGCCGTACCTTTCACGAGCTGGCACACGAGCTGTGCGAAGGCCGCTGGCTGGCGCTGGGCGGCGGTGGCTACGCGGTGAGGGAAGTGGTGCCTCGCGCTTGGACGCTTTTCTTCGCCGAGATGGTGCAACACCCGGAGCTGGCCGCGGACATCAACGATCCGCAGACCATTACGCCCGGGCCGCAAGCTCAGGAGCGCGTGTGGTCGTCACTGCACCGCGACATCGACATGCTCGCCGACGTCCACGGAGTCAAGCTCTAGAGCCTTCTCCCGGCGCGCATTATCGAAATTACGGCCACCTGCAAGGGCAGGGCGGTGCCGACGACGGCGCCCAGCGCCGGTGCGACCCACGCCACGCCGCTCTGGCGATGGCCCGAAGCGATCACCGCGACATAAACGCCTGCGGCCGCGAGCACAGCCGCCTGAAACACGATGGTCGTTTTCAGCCATCGAATGACCGCCGGCCGGCCCCGCTCGATGTCCTCGGACAGTAGCGCCGGCCGCAGCAGGGTCGCGTAGAGGCCGAACTGGACCGCCAGGGCCACGACGAAGATCGCGAGGCCGAGAAAGAGGTAGGCGGAGTCGCTCAGCCCGGAGGGGCTAGGCGGCGTACGTGCGCAGGCAGCGAGTGCACACCTTGGCGCGCACCGCCCGCCCGGCGATCGTCACCCGGCCCATCTGGAGGTTGGGTTCGAACCTCCGGTTGACCCGGTTCTTGGCGTGACTCACGTGGTGTCCGTATTGCGGCTCTTTGCCGCAGATCGCACAGCGTTTGGCCATGAATAACCTTCCGATGGGGAGAATGGCCGGCGCCCCGAAGGTCGCCTGGCGGAACCGAATTGTACCATTTGCCTTCTCATGGCCTCGAAGACGACGAGCCTGGGCCATTCCCGGCCGTGGGGGCGAGTCGAGGTGTTTCCGTCGGCTGTGGCTGCGGTCGCGGGGCATGCCGCCCTGCGCTGCTACGGCATCGCGGGCATGTCGGCCCGCGGCCTCCGCGACGGGTTCGCCGAGCTGCTGCACCGCGAGAACGTGGATCGAGGAGTCGACGTCTCCGAGGTCGAGGGTGGGCTGGCCATCGACGTCTACGTGGTGATCCAGTACGGGATCCGCATCACCGAGGTCGCCCACAACCTGCAGGAAGCCGTCAAGTTTGCCGTGGAGCGTTCCGTCGACGTCCCGGTGGTGGAGGTCAATGTCAACGTCCAGGGCGTCCGGGAAGAACGGGGCTAAGTTGGGCACCTCGAGCCGGCCGTCTCGGGTGGACGGGCCGCTCTTCAAACAGGCCCTGCTGGGCAGCCTGAACTGGCTTGCTGCCAACCAGGAGGAGGTCAACCGCCTCAACGTTTTTCCGGTGCCCGACGGCGACACCGGCACCAACATGCTGCTCACTCTGCAATCGGCCGTCGAAGACATCAAGGACTCGCACGCGATCGAGGTCAGCAAGATCGCGCGCCTTGCATCGCACGGCAGCCTGATGGGCGCTCGTGGCAACTCAGGGGTGATCCTGTCGCAGATCTTTCGCGGGTTCGCGCGCGCGGTCGAGGGTCGCAGCTCCCTGCAGCCCGCCGAGCTCGCGGCCGCATTCGAAGAGGCCGCCAACGCCGCGTACCGCGCGGTCAACCGGCCGACCGAGGGCACGATCCTGACCGTCGCGCGTGAGGCCGGACGGGCCGCCACCGCCGCAGCGTCGGAGCCCGACGCGACGGCCACGAGCGTCATCGCCGCCGCCGCGGCCGGGGCGCAGGCCGCGGTCCAGAAGACGCCGAGCCAGCTGCAGATACTGCGCGACGCGGGAGTCGTAGACGCGGGGGGCTTCGGGCTGCAGATCATCCTCGAGGGCATGCTCCGCACGATCGAGCAGGCCGGCGTGGTCCTGCCGGTGCCCACGACGAAATCGAAGGCGGCGCAGGTCTCGATGGACCTGCCCGAAGGCGGCTGGGGCTACTGCACCGAGTTCCTGATCGAGGGCCAGAACCTCGACGTCGAGCGCATCCGCGGCCACATCGAATCGTTGGGCAACTCTGTGCTCGTCGTCGGTGAGCCGGAGCTCGTCAAGGTGCACGTGCACACCGACGACCCGACGCGAGTCATCGGCGTAGCGGGCGGTTACGGGAAGCTGCTGAAGCTGAACGTCGGGGACATGTCGAGCCAGCACCGCCGCATCCTCGACAACGAGAAGCCGGCCGCCGACAGGCCGCCTCGCGCCAACGGGGTGGGCCTGGTGGCAGTGGTGGCGGGGAAGGGGCTTGTCGACATCTTCCAGGCGCTCGGTGTGGACAGCACCGTCACCGGCGGGCAGACGCTGAACCCCAGCACCCAGGACATGCTGCTGGCGGTCGAGTCGGTGCCGTACGACACGGTGATCCTGCTGCCGAACAACGGCAACGTCATCCTCGCCGCGAAGGAAGTTCCCGGCCTCACCGAGAAAAAGGTTGAGCTGATCGAGACGCACAACGTGCCGCAGGGCGTCGCGGCGGTGGTCGCCTTCAGCCCCGATCGCGGCTTCGAGGAGAACCTCGACGCCATGCGCAAGGAGGCCGAGCGCGTGCAGACCATCGAGGTCACGCACGCGGTCCGCGACACTCGATCCAACGGGCTTCGCGTGAAGAAGGGCGATGTGATCGGCCTGGTCAACGACAGGCTCGAGTTCACCGGCAGCGACTACGCGGAGGTCGTCCAGAAGGCGCTGGGCAAGCTCGGGCCGGACGGCTACGAGCTGGTCACCGTGTACCGCGGCGAGGACGCAAGCGACGAGGAGCTGGAGCGCCTGGAGTCCGCGATCCGCGCGACCTATCCGGCGCTAGAGGTCGAAGTCCAGCAGGGCGGACAGCTGCACTATCCATTCATCTTGTCTGTGGAGTAGACCTATGAGAGGGAACCCGACATGGTTCCCTCTCATCGGAGCGCTTCGCGCTCCTGCTCTCCTTCCTTCGCCATGCCACGTGATGTGTCGAGACGAACAAAGCAATGGCCGGGCAAAGCCCGGCCAACCCTGCCGCGCTAGCACAAGGACAGGCTGACGTTGCGGCCCGGCAAGGGCCACACGCGCAGCACCGGCGGCGTCAATTTCACCGCGTGCGGCAACGTCGCCGTTGCCAGGCGAAACACGCGCTGCTGACCCGAGCCCCAGCGCAAGCCGTACTGCTCACGCAACACCGGCGGCAGCAGTCCCGCGGTCACGATCTCGAACGGGATCATCGCCGCGCCCGGAACGAGCCGGACTCGCGGGCGCATGACCAGCCGGCCAAGCGCGCGCGACCGGTCGTTGACCGTGACCTCATCGAGCATTCGAGTCATGTACCGGTCGAAGTCATCGACGCCATCAGGAAAGTGCCCGCGCGGGATGCCCAGCAGCTCGCCCGCCAGCTTCGACTCCTGGTAGAAGTCCTCTCGCTCGCGCGAAGTCACCGGCTTCACGAAGGTCGTGTACGTGACGAGGGCTGAGTCCACGAGCGTGGCGTGCACCCAGAGCAGCAAGTCCGGGTTGAGCGCGTGATAGCCCTCGCCGCGGACGCGCGCGTGGACCTTGTTGACAGTGCGAACGGCGGCGAGCGCCGTCTCGCGGTCGCCGAAGATGATCGCCATCGTCAGGCGCACGGTCCGGCGCAGCCGTCGCAGCGGATCGGCGCGGAAGTCTGAATGCTCGTCGACGCCGGCCGACACTGACGGATGCGCCAGCTGCATCAGCAGCGCGCGGCCGCCCCCGAGCAGCAGCACGTTCTCGCGGTTGATGCGACGCGTGATCGAATGCTCGGGGTAGAGGCCTTCGCGCACGGCCTCATTAAACGTCAGTAATCTCATAGAGCGGTCATGGGCGCCCAACTCCTCACATTCGGCGCGGCATTCCTGGGCTCAGCGGTCGAGTCGGTCGAGGCTCTCACGATCGTTCTCGCCGTCGGCCTGACACGCGGCTGGCGGGCGCCATTGCTCGGCACGCTGTCGGCCCTGGTCCTCCTCGGAGTGCTGGTCCTGATCTTCGGGCAGCTCATCGTCACCCGAGTCCCCGAGCTGACGCTGAAACTCATCATCGGCACGCTCATCGTGCTGTTCGGCCTGCGCTGGCTGCACAAAGCGGTGTTGCGATCGGCGGGTGTGGTCGCGCTACATGACGAGAACCGCGCTTACGCCCAGACCATCGAAGAGCTGGGCACCACTGCCGAGAAGCGCGACTGGGTCGGCTATGTCCTCGCGCTGAAGGGCGTGTTCCTCGAAGGCCTCGAAGTCGTGTTCATCGTCATCGCTGTCGGCGGCACCGCCGGCGGCATGACGGTCGCTGTCGTGGGAGGCCTGCTGGCGATGGTGGTGGTGGGCGGCGCCGGCGTGATCGTGCGCAAGCCGCTTGCGCAGGTGCCGGAGAACACACTCAAGTACGCGGTCGGGATCATCCTCACCAGCGTCGGCACGTTCTGGGCGGCCGAAGGCATGGGCGCGCAGTGGCCGCTTGATTTCGTTTCGATCCTCGGTCTGGCCGCTCTGTATTTTGTCGCGTCGCGCGCGGCCATTCTGGTCATCCGCCGGCCCGCGCTGGCGTGAGCTTCCTGCGCAGCGCAGCTTCAGAGGTCATCGGCCTTTTCGTCGGCGACTGGATACAGTCGATCACGACGGTCGTGATCCTGGGCGTCGCGTGGCTGGCGCTGTCGAGACTGCACATCGCCGGCCTGGCCTACGCGATCGCCGTCGCCCTGGCTGTGCAGCTCATCCTCGCGACTGCGGCGGAGGCCCGTCGCAAGAAAACCTAAGCGGCCTTTGACAGCTCCGCGTGGTAGGTGTCGATATATGGCTGGTAGTACTGGTCGATCTTGTCGCCAATTGCGGTGATGTCGTAGTTCCCCAGTGCGTCGAGGTCGGTGTTGGCCTTGTCGATCAATGACTTCGCCGTCGTCTGGTCGCCCTGGCGCACAGCGCTGAGATATTTGACGAAATCCGAGGCGAGCGTCTGCACGGCGGCCATGTAGTCGTGCAGCTCGGAAGGGAACTGCTGGTCGCCAGTCAGGGTCAAGGCCCGGCCGGCGTCGGTCTGCATCTTCATGGCCGCGGTCACCGCGCCGCCGAAGTCCGAGTTCTGCGCGTCCATGCCGAGCGTGTCGAAGTCACTGATGGCGTCCGCGAGCGCCTGCTGAAACTGGCCTTCCTTCACGCGAGCTGCGGCGATCGTGCGCGCCGCATCGAGCGCCTTGCGTGCGTGCGTGATGCGCACCGATGCGGTCTCCATGTTCCCGCGCCTGATGAGGGTCAGCCACTGCTGCTGCCCCAGCGATTTGGCCGCGGACGCGAGGGCCTGGTCGTCGGTTTCGATGGTGGCCGACTGTTCCTGCCACGTCTTTGTGAAGGTGGCGGCGTCGGACTGCAAGGTCTTCGCGTCCGAAGCGTCGCCTTCGAAAATGCTGGGCGCGTTGTCGAATGCGCCTCGATGCCCGACCGCCGTCTGCAGCGCCCGGTTGGCGCTCGATAGCCGGCTCGATGCCGAGTAGAAGCCGGCGACCCCATACGTCCCGGCGATCACCAGCAGCAGCGCGACGCCGGCGATGACCGCGATGACGGTGCCGAGCGTGCGCGATGATCGGCGCGGGCGCGGCGGCGCCGCCGGGGCATAGAAATAACCGGGCGCTTCAGGTTCGGCCGTGGGCGGCGGAGGAGGTGGGGGATAGTCCGGCGGGTATCCCTGGGGTGGCGACTCCATAGCGGCTCAGAAGCAGCGTAAACAACCTGTCTGGCGGTTGCACCGGCCCTCAGTAATCTGGATGGCTGTGCCTGTGACGACCGCACCCCGCACTATCGACTCGCCGGTCACGTCGCTGAGCCGCGTGAAGCCCCTCGATGCGCGCCGTCTGGCCAAGCTCGGCGTCGAGACCGTTCGCGATCTCCTGCTGACGCTCCCCTTCGACTGGGAGATGTACGGCGCTCCGAAGCGCGTGGCCGACCTGCGCGACGGCGAGTCCGCCACCGTGGTCGGCACGATCGCGGGCAGCGCAGCCCAGATCACCAACCGCAAACGCGTCCGTCTCACCAAGGCGACGCTGCGCGACGACGACGGCGATCTTCTGCGGCTGGTCTGGTTCAACCAGCCGTACCTCGCGCGCAACCTGCCGCCCGGCATGCGCGTCGCCGTGGCCGGCCGGGTGAAAGGCGTCAACCAAGGCTTCGAGATGCTCAACCCTCATCACGAGTCGCTGGCGAGCGCAACCGAAACAGCGGGGCCGAAGCGGATCGGTGGCCTGATGCCCAAGTACCACCTCGTCGCCGGGCTCTCATCGAAGCGCATGGCCGAATTCGTGGAGGAAGCGCTGCCGATGGCGGAGCAGCTCGAGGACGTGCTCCCCGCGGAGACGCGATTGCGCATGGGCCTCCTCGGTGTGGTCGAAGCCGTGCGCCTCGGCCACAAGCCGCGCGCCGAAGCCGACTGGCAGCTGGCGCGCAAGCGCATGGCGTTTGCCGAGCTTTTCGAGCTGCAGGCCGCTTTCGCCTTGATGCGCCGCCACCTGGCTCTCGAGCCCGCGACCCCGATCCCTTACCGGCAAGAGGTGATCGACGCGTTCAAGGCGGGCGTCGGTTTCGAGCTGACCAAAGCGCAGCGCCGCGCGACGTGGGACGCATTCCAGGACATGCAGCGTGCGGCACCGATGAACCGCCTCCTCAACGGCGATGTCGGTTCAGGCAAGACGGCGGTCGCCGCCGCGTGCGTGGCGATGGCGCATGCTGCCGGCCTGCAATCTGTGGTTATGGCCCCGACCGAGATCCTGGCGCGTCAGCACCTGGGCAAGTTCCGCGGTTACCTGGAGGCGAGCTTCCCGGGATTGATAGTCGAGCTGCTGGTCAGCAGCCAGGGCGCCGCCGAGCGCCGGCGCGTTCGCACCGCGGCGGCCTCCGGCCACTGTGCGCTGGTCGTCGGCACGCACGCGCTGATCGAGGAGGAGGTGGACTTCGCGCAGCTCGGTCTGGCGGTGGTCGACGAGCAGCACCGCTTTGGCACGCGGCAGCGCGAGCAGCTGCGTGGCAAGGGCAGCGGGCGCCCGCACTTCCTGGCCATGACCGCAACCCCCATCCCGCGCACGCTGGCGCTGGCGCTATATGGAGAGATGTCCGTGTCGGTGCTCGACGAACTGCCGCCGGGCCGCACGCCGGTCACGACTCGGGTCGTTGCGAAGGACGACCGCGCGAGCGCCTACCAGCTGGTGCGGGAGCAGGTCCACCTCGGCCGGCAGGCCTTCGTCATCTGCCCGCTCATCGAGGAGTCGGAGCTGCTGGAAGTGCGATCGGCAACCGCCGAGCTGGAGCGGCTGCGTAGAGACGTGTTCCCGGACCTGAAGCTCGACCTCGTGCACGGGCGGATGCGGGACAAGGATGCGGTGATGCAGCGTTTCGTCAATCGCGAGATCGACGTGCTGGTCGCGACGGCTGTGGTCGAGGTCGGCGTCGACGTGCCCAACGCCACGGTGATGATGGTCGAGGGCGCCGAGCGTTTCGGCCTGGCCCAGCTGCATCAGTTCCGCGGGCGCGTCGGGCGTGGCGCGGACAAGAGCTACTGCCTGCTGCTCACCGACGACGACACGCCGTCGGTGCTCGAGCGGCTAGACCTCGTGCAGCGGACTCCCGATGGTTTCACCCTCGCCAACGAAGACATGCACCGGCGTGGGGTGGGCGAGCTGATGGGCGCGCGGCAGCACGGCATGTCTGACGCGGCGATGGATGCGCTGCTGAAGCCCGAGCTGCTCAGCCTCGCGCGCGACGAGGCCGAGGCGCTACTGCAATCCGATCCAGATCTGTCGCGGCATCCAGTGCTAGCGCGTGCGGTGGTGCGCCGGCTCGAGGTGACGTCCATCAGCTGACGGCGTGTATCCGGCGGTCAGCATGCCGAAGTACGTCGGCGCTTCGTAGCTGAGCAGCTTGCCGCGCCAGCCGTTCTCGGTGGCGCCGCTGAGCATCAGCATCTGCCACCAGCTGTCGGCTTTTGCTTGCTCAACGAGCCCGGCATCGACGTCGGCCAGGCGCGCCAGCTCGTCGCGCTCGACGATGTCGCAAACCAGATCGTCGTACACGCGTGCCTTCTCGTCGAAGCCGTACGGGCCTTTCGGGTCATGAGCATGCGCATGGTCCGCGCTGGCGATGAAAGCAACCCGTTTGCCATGCGCCTCTGCGGCGTGCGCGATCGCGCGGCCCGCGTCGACGTGGGCTGAGGCAGGCAGGTCCCGCGCCGGCGTCACGACCACGAGTGGAATGGGCGGGGCGTTCCGGCCGCCCATGAACCAGAGCGGGATGAGCACGCCCCAGTCCATGGGCGCGACTGCGGTGGTGGGGTCGTTCGAACCGAAGCTGATCCCCACGGATGGGAGGTCGGCGGCGACGAAGGCCTCGAGGATGCGCCACGCCAGGTCGGCGTCGCTGGGCACGTCCAGCGCCACCGAGTCGGGCGCGCCTTCGAGATGGCCGGCGACGCGGCCGGCGACGATTACGCCGAGCGCGTGCGAGACGTGGACGTTGTGGGGAGTCGCGACGATCACCGCTTCGGGCTTCGCGGCGGCGAACATGCGGCCGAGCGTCTGCATGCCCTTGCGTGTCGCCAGCGCCAGCTTTTCTTCGCCCGGCGAGCAGGCTTCCTCGATGGCGATGCCGCCGTGCGGCGCGATGGCTGCGAATACGAGAGGCATTCGCTAAGTATCGTGATGCGCGATGGAGCAGGTCTCTCCACTGCGGTTGACGGAGTACAGCCACGGGGCCGGTTGAGCCTGCAAGCTCAGCCCGGTGGAGCTAGGGCAGGTAATCGGGGCGCTGCCCCGAATCGTCGACCCCAACGTGCTGACGGACGCCGCGTCGCGTGACGACGCCGCGGTGTATCGCATCGCGCCCGATCGCGCCCTGGTCGCGACCATCGACTTCTTCACTCCGATCGTCGACGACCCGACGGCCTTCGGCGCGATCGCCGCGGCCAACGCCGTCAGCGACGTATACGCGGTCGGTGGCCGGCCCCTGTTCGCACTCGGCGTCACCGCCTTTCCCCGCGACAAGCTCGGCACCGGCCTCCTCGAGAAGATCGTCGCCGGCGGCGCTGAAAAGTTGGCCGAGGCGGGAGTCCCGGTCGTGGGCGGTCATTCGGTCGACGACGCGGAGCCGAAATTCGGCTACGCCGTCATTGGCGAAGTGCATCCGGATCGCGTGGTCACGCATCGCGGCGCGCAGAAGGGCGACGTGCTGTTCCTCACAAAACCGCTGGGCTCGGGGCTCGTGGCCACGGCCATCAAGCGCGGCCTTTGCCCGCCGGAGCTCGAGCGCGAGGCGATCGCGGTGATGAGCGCGCTCAACCGCGAAGCGTGCGACAGGATGCTGGCCGCTGGGGCGCACGCGGCGACTGACGTGACCGGTTACGGCCTGATCGGCCACCTCTCGAACATCGAGGGCGGCGCGGATCTCTACGCCGAGAAGATCCCCTTCATGAACGGGGTGCGCGAGCTGGCCGAGCGCGATCTGTTCCCCAGCGGCAGCCGGCGCAATTACGAGGCATACCGCGACCAGGTCGACTGGAACGGCCTTCCCGAAGTGATGCGGTTGATGCTTTGCGACGCGCAGACCAGCGGGGGCCTGCTGTTCGCGGTCCCGCCGGCGAACGCCCAGATGCTGAGCGAGGAGCCGATCGGCGTGATCCGGGGCGACGGCAAGATCCGGATCGTCTGATGAGCCCACTCCGGGTCACCGGCGGGGAGTCGCGGGGTCGGCGCCTGAAGGCGCCGCGCAACATCCGGCCGACGCAGGGCATCGTCAAGCAGGCGATCTTCAACATCGTGGCGGCCCAGGTAGAAGGCGCAACGGTGATAGATCTGTTCGCGGGATCAGGCGCCATCGGAATCGAAGCCCTGTCGCGCGGCGCGAAGCAGGTGACCTTCGTCGACCGGGGGGAGCGCGGTCTTGCTATCCTGCGCCAGAACTTGGACGCGCTCGATGTCAGCCGGCGCGCGCGAGTGGTGCGCGCAGACGTGGTCCGCTGGATCGAGTCGTCAGCTGATGAGTTGAAGGCCGCCGACCTTGTATTTCTGGACCCGCCCTACGGCGATCAGGTATTCGATCGCGCGCTTCAGGCCATCGATCGCTCCGGCACCGAAGCCACCATCGTGGCGGAGTACTCGCGCCGCCAGTCGTTGCCCCGGCTCGAGCATCTGAAGCTCGGGCGCGAGCACCGTTACGGCGACACCATGCTGGCGGTGCTGCGACCATGAGCACGGAACGCAAGGACAAGATTGCTGTCTATCCGGGCAGCTTCGATCCCTTCACCAACGGCCATCTCGACGTCGTCGACCGCGCGCTCGGCATCTTCGACCGCGTGATCGTCGCCGTCGCCGCCAACCCCGACAAACGTCAGCCGCTGTTCACCGTCGAGGAGCGCGTACGCCTGATCCAGGAATCGCTGAAGGGGCGCGAGCGCACCGACGTCACGAGCTTCAAGGGACTGACCGTCGAGTTCGCGCGGGCGCAAGGCGCGACCACGATAGTGAAGGGATTGCGGGCCTACTCAGACTTCGACGCGGAGCTGCAGCAGGCGCTGATGAATCGCAAGCTGGCGCCCGACATCCACACGGTTTTCCTGATGTCGAGCTTCACGCACATATTCGTGTCGTCAAGTATCTTGAAGGACATCGCGAGCTACGGCGGGAAGGTCGCGGACCTCGTTCCGCCGCCGATAGCGAGGGCGCTGAAGGAGAAATACCGATAAAGGTCGACGAGCTGCTTGACCGCCTCCAGTACCTGGTGCAGAACGCGCGCCACGTGCCGCTCTCGACGCAGGTGATGGTCAACGAGGACGAGATGATGGAGCTGATCGACCAGATCAACTTCAACCTCCCCGACGAGATCAAGCAGGCGAACTGGACCGTGTCGGAGCAGCAGCGCATCGTCACCGAAGCCCACGCCGAGGCCGCGCGCATCATGTCCCGCGCGAACGAGCGCGCCGAGGAAACGGTATCGGAGCACGAGATCCTGCGGCGCGCCGAGCGTCATGCCGCGCAGGTCGTGCGCGACGCGCAGGCCAAGTCGGACCAGATCATCCGCGAGGCCGAGGCATACGCGCTGGAGCAGCTGAAGCAGCTGGAGGCGCACCTGGGTCGCACCCTCGGCACGGTGCGGCGTGGGGTGGAGGCGCTGCAGTCGAGCACGTCGAATTCCTCTGAGGAAACCGCCGATCAAACGACCGGTTCCTGATTCCCGGTAAGATTCCACGGTTCCATGGCTCTACCGAAAGTCAAGCTATCCAAGTCGAAGAAGGGTCGCCGGCGCTCCCACCTGGCGCTCGCGCTCGTGCAGATCCAGCCCTGCCCGAACTGCAAGAAGCCGAAGCGGCCGCACGCGGTCTGCCCGAACTGCGGGCACTACGCGGGCAGAGAGGTCCTCAAGACGGAGTAGGCTCGTGCTACTGCCCTCCCCGCTCGCGGGGAGGATCAAGGTGGGGGATCAGGGTTCGGTGAAACCAGATGTCTAGGCTGGTGTTCCTCTATCCCGGCCAGGGGTCGCAACACTCCGGCATGGGCGCCGAGCTCCTCCAGGATCCTGAAGTTTCCGAACTATGCGCAAAGTGTTCATCATCCGCAGGCGTCGACCTGCGCCACCTCCTCACCGCGGCTTCAGACGACGAGCTGCGCCTGACCCAGAACGCGCAGCCGGCGCTGACGTTCATGGGCGTCGGCCTGACGCTCCTGCTGGAACGCGCCGGCCACCGGCCTGAGGCTGCCGCCGGCCACTCTGTCGGCGAGTACGGAGCGCTGGCCGCCTCCGGTGCGGTCGACCCCCAACGCGTGATCAAGGCCGTGATCGAGCGCGGCAGGGCCATGGCCGAGGCGGCCCCGGCCGGCACCAGCTCGATGTGCGCCGTTCTCGGCCTGGATGCGCAAGCCGTGGAGGTGGCGCTGGCAGGCATGAACGATGCCTGGCCGGCGAACTACAACACGCCCACGCAGACGGTCATCGCCGGCACCACTGCCGGACTGGAAGCGGCGACGAAGCGGCTTCAGGCTGCTGGCGCCAAGCGCGTGATTCCGCTGAACGTCAGCGCCGCCTTCCACACGCCCCTGATGGCGCCCGCCGCGGAGCGACTGCGCGCGGCCCTCGATCGCATCGAATGGCGCAGCCCGCGCATCACCGTGATGGCCAACCTGACCGGCCGGCCGCACCAGGGCGGCGACCGGATCCCGCACGTGATGGAGATGCAGTTGCGCTCGCCTGTGCGGTGGTCGAGCTGCGTCCAGGCCCTCGTTGAGATGGGCTGCGACACGTTCGTGGAGGTCGGGCCGAAGCGGGCGTTGACCGGGATGATGAAGGAGCTGGCGCCCGGCGCCAGGGCGGTTGCGGTAGCGACCCCGGCGGCCATAGCCGATCTCGCGGGGCTGATACAGTAGGGCTCGAGCCCCCACCGGGCACTACCCCCATTGGAGGCAATGATTTGGAAACTCAGAAACTCAGCTTCGAAGACTTCAAGAACATCATCGTCGAGCGCCTCGGCTGCGAGCCGGAGCAGGTGACGATGGACGCTTCCTTCCAGGAAGACCTCAACGCGGACTCTCTCGACCTGGTCGAGCTGATCTACGCGTTCGAGGAGAACACCGGTCTCGAGATTCCCGACGAAGACGCCGAGAAGATCACGACCGTCGGGCAGGCCTGGGAGTACATCCAGGAGAAGGCCGGCTCATAGCACAACCCGACGTAGCGCCTCAGTCTCCGTCGCTGCAGCAGCTGCAGCAAAAGATCGGCATCTACTTCCGCGATTCAACCCTCCTGCTGGAGGCGATGACCCACAGCTCGTTCGCCAACGAGAGCCCGCACGTCTCGCCGCGCGACAACGAGCGCCTGGAGTATCTGGGCGACGCGGTCCTGCAGCTCATCACCGCCGAGTACCTCTACAAGCATCACCCGGGGGCAACGGAAGGCGAGCTGACGCAGACGCGCTCTTCGATGGTCAACACCAACACGCTGGCGGAAATGGCCGAGCACCTCGACCTTGGCAGCTATCTGTACCTCGGCAAAGGTATCGCGCGCGGCGGAGGCAGAAACCTCAAGTCGCTCCTGGCCAACGCGTTCGAGGCGCTGCTCGGCGCGGTGTTCCTCGACGCGGGTTACGACGCCGCGTATCACTACTACTTGAATCGGTATCGGTCGCTGCCGGAGCCGGCGCAGGACGAGAACTTCAAAGGCCGCCTGCAGCAGGTCGCCCAGGAGCGCTTCGGCCAGACCCCCGTGTACGACAGCGAAGGCGCGAAAGTCGGTGCGCGTCGCGAGTACACCTCGGTGGTTTTCGCCGGCGCGGAGCCGCTGGGCACCGGTCACGGTCCCACCAAGCAAGAGGCCGAGCAGGACGCCGCGCGCGCGGCCCTGGAAGGCCTCGTCGGCGCGGTGAAGCCATCGGTCTCAGTCCAGCCGCCGCGGTCGTCGAGGACGAGGTCGCGTCGCGGCACCAAGTCAACGCGGAACGCGCCGGGGGCCGCGACCGTTCCGTTGACGCCGGAGGAAAATGTGGCGGTCGTCGAGGTGCTGCCGGTCCAGGAGGCAGCCACCGCTTTCGACGATCCGCCGCACAGCCGTCAGTTCGGCGAACCGCTGGAGTAGGCCGAACTCAACCGTTAGTAGGTGATAGCGGAATGGACACACCATCTGCTACCGTGAAGCGGCCCTTGATCCTCCGGTCGCTGCAGCTACTGGGCTTTAAGACGTTCGCGCGCGCCACCGAGATCCGGTTCGAAGGTGGTGTGACGGCGATCGTAGGTCCGAACGGCTCGGGCAAGACCAACATCGTCGACTCCATCAAGTGGGTCCTCGGGGCCGGTCAGGCGCGCGACCTGCGCGGCAAGAAGATGGAAGAGGTCATCTACGCGGGCGGCGAGAGACGCTCGCGCGCCGCGTTCGCCGAGGTCACTGTCGTCTTCGACAACACCGCCGGCCGGCTGCCCGTCGACTACGCGGAAGTCGCCATCACCCGCCGCGTCCAGCGTGACGGTGACAGCGACTACTTCCTCAACGGCACGCGAGTGCGGCGCCGCGACCTGCTCCACCTGCTGTCTTCAACAGGTCTGACTGTCGACTCGTACGCGATCATCGACCAGCACGACATCGAATCGATAGTCGTGTGCACCCCCGCCGAGCGGCGGCAGCTGCTGGAAGAAGCGGCGCAGGTCCGCGGCGTCAAGACCCGCAGGCACGAGGCCGCGCAACGCCTCGCCGAGCTGGCCCAGAATCTGCTTCGCCTCGAGGACGTGCGATCGGAGATCGAGCCAAGGCTCGACCTGCTGCGCACACAGGCGGCGACGGCCCGCGAAGCCGGCGATGCGGCCGCGCGTCTGGAGGTGCTGCGCGGCAGCATTCTCTGGGAGGAATGGCGCGAGGTTCGCGATTCCCATCGCAAGGCTTCCTCGCAAGCCCAATCGCTCGAGCGCCGCCTGACCGAGGCGCGCGATGCGGCTGCGCAGGCCGAGCGTGAGTTCCAGGCATGGCGTACCGAGGTGCAGTCGGCGCAGGATCGCCGGCTGGCCCGCCAGCGCAGGCTCGGCGAGCTGAGGTTGGCGCTTTCCGAGGCGGAGCACTCGATGCAGCTCGCGGCGGCGCGCGCCGACAGTGAGCGCGCGATCGCGGCGACGGTTCGCCAGGAAGAGGCGGCCAGCACGGCCCGCGAGACCGCGGCGCGAGCTCTCCAGCACCAGCTGGTGGTCGAGCTCGAGCAGGCCAAAGCCGCGCTCGAAAGTCTGCCCGCTATCGCGCACCATGGCGGCGAGGCCGACCCGCAGCCGCTGCAGTCAGCGCGGCGCGAAGCCGAGCAGGCGCGCCGAGCCGTGGCGTCGGCCGGTTCAACGCTGGCCGGGTTGCGCACCCGCCGCGAGTTCCTGGAGCAGCAGCTGGCGCGCCTCGAGCCGCTCGCCGCGGCCGTCGGTGATCTGCCCTTGCTCGAGGCCGAGGCCGCCGAAGCCAGGCGATCGCTGGAGGCGGCGCATGCCGCGGCCACCGACATCGCCAGGCTGTCAGCCGAGCTCGACGGCCTCCAGCAGCTCTATCCCGACGGTCTGGCCGGCGCGCGGGTCATCGACGTCCTGACCGCTGAGCCCGGCTATGAGCAGGCGCTGGGCGCGGTCCTCGGACCGCTCGCGGATGCGCTGGTGGCACCGGATGCGGACGCCGCCATCAATACCGCGGGCTCAGGCACGGCGCAGACCACGGTGCTGTACCCGGGAGCTCACGGCGAACTCGCCCCCGGATCGCTGCTGGAGCACGTTCGGGTCGAGCCGGGCTACGAAGCCGTCGCCCGCTCGCTGCTGGGCCAGGTGATGGTCGGCCGCGACGTGTCGCTGAAGGGCGTGTACCACGTGCCCGGGCTCGTTCGCGCCGGAGCCGACGGCCGCGCAGCCATCGCAACGCGGCGCGCCGGGCTGCGCTGGCGGATCGAGGAGCTCGCTCCGCTGGCAGAGTCGTTCGACGACGCGGCGCTGAGGGCGCACGGCCTGGAAAGCAAGCTCTCCGAGCTGCGTGCGCGTGCGGCCGAGGCCCGAGGCGTGACCGAGACGAGGCGGCTGCTGGATTCGGCTGTCGCCGCGGAGGCCGACGCCACCGCCAAGCTGTCGGAGCTGGAGGCGGCGGCGGCTGCGATCGAGGAGCGTTCAGCGGACGCCGAACGCGACTTCCAGGCTCAGGCCGAACGAGCCCGCGAAGACCGGACCGTCGCCCAGCAGGTCGAGGCCGAGCGGCTTCGATGGCGCGACCGCATCGACGACCTTGGCCGGCGCCTGCACTCCGTCCGGCAGGACCTCAGCGCGTTGACCCACGCCGCCGAGGACCGCTCCCACAGGCTTGAGCTCGCCGATGCGGCGGCAGCTGCCGCGGCCGGCGCGCAGCCG
>DATDML010000018.1:0-9755 GCA_036518815.1 Candidatus Dormiibacterota bacterium
CGCTCGAAGAGCTGGTCGTCCGGGTTCTGAAAGCAGTAGCCGACTGTGCGCGCCATGGCCGCGACCGTCATGTCCGCGACGTTCAGGCCGGCCACGGTCACAGTCCCCGCGCGCGGCCGCAGCAGACCGTTGAGTAGCTTCGTCAGGGTCGTCTTGCCCGCGCCGTTCTGGCCGACCAGCGCGGTCACGCCCTGCTCCACGGCCAGCGTCAGACCGGGCTCGGGGTAGACGTCGGCGCCGCCTGGGTAGGCGAACAGGACGTCCTCGAGCTGGATCTCAGGCACGGGCCCGCTCGAACGCGCTGACCGCGCCTTGGAACTGCACGGGCCACGGTCCGGTGACGCCGGCTTCGCGCGCGAGTCTCGCGAACACCGGCTGGCCGACCTTCGAAATGACCGCGTCGTCGTTGAAGACGTCGGCCGGCGCGCCATCCGCGATGATGCGGCCCGCGGCCATCGCGATGATGCGGGGGCACAGCTCGCACAGCGCCTCGAGGCGATGTTCGACCATCACGATCGTCGTGCCCATCGAATGCAGGTTCGCCAGGACCTCGAAGATCGCGGCCGTGCCCGCAGGATCTAGTTGCGAGGTCGGCTCGTCGAGAAGCAGCACGCGCGGCCGCATCGCGAGCAGTCCCGCCAGCGCCAGGCGCTGCAGCTGGCCGCCGCTGAGGTCGAGCGGGTTGCGCGCGGCCAGCTCGCTGATGCCGACAAGCCGCATCGCTTCGTCGACGCGCTCTACCACCTCCGCCCGAGCCACGCCGTGACACTCGGGACCGAACGCCACCTCGTCGTCTACGCGCTCGCGCGCGCCGGAGATCTGCGTGAACGGGTTCTGAAACAGCAGGCCGACGTCGGTGGAGCGCTCGATGACCTTGATCGACCGCGAGTCTTTGCCCAGGGCCGTGACGGTCCCGCGCAGCGTGCCGGCGAAGAAATGGGGGGCGAGCCCGATAGCCAGCAGGCACAGCGTTGACTTGCCGGCGTTGGTCGGACCGGTGACGCCGACCCACTCGCCCGGGTCAACGCTGAACGAGATGTCGCTGACCGCTTCGCGCGGCGACTCCTCATACGCGTAGCCGACTTTGTCGAAGATCAAGGCGGGCTCAGTCACTGCCACCCCGCGACCCTGGCGACGACCGCGGCGGGCGGCGCCAAGGCCATGAGCCAACGAGTCACACGCTGCGGCGTGCTGTCGGCGAACACATAGCGGCTCTGGCGTTTAACTGACAGTCCGAATCCGCGCACCTCGAGCGCCATCGCGCGTTCCTGCGTGGCAAGGAGTGACGAGAGCACGAGCGGCAGCATCAGCGGCAGGTACGCGCGCGCGCGGCGGTGCAGCGGACCTTCAGTCTCCAGGCCGCGCGAACGCTGCGCGTCCTGGATGCGCACGGCCATGTCGAGCGTCTGGGGAATGATCTGCAGGGCCGACTGCAGCACGTAGCCCATGCTCGGTGAGAGGCCGCTCTGCATCAGTGCCTCGGAGATGTCAGCGGGACGCGTGGTGAAGCTGAAGAGAAAAGTCGCGACTACGAGGCACGCGATGCGCAGCACAACGAAGCCCGCGAACGCCAGGCCCTCTTTGTAGTAGACGATCGGGCCGAGCGCGAAGACGACTGTGCGGTTGGCAGGATTGGCGAAACCCTGCACGGCGAAGATCAAAAGAGAGAGCGGCACCACCACAGCGACCGCGCCGGTGACCAGGCGGCGGGACAGACCCGCAACCGTGCCCAGGATGAGCAGGACAACCAGTATCCCGGCCACCCACAACGCGGACGGCACGATGAAGGCGAGCGCGACCGCGCTCAGCATCAGGACGCCTTTGGTGAATGGATGTGCGCGGTGGAGGAGGCTGTTGCCCTCGACGTAAAGGCTGAGGCCTCCTCGCACCGCGAACGACGCTTACCGCGCCGGCGCCGGTTCGGGTTCTCCTGGCGATCGCCGCCAGACCGAGAAGAGCGCGCGATAGCGGTTGGGCAAACCGAAGTAGATCGCTGTCGCGACAACGACGGTGATGAACTTGTCCGGGATGTCGGCGCTTGCCTCATCGAGGTAAGCGGCCAGCCACGTCGGCCATCCTGACTTCACCAGAGCCGCGTACATCGCGTCGCCGTAAGCGACGCCGCTGCCGCCGCCATACAGGCCGATGTTGATCGGGGTGGAGATGATCGAGGCGGCGAGGACGATCAGCACGTACAGGATGATCCGGCCCGGCCACGTCTTGTGCCAGCCGTAGTAGCCGCCGATGCCGGCGACCACGCCGATCGCGAACGCTACGCCGCAGTAAGACCACGCGATTGGGTCGGTGCTGCCCGAGCTGAGGATGTTCGTGAGCAGACCCGCCAGTCCGCCGACCCACGGGCCGGCCAGCAAGCCGCCAAGCACGGTGCCGATGGAATCCAGGAAGAAGAGGTGCAGGGCCTGGGCCAGAGCGTGGCCTGCCCAGTCGATGGCGATACACACAGGTATGAGAACGATGGCCAGAGTGTTCATCCGAAACTTGAAAGCGTTCAGTACGCCCAAAGGCCTACCCCTCCCAGGTGCGATGAACCGAGTCGCCGGAGCGAGACATAAGTAGCCCGGTTCGCGGCACTTGTCAACTTCCCGGCCCGGCGATTCCGCGCGTTTCCTCCAAATCGCGCCCTTCAGCGGGCCTCGATTCGCGCGATATGGCAAAAAGGCGCGGAATCGGGAGATTCGGGACAGGAGCACTATTGGCCGGGTGGGCCGGGTGGTGGTGCTGGGCAGCATCAACATGGACCTCGTCGTGAAGGTCGCGAGCCTGCCGCGCGCGGGGGACACGGTGCTCGGCGATCGGTTGCTGACCATCCCCGGCGGCAAGGGCGCCAACCAGGCGGTTGCGGCCGCCCGTCTTGGCGCGGACGTGCACATGATCGGCCGCGTAGGCGGTGACGCGTTCGGCGCCGAGCTCGTGGCCGGGCTGCGCGAGGACGGGGTGGACACGTCCGGCGTGGCCGTTGACGAGGATGACGCGAGCGGAGTGGCGTTGATAGTGGTCGACCGCGATGGCGAGAACCAGATCACCGTCGCGCCGGGGGCCAACGGCAAGGTCGGCGACGATGAGATCGCCCGCCTGCGCAACGGCCTGGGCGAGGGCGACGTGTTGGTGATGCAGCTCGAGATCCCGATGCCGGCGGTGCAGGCCGCGATCGGCGCCGCGCATGAAGCCGGGGCTCGAGTGATCCTCAACGCCGCGCCCAGCGGGGCGATGGCCGGGCGCCATGTGCCGAGCGTCGACCTGCTGATCGTCAACGAAGGTGAGGCAGAGCAGCTGGGCGGAGTAGCGCTGGTGAACGCCGTGGAGGCGCTGGTCGTGACCCTCGGCGCTGCCGGCTCGGTTCTCTACGAGAAGAACAAGGCGACGCCCATACAGCCGCAGAAGGTGGATGCCGTGGACGCCACAGCGGCGGGCGACGCGTTCGTCGGCGCTGTCGCCTTCGCCCTGGCGCGCGGCGCAAGCCTGGTCGAAGCGGTGCGGCTCGGCGGCGCCGCCGGCGCGGCCGCGGCCACCAAAGTCGGCGCCCGCCCATCGTTGCCGACGCCGGCCGACCTCAAACGGCTATTTGGAATGGAGGTGCCGTGACCCGCCGCATCATCCTCGACTGCGATCCCGGCCACGACGACGCGATGGCGCTCCTGCTGGCGTTCGGCTGCCCGGACATCGACCTGGTCGCGATCACGACGGTCGCCGGCAACCATCCGCTCGAAATCACGACGCTCAACGCGCGGCGCATCTGCACGCTGGCCGGAGTGAAGGACGTGCCGATCGCGGCCGGTTGCTCAGGGCCTCTTATGCGCCCGCTCGTCACAGCGCCTGAGATACATGGCACGACAGGGCTCGAAGGTCATGAATGGGGTGAGCCTACGGTCGGGATCGTGCCCGACCACGCAGTCGATTTGATAGTCGACCAGGTGATGGCATCGAACGGCGACCTCACGCTGGTGCCGGTCGGCCCGATCACCAACATCGCCATGGCGGTGCGCAAGGAGCCGCGTATCGCGGAGCGCGTGCAGGAGGTCGTGATGATGGGCGGCGCATTCACGCGCGGCAACGTCACGCCCGCAGCTGAGTTCAACACTTACGTCGATCCCGAAGCCGCAGCGATCGTGTTCGAGGCGGGATGGCCCGTGACGATGATCGGCCTCGAGGTGACGCACATGGCGGGGACGACGCCCGAGGTGTTTTCACGCATCAACGCGATCGGCACTCCGGTGAGCGCCGCTGTTTACGGCATGCTCGGGTTCCTGCGCGAGCAGGTCATGCGCGAGACTGGCATCGACACTCCGCACATCCATGACGCTTGCTGCGTCGCCTTCGTGGCGCAGCCGGACCTGGTGACGCTTCAGGACGCGCGCGTGGACGTCGAGGTGAACGGACGCTTCACGAGCGGGATGACCGTGACCGACTTCGGCAAGAATGCCAAGTTCAACGCGAAGGTGGGCACGGCGTTGGACGCTCCGCGTTTCTGGGACCTGTTCATCGACTCGCTCGCGCGCGTGCGCTGACGACCCCCACCCTGCCCTCCCCCTAGAGGGGGAGGGACCTAATCCCTCAGGTCGCGCGCCATCTCCGCGAAGTTGTCGACGTAGCGCTGCACGTCCTCGACCGAGTGCTGCACCGACAGCGTCCAGTTCTCCTCCGCGCCTGGCGCCATGAGCACGCCGCGGTTGCACTGGTAGAGCCAGCTCAGGTACGCGAAGTTCTTGTCGATCTCGAGGTAGTCGCGATAGTTGCGCACGCGCTGCTGGCGATAGGTGACGCTGCCGCGCGCGGCGAGCGTGGTGACGTGGAAGGGCAATGCCTGCTCTTTGATAACCGAATCGAGGCCGCCCTGCAGCGTCTCCGCCAGCGCGTCGAAATGCGCGTACGCCGACGGCGTGAGGATCTCCAGCAACGTCGTGCGCGACGCGGCCATGGTCAGCGGGTTGCCATTGAAAGTGCCCATCTGCGCGACGCGCTTCTGCTCGATCACGCCCATCACATCCGCGCGTCCGCCGACGGCGCCGCACGGCAGCCCGCCGCCGATCGCCTTGGCCAGCGCGACCAGGTCGGGCACGACGCCAAATCGCTCGGTGGCGCCGCCGGGCGCGATGGTGACACCGGTCTTGACCTCGTCGAAGATCAGCAGCGCGCCGTGCTTGTGCGCGAGCTCCTTCAAGCCCGCCAGGTACCCCTCGTCCGGCAGGACGATGCCGACGTTCATCATCGCGGGCTCGACGATCACCGCCGCCACTTCGCCGCGGTGACGCTCGAAAGCCTTCTCCATGGCGGGCAGGTCGTTGAACGGCACCACCGTGGTCAGCTCGACCACCGCTTGCGGAATGCCTTCGCTCTGCGGGAATGACGCCGGCGCGTCGGCCGGGCCCATCTGGTCAGGCGGCGGCTCAACCGACACCATCAAAGCGTCGTGGTGGCCGTGATAGCTCGCCTCGATCTTGATGAGGCGCTCGCGGCCCGTGAAGCCCCGCGCGATGCGAACCGCGTCGAGTGTGGACTCGGTACCGGAGTTCGTGAAGCGCCACTGCGGCTGCTTGAACCGGCGCGCCAGGTCCTTCGCGACCAGCACGCCGTTCTCGACCGGCTGCGCGAAGTGCGAACCGAGCTCGATCTGCCTGGTTACGGCCTCCGCGATCTTCGGATGCGCGTGGCCCACGACCATGACGCCGAACCCGTTGTGGAAGTCGATGTACTCGTTGCCGTCCACGTCCCAGACCCGGCTGCCCTTGCCGTGGTCCGCGAAAACAGGCTGCGGAGCCGCGTCCTGGAAGGACGAGGGAACGCCTCGCGGCAGGACCTCGCGGGCTTCATTCCAGAGCTCGTGCGACCGCGGCCGGGCGTTGCGAAAGCGCTCTTCTTCGCGCTTGATGAGCTCGGTGACCCGGACCTTCGAGACTTCCTGGACGGTCGGTGCAGCCATTCGTCTCCACCTCTCTCAACTTGACAGCCTTGGGCAACGAGCCTCTAATTGTCGCGATTTAGCGGGCGTTCATCTGTCTGGGGAGGATGTACATGGCCGAGGCTGAAGCCGTAGCCGAGCTTGTAGCCGAGAAACGCAAGCTCAAGAAATCCCTGTTCCGGTTCGACATGATCTTCTTTACGGTCTGCGCGATCGTGGCTCTCGACACGATCGGCGCGTCGTCGGCCGGCGGCGCTCAATCGCTGTTCTGGCTGGCGGTATCGGCCGTCACGTTCCTCATTCCGTACGGCCTGATCACGGCCGAGCTTGGCGCGGCGTTTCCCACCGAAGGCGCGACCTACGACTGGGTGCGCCTCGCGTACGGCCACTTCTGGGGGGCGGTGGTCAGTGTTCTTTACTGGCTGAGCAACCCGATCTGGCTTGGCGGCACTCTGACCGCGACCGCGATCGCGGCCATGGACGCGCTGTGGAGCACGACGATCGGCGGCAACATCCTGCCGGAGCTGATCGTCGGATTCCTCTTCATCTGGATCGCCGTGGGGATGAACATCCTCTCGCTGCGGTACATGAAGTGGGTCCCGAACCTCGGGGCCATCGTGCGATTGCTGCTGGTCGTGCTGTTCGCCGTGGTGGCCATCGGGTCCGGCGTGTCCAGCGGCTTCAAGGGGAGCTTCGACGGCTTTTTCCCGACGGCCGACATCTCGACGCTCGTCGGCATACTCGGCGTCATCGTCTTCCAGTGGATCGGCTTCGAGCTGCAGACCAACGCGAGCGAGGAGATGGACAACCCGCAGCGCGACATCCCGCGCGCTGTGTACGCGTCCGGCCTCATCTCGTTTCTCGGCTACGCGATCCCGATTGCCGGCATCATCCTCGTGCTGCCCGCCGACAAGCTGAGCAGCGTCTCGGGGTTTGTGACCGCGTACCAGGCGGCCGTCAGCGGCGCCCTGGGCGGGGCCGCCGGCTTCTTCAACTTCATCGTCGGCCTCACATTCGTGTTCGTGCTGCTTTCCAGCGGCACCACCTGGCTGATGGGCTCGGACCGCCTGATGGCCATCGGCGCGCTCGCCGGCTCAGGTCCGAAGCAGCTGGGCTACTTCTCGAGCGTGTTCGGAACGCCGATCGTGGTGAACATCCTGTCGGGCGTCATCTCGACGTTCTTCATGATCCTGGCGTTCACGTTGACCAGCGGCAACCTCGGCGCGTTCTTCGCGGTGGTGCTCGGCCTGGTCATTTCGACCACCACCTTCTCGTACATCCTGATCTTCCCGGCGCTGCTAACCCTGCGCAAGAAGTACCCGAACATCCGCCGGCCTTTCGTCGTGCCCGGCGGTCAGGCGGGAGCATGGATCTGCGTGGTCCTGGCGGTGTTCTGGGTCACGGCCGCGACGGTCTTCTCGCTGTGGCCGGGCCTGTTCACCTCGGACTGGAGCTCGGACCATGCCAACCTCAGCCGGTTCAACTTCGAGCTCGCCAACCTCGTTGCGATCGTGTTGCTGTTCATCATCGCCGTCATCTTCTGGGCGGTCGGTCGTGGACACGCAATCCACACGCAGCCGACGCAGGCGACCGGTCCGATGGCGCCCGCCCCGGCCATGGGCGAGTAGCGCCCGACTAGGCTTCGTAAACGAGGCGACCGCCGGCCGCGGTCGCCTCGACCTTTTTCATCTCGCGGTCCAGCACTGCGATGTCCGCGAGCATGCCTTCGCGCAAGCTGCCCTTGAACGACTCCGCGTGCTCGGCGTACGCGGCGCCCGACGTCCACGCGGCAATGGCGTCGTCACGGCTCAGAGTCTTCTCCGCTTCGGCCAGGCTTGCGAACGGATCCTCCGGCACGACCGGCCAGTCGGTGCCAAAGGCCAGCCGGCCGCCGGAGGCGAGGATCCCCGCCCAAGGCCAGCCGCGCAGCGCGCGTTCGGGCCCCAGGTTCTTGCGCCACACGTCGATCAGCTCGGGTGACGAGTGCTGCGGCTGCATGCTCGCGATCACGCCCAGCGCGGCGAACCGCGGCACGTCTTCGGGCGCGGGATTCTCGATGTGCTCGACGCGATGGCGTCGCGTTCTGTCGCAGCCCTCGAATGCATCGAGCGCCTGCCTGATCGCCGCGTCGCCGATGGCGTGCACCTGCACCTGCCAGCCGCGCTCGCTGGCGATGTGCGCATGCCGCAGCAGCTGGTCGCCCGGCCACAGCGGCGCGCCGCGGTTCTCGCTCTCGCCCGCGTAAGGCTCGAGCAGTGATGCCGTCATCGACTCGACGACGCCGTCGGCGAAGGCTTTGACGATCCCGGTGGTGACCCATTGGTCGCGCGCACGCGCGCGCGCGACTTCTTCGTATGCGTCCAGTCGCTGCCGCCACTCGTCCTCGTCGAGGTTGGGGGTCATGTCAAACGCCAGCCGCACGCGCAGCGTGAGGTCGCCGGACGCGCGCAGCGCGTCCCACAGATGGAGCTGGTCCCAGCCGTCGCCCGCCTCCTGCACCGACACGATGCCGCGCGAAGCCGCCATCTTCATGCCCGCGCGCAGCGCGTCCAGGTCTTCTTCGGTCGTGCGCTTGGGGATGTGCTTGGTCACCGAATACATGGCGGCTTCTTTCAGCACATCGCGTTCGGCGACGCCGGCGATCGTCAGCGCTTTCGAGTTCGCCCAGCCCGTGTGGGCGTCGAACGACTCGAGGTAGGCGGGGCGGTCCGGGATCAGGCGATCGAGCAGGTCGACCGCCGGCATGCCGCCCGGAAACGCGGAGTAGAACCAGCCGCGGCCGACGATCCAGCTCGAATCGCGCTCGCGTGCGTAGGCGCTGATGCGCCTCTCGATCTCGTCTTGCGTCGCCACGCCGAACAGGTCCAGCTCGCCGAGCGAGCGCGAGCCCATGAGGAAGTGCACGTGGGCGTCGTTGAACGCCGGGATGATCGCCCCGCCATGCGCGTCGATGACTAGCTTGGCCTCGCGCACGTCCTCGTCCGAACCGACCACGACGATGCGCTCGCCTTCACAGCCGACTGCGGTCGCGTGCAGCTCTCCCCAAACCTTGCCGTTTGCGAATGCCAGGTCCATCGGTGATTGAATTGTGGCGGTGAAAATCGAAGAAGAGGTCGCGCGCGCCTACACGCTGCCCAAGTCGGTCTACGTAGACCCGGCGGTGCTGGAGAAGGAGAAGGACAGGATCTTCGCCCGCACCTGGCAGCTCGTCGCGCACGTCAGCGAGCTGTCGCGCCCAGGCGATTTCAAGCCGGCGACCATCATCGACGAGCCCATCCTGCTGACGCGGGACAAAGAGGGCAAGCTGCACGGCTTCTACAACGTGTGCAGGCATCGCGCCGCGCAGGTGGTGACGACGCGCGGCAATCGCAAGTCACTGCAGTGCGGCTATCACGGCTGGGTGTACGGCCTCGACGGGCGGCTGCAGGTGGCGCGTGAGATGGACGGCACCGAAAACTTTGACAAGGCCGACTTCGGCCTGGTGCCGATCCAGGTCGACACGCTCGGGCCCTTCATATTCGCCAACCTCGACCCGAAGGCCGCGCCGCTCGCGGACTGGATCGGCGACATACCGCACGAGATCAAGTCCAAGGGCTACGACCTCAACACGATGCGCTCGATCGAGCGGCGCGACTACACCATCGAGTGCAACTGGAAGGTCTACGTCGACAACTACCTCGAGGGCTATCACCTGCCCATCGCGCACCCGGGACTCTTCAAGGAGCTCGAGTACGACAACTACCGCGTCGAGACGTTTCGCTACTACTCCAAGCAGCACGCGCCGATCCGCGAGCTGAAGCCCGACGAGGTGCCGGGTCGCGACCGCCGCTACATCCGC
>DATDML010000019.1:0-9524 GCA_036518815.1 Candidatus Dormiibacterota bacterium
TGAAGTCGATGACCAGCGACGGCCAGGTGGCCATGGTCCCGAACACCAACTATTCGGGGCCGCAGAAGCCGACCTTGACCGAATTCGACGAGGTTCCGTTCGCGACCGACACCGCGGAGTTCAACGTCCTGCGCTCGGGCACGGGCGTCGACCTCGGTTACATCCCGTTCCAGGACGGCGACCAGCACGCGTCGCTGAGCAAGTACAACTTCTCGCCCTGGGTCGGCTGGTCGATCAACTACATCCAGGAGAACTTCAACAACGCCGACCACGGCGCCGTGTACAAGCAGCTCTACTTCCGCCAGGCGATGCAGCGCCTGATCGACCAGAGCGGGTACATCAAGAACATCGACAAGGGCTTCGGCGACCCCACGTACGGGCCGGTGCCGATCAAGCCTGAGAGCAACTTCCACGACGCGTTCGAGACGAAGAACCCGTATCCGTTCGACGTCAACGCGGCCAAGAAGCTGCTGACCGACAACGGCTGGACGGTCAACCCGGGCGGCGTGAGCGTCTGCTCGAGCCCGGGCACCGGCGCCGGCCATTGCGGTGACGGCGTCAAGGCCGGCCAGAAGGCCGACTTCAAGGTCATGTACGCGACCGGCATCCTGGTCCAGGAGCAGGAGATCAAGGCCATGGCCAGCGACTTCTCCAAGGCGGGGATCAACCTCACCCTGAGCGGCGCACCGTTCGACACGGTGATCACCGACGCGTTCGGCGGCACGCCGACCGCGGACATCGACTTCTGGGGCGGCGGTTGGATCTTTGCGCCGGACTACTACCCCACCGGTGACGAGATCTTCTCCACCGGGGCGGGATCGAACGGGGGCGCTTACAGCAACTCGACCAACGACACCAACACCGTGGCGACGACCACCAGCGACGACGTCCAGACGCTGTACACATACCAGGACTTCCTCGCCAAGGACCTGCCCGTGATGTGGTTCCCCATCCTGCCCAACCAGCTGACCGAGGCCCGCAAGACCCTCCACGGCTGGGACCCGCAGGACCCGCTGCTCCAGCTCTACCCGGAGAACTGGTACTTCACGGCCTCGTAGGCCGCTCGTGACCTTCGCAACGACACCGGCCGGGCCCAGCGCCCGGCCGGTCACCCGGTCTGGGCGATGACAGGATTCCTGGTCCGCCGCCTGGCGCAGTCTTTCGTCGTCGTCTTCGGCGTGACCGTCATCACGTTCGTGCTGACGCGGATGCTGCCGGGCGGCGTCGCTCGCGCCATCCTCGGGCCGCACGCGTCACCGCCCGAGATCGCGCAGTTCAACCACGACTACGGCCTCGACCTCCCGTGGTGGCAGCAGTACATCAATTACCTGAACCAGCTGCTGCACGGCAACCTTGGCTTCTCGTATCACCTGAACGAGACGGTGGTGCAGCTCTTGAGCACGCACCTGCCGCGAACGCTGATCCTGCTCGGCATCTCGACGCTCATCGCCCTGGCCGTGGCGGTGCCCCTGGGGATCATGCAGGCGGTCCGCCGCAACAAGCTAGAGGACTACTTCTTCACGTCGGTCTCTTTCGCGCTCTACTCGATGCCGCCGTTCTGGCTCTCGCTGATCCTCATCATCTGGTTCGCCTCGCCGCCGCTGAACCTGCTGCCGCCGCAAGGGCCGCAGGGCGAGATCAGCAGCTACCTCACCTGGGACCAGGGATCAGCATTGATCCTGCCGGTGGCGTCGCTGTCCCTGGTGACGATCGCGCTGTTCAGCCGCTACATGCGCTCGTCGACGCTTGACAACCTGGTCCAGGACTACGTGCGCACCGCTCGCGCCAAAGGCGTCTCCAATGCCGGCGTGCTGTACCGGCATGTGCTGCGCAACGCGCTGATCCCGATCATCACGCTGCTCGGCCTGAGCCTGCCGGGCATCTTCAGCGGCGCACTGATCACCGAGGCGATCTTCAACTACCCAGGCATGGGCCTTCTGTTCTGGAACTCGGCCCAGACGCGCGACTATCCGGTGCTGCTCGGCGTCACCGTGGTCGTCGCAGTCGCCACGGTGGCCGGCAACCTGCTGGCCGACGTCTTCTACGCCGCGGCCGATCCGCGCGTGAGGGTGAGCGGATGAGCGTCCGCGCTTCGGTCCCCGATTTTCCGAATCAGCCCCAGCTCGGCCCGATCGCCGAAGTCGAGGGCGGCGAGGCCAGGGTCGCCGGCAGCGCATGGGCGATGGGGGCGAGGGTCTTTGTCGAGAACCGCCTCGCCGTGGTCGGCGTCGCGGTCGTTCTTTTCATGTTCGCGTTCTGCTTCATCGGCCCGCTGCTCTATCGCACGAACCAGGTGAACACGGACATCTACAACCTGACCGCGGCGCCCAGCTCCCAGCACCTGCTGGGCACGGACAACCTGGGCTACGACGTGCTGGGGCGGCTGATGATCGGCGGTCAGACGTCCCTCGAGATCGGCCTGATCGCCGCGGTGCTCGCGACCACCTTCGGTGTGATCTGGGGCGCCGTCGCCGGGTTCGTCGGCGGCTGGCTCGACCAGGTGATGATGCGCATCGTCGACTCGCTGCTGGCGATCCCGACGCTGTTCCTGCTGCTGGTGCTCGCCGCCATGTTCATCCCGAGCATCCCGATGCTCATCCTCATCGTGGCGCTGGTGGCGTGGCTTGTCCCGGCGCGACTCATCCGCGGCGAAACGTTAAGCCTGCGCACGCGCGAGTACGTCGACGCCGTGCGCGTGATGGGCGGCAGCGGCGCGCGCATCGTGCTGCGCCACATCATCCCCAACACGATCGGCACGATCATGGTCAACGCCACCTTCCAGGTCGCCGACGCGATCCTGGCCATCGCCGCGCTTTCGTTCCTCGGCCTCGGCGTGCCGCCACCGGCGACCAACTGGGGCGCGATGCTGTCCGACGGCGTGAACTACACGTTCCAGGGCTACTGGTGGCTGATCTATCCGGCCGGGCTTGCCATCGTGATCACCGTGGTCGCGTTCAACCTGATCGGCGACGCCATGCGCGACGCCTTCGAGGTCAGGCTCCAGAAGCGATAGCGGCCGGCGCCTCCAGCGGGAAGTGGCATGCGGCCAGTTGGCCCGTCTCGAATTTTCGTAGTGGTGGCTCGATCTCGGCGCATATGTCCTGGGCCCGCGGGCAGCGCGTGCGGTAGCGGCAGCCGGACGGCGGGTTGAGCGCCGACGGCAGCTCGCCGCGCGGCATCAGGTGCACCTTGCCCCGCTCCTTCTTCGGATCCGGGACCGGCACCGCGCCCAGCAGGCCGAGCGTGTACGGATGCGCCGGATGGTTGTAGACAGCCGCGGCGGGCCCGACCTCGACCAGCTTGCCGAGATACATGACGCCGATCCGGTCGGAGACATAGCGGATGACGCCCAGGTCATGCGAGATGACGATGTATGTGAGGCCGTGCTTCTCCTGCAGGCGGTTCATCAGGTTGAGGATCTGGGAGCGAATCGACACGTCCAGCGCCGACACCGGCTCGTCGGCCACGATCAGCGTCGGGTTCAGCGCCAGCGCCCGCGCCAGGCCGATGCGCTGGCGCTGGCCGCCCGAAAACTCGTGTGGGTAGCGCTCGACGGCGCGCGGGCTCAGGCCCACCTCCGCCAGCAGCGCTGACACCCGATCGCGCTTCTCCTGGCTCGTGCCGATGCGGTGGATCACCAGCGGCTCGGCGAGGATGTCGCCCACGCGCATGCGCGGGTCGAGCGAGGAGTAGGGGTCCTGGAACATGAGCTGCATCGACCTGCGCTTGGCGCGCAATTCGCCGCGGCCGAGGCCGGCCAGGTCGGCGCCTTCGAACAGCACCTGGCCCGAATCCGGCTTCTCGAGCGCGACCACCAGCCGGCCCAGCGTCGTCTTGCCGCAGCCCGACTCGCCGACCAGCCCGAACGTCTCGTTGCGCATCACTGCGAGGGAGACGTTGGAGACGGCCTTCACCGTCCCGACGCGCCGCGGAATCACCGCGCCACGAGTGACCGGGAACTCCTTGACCACGTCGCGGATCTCCACCAATGCGGCGCCGTTGGCCTGGCTCACACCGCGACCTCGGACTTGACGCGCCGGCTCGGAGGGGCTGAGCCCACCGGGTGGAAGCACGCGTGCGTGTGGTCGGAGGTGTCGCCGTCGAGCGCGGGCTCGAACTGCTTGCACTCGTCGGTCGCGAACTGGCAGCGAGGATGGAAGCGACAGCCGGATGGCGGCCGCGTCAGGTCCGGCGGGATGCCCGGGATGCTGTACAGCGGCTCGGACTGGTCCTGGTCGACCTTGGGTATCGACTGCAGCAGCGCGTCGGTGTACGGATGGTGGCGGCGCTCGAACAGCTCGTCGATCGGCGCCTCCTCGACGATCTTCCCCGCGTACATCACGCACACGCGGTCGGCGCGGCCGGCGATGACGCCCATGTCGTGGGTGATGAGAAGCACCGCCATCCGGAACTCGCGCTTCAGGGAATCGAGGAGGGTGAGGATCTGGGCCTGGATCGTCACGTCGAGCGCGGTCGTCGGCTCGTCGGCGATGAGGAGCTTCGGCTCGCATGCGAGGGCCATGGCGATCATCACGCGCTGGCGCAGGCCGCCGGAAAGCTGATGCGGGTACGAGGTCAGCCGCTCCTTCGGCCGCGGCATGCCGACGACGCCGAGCACTTCCTCGGCCCTGGCCATCGCCTGGTCGCGGTTCCAGCCGCGGTGGATGCGCAGCGACTCCGCGATCTGGTTGCCGATGGTCATCGTCGGGTTGAGCGAGGTCATAGGGTCCTGGAAGATGACCGCGGCCTCGTTGCCCCGGATCTTGCGCATGTCGTCGTCGTCGAAGGGGACGATGTCCTGGCCGCCGAGCTTGATGGAGCCGCCGGCGATGTAGCCGCCGTTGGGCAGCAGCTTCATGACCGACATGGCGGTCATGCTCTTGCCGCAGCCCGACTCGCCGACCAGGCCGAGTGTCTCGCCCTGTTCGACGCGCAAAGACACCCCGTCGACGGCGCGGACAGTGGACTTGCGCTGCCGGATATAGGTCTTGAGGTTCGCGATCTCGAGGACCGGCGTGGCCAACCTGCGGCTGAGTATAGGTTTGGGCCTGTGACCTGCCCGACGGCCGCTCTTAACAGGCAGGGTTGAGCACCGACGAAATTCGAAATATGCTGCGCGCGGTTCAGGTGCGCCGGCTGGGGGAGGGAGCCGATGGGAGAGGGAGGGCCCGCAGAGTCACGTCACTTGGCTCGGCCGGGGCAAGCGCAACTTCTGCCGGCAAAAGGCCTTCCAAATGGCCGGGGATAGGTAGTTATGCCGGCAAAAGCACGGTTCAGGCGCTGCTCAGGACTCTAGTTCGTCACCTGAAGCACGCGGTAGCCCTTCTTCGACTTGAGCCGCTCGACCGTCCGGCCCGACGCGGCCAGCCAGGTCGCCAGCGAATCCGAGCCGAGGTTTCGCTGCACCACGAGGTAGGCGAAGCCGCCGGCCTCGAGGCGGTCGAGCCAGCGGTTCAGGATCTCGTGCAGGCCGGCCTTGCCTACGCGCACCGGCGGGTTGGAGTAAATGGCCGCGAAGCGCACGTCGGGCGGCACCTCGTCCGGCGCGGCCACCGTCACGTTGGCCAGCCCGGCCGCCTCCACGTTGGCCCGAGCCAGCTCCAAAGCCCGCTCGTTGACGTCCACCGCCCAGATCCGCGCGCCCGGCGCGGCCTTGGCCAGGAAGATGGCGATCGGCCCGTAGCCGGCGCCGAGGTCGAGGATGTCGCCGGCGCTCGGCGGGGCCGGCGCCTCCTTTAAGAGGACGAGGGTTCCCAGGTCGATCCGGCGTGCTCCGAACACCCCTCGGTCGGCTTGCAGCTCGAGGTCCAGCCCGCCCGCGTGGAGGCGCACCGTGTGCGGCTTGGAGGCCACCTCGGGCTTCGGGTTGAAGTAGTGGCTTTTGGGTATACTCATCGTTTGTCGCCCAATCGGCTATTGCCGCGTGGGCATCAGACCTTAATCAGGAGCCACATTGCCGACAATCCAGCAGCTGGTACGCATCGGGCGCAAGGCGGCCAGGGCCAAGTCTAAGGCGCCTGCCCTCAAGGGCTCGCCGCAGCGGCGGGGAGTCTGCGTACGCGTCTACACCCAGACGCCCAAGAAGCCGAACTCGGCCCTGCGCAAGGTCGCGCGCGTTCGCCTGACCACCGGCATCGAGGTCACGGCCTACATCCCTGGCATCGGCCACAACCTTCAGGAACACTCGGTGGTCCTGATCCGTGGTGGCCGTGTCAAGGACCTGCCCGGCGTCCGCTACCACATCATCCGCGGCACGCTGGACACCGCCGGCACCAAGAACCGGAAGAAGGCGCGGTCCAAGTACGGCGCCAAGCGCGAAAAGAGCAAGGCGGCGGCCTGATGCCTCGGCGTAACCGTCCCGTCAAGCGTGTCATCGCGCCCGATGCTGTCTACCAGTCGGAGGCGATCTCGAAGTTCATCAACGTCGTCATGAGCCGCGGCAAGCGCTCGACGGCGGAGAAGGTCGTTTACGACGCGCTGTCGCGCGCCTCGAAGCAGTCGAAGAAGGAGCCGCTCGAGGTCTTCGAGCTGGCCATGCGGAACGCGACGCCGCTGCTCGAGGTCAAGCCTCGTCGCGTCGGCGGCGCCACGTACCAGGTCCCGATCGAGATCCGCCCGGACCGGCGGCTGGCGCTCGCGCGCCGCTGGATCGTGCGCTTCGCCCGCCAGCGCGGCGGCCGGAGCATGTCGGAGAAGCTCGCGTTCGAGATCCTCGACGCGTCCCAGAACACGGGCGGAGCAGTGAAGAGAAAGGAAGAGACACACCGGATGGCCGAGAGCAATAAGGCTTTCAGCCACTTCCGGTACTAACGAGAGATGAACGTGGCACTGAAGATGCAGGAGCGCCCGGTCGCGATCGACAAGACCCGAAACATCGGGATCATGGCGCACATCGACGCGGGCAAGACGACGACGACCGAACGCATCCTTTTCTATGCGGGCCGCATCCACAAGATGGGCGAGGTGCACGAAGGCGCCGCGACCATGGACTGGATGGTCCAGGAGAAGGAGCGGGGGATCACGATCACGTCCGCCGCGACCACCGCACAGTGGCGCGACCACGCGATCAACATCATAGACACACCCGGACACGTGGACTTCACGGTCGAGGTGGAGCGTTCGCTGCGCGTCCTGGACGGCGCGGTGGCGGTTTTCGACGCCGTCGCGGGCGTGGAGCCGCAGTCGGAGACAGTCTGGCGCCAGGCCGACCGCTATGGCGTGCCCCGCATCGCCTTCATCAACAAGATGGACAGGATCGGAGCCGACTTCTACAGCTCGTTGAAGTCGATCCGCACTCGCCTGGGCGCGCGCGCCGTCCCCGTGCAGCTGCCGATCGGCGCTGAGAGCGCGTTCAAGGGCTACTTCGACCTGGTCACGATGGACGCGGTCATCTACACCGATGACCTCGGCACCAACAACGTCGAGTCGAAGACCATCCCCGCCGGTATGGAGGCCCAGGTCGCCGAGTACCGGCACGACCTGATCGAGGCCGTCGCCGACTACGACGACGCGATCATGCACCTGTACCTCGAGGAGAAGGAACCGACCGAGGACCAGATCCGCGCCGCCATGCGCAAGGGCACGGTGATGGGCCAGCTCGTGCCTGTCCTGTGTGGCGCCGCGCTGCGCAACCGCGGCGTGCAGCCGATCCTCGACGCGGTGGTCGAGTACCTGCCCTCGCCGGCCGACGTGCCGGCCGTGGAAGGCACCGACCCGAAGACCGGGGCGCTGGTCCGCCGCGAGCACGACGACGATGAGCCCTTCACGGCGCTCGCCTTCAAGATCCAGATGGACCCGCAGGGCGTGGGCAAGCTGACGTTCTTCCGCGTCTACGCGGGACGCCTGCGCGCGGGATCGTCCGTTATGAACGTCACCACCGGGAAGCGCGAGCGCATCGGACGCATCCTGCGTATGCACGCGATCCGGCGCGAGGACGTCGACGAAGTCTTCACCGGTGACATCGCGGCCGCTGTCGGCCTGAAGTCGACGACGACCGGCGACACGCTCACCGACGAGTCGCACCAGATCCTCCTGGAGTCGATCACCTTCCCCGAGCCCGTGATCTCGGTCGCCATCGAGCCCAAGACGAAGGCCGACCAGGACAAGCTCGGCGTGGCGCTGATGCGCCTGTCAGAGGAAGACCCGACCTTCAAGGTCCACACGGACGAGGAGACGGGCCAGACGATCATCGAAGGCATGGGCGAGCTCCACCTCGAGATCATCGTCGACCGCCTGCTGCGCGAATTTCGCGTCGACGCCAACCAGGGCAAGCCGCAGGTCGCCTACAAAGAGGCGATCCGCCGGCCCGCGCACGGCACGGGGCGGTTCATCCGCCAGACCGGCGGCAAGGGCCAGTTCGGCCACGTCGAGCTGGACGTCAAGCCCGGCGAGCAGGGCTCGGGCTTCGTGTTCGAGGACAAGATCACCCAGGGCCGCATCCCGCGCGACTACATCCCCGCCGTCGAGAAGGGCATCCGCGAAGCGCTGCAGACGGGCGTGGTCGCGGGCTACCCGGTGGTCGACATCACCGTGGCGCTGGTCGACGGCTCGTACCACCCGGTCGACTCCAGCGAGATGGCCTTCCAGGTCGCGGGCTCGATGGGCGTCAAGGACGCAATGCAGAAGGCGCAACCCTTCCTGCTCGAGCCGGTGATGAAGGTCAACGTAGTCATGCCCGAGGAATACCTCGGCGACGTGATGGGCGACCTGTCGTCGCGGCGCGGGCACATCCTCGGCATGGAGGGGCGCGGCACGTCGCAGAGCGTGACGGCCAACGTGCCCCTGGCCGAGATGTTCGGGTACGCTACCGAGCTTCGGTCCATGACGTCGGGGCGGGCGACGTATTCGATGGAAATGAGTCATTACGCGGAACTGCCAGGAAATCTCGCGGAGGCTGTGGGCCGCCGCACGAGCACAAGGAGTTAGAGGAGGAGTCAGTTGTCGAAGAAGAAGTTCGAGAGGACGAAGCCGCATCTCAACATCGGCACCATCGGTCACATCGACCATGGCAAGACGACGTTGACGGCTGCCATCACGAAGGTGCTCGCGGAGAAAGGCCTGGCCGAGTTCACACCGTTCGACCGCATCGACAAGGCGCCTGAGGAGAAGGCTCGCGGTATCACCATCTCGATCACCCACGTCGAGTACGAGACCGAGAAGCGCCACTACGCGCACGTCGACTGCCCCGGGCACCAGGACTACATCAAGAACATGATCACCGGCGCCGCCCAGATGGACGGCGCGATCCTCGTCGTGGCCGCGACCGACGGCGCCATGCCGCAGACTCGCGAGCACATCATCCTGGCCCGCCAGGTCAACGTGCCGTCGCTGGTCGTCGCGCTGAACAAGTGCGACATGGTCGACGACAAGGAGTTCATCGAGCTCGTGGAGCTCGACCTGCGCGAGCTGCTCAACAAGTACGACTTCCCTGGCGACGACATCCCGATCGTTCGGATCTCGGCCCTGAAGGCGCTCGAGGGCGACGCGGAGTGGACGCCGAAGATCAACGAGCTGATGGACGCGGT
>DATDML010000020.1:0-10663 GCA_036518815.1 Candidatus Dormiibacterota bacterium
GAGGTGGCTCGGGAGATGGATTCGCTGCCCGAGACTTCGCAAGCGCTGGCCGATGGCGACATCTCCTACCAGCACGCATCCCTGATCGCCCGAACCAGGCAGAGGCTGGGCGAGCTTTGGCCGGACGACGGCGAGCAGATCCTGCTGGCGGCGGCGAAGGAAGTCGATCCAGTGCGGCTGCGCTACGCGACTGTCTACCTGCGGCACTGCCTGGAGCCGGACGGTGTTCTCGACGACGCCAATGCGGCAGACGACCGCCGGTTCCTGCACCTGAACCAGACCTACGGCGGCATCTTCGTGCTCAACGGTCAGTTCGGCGCCGATGACGGAGCCACGTTGAAGGCGGCAATCATGTCCGTGCTCAAGCCGCCGGCAGATGACGACGACAGGACGCCGGCGCAGCGAAGGGCCGATGCGCTCATCGACCTGGTCAACAACGGAAGCCCGAGAGCACAGGTGATGGTCACTGTCGACATGGCGACGCTGCAGAAGCAGCCCGGGTCGCCAGGCGCGGAGCTGGAGGGCTCGCAGGAGCCGATCCCGGCGGAGACGGCGCGGCGCATCGCTTGCGACAGCGCGATCACACCGATCGTCGATGGCGAGCCTCAGCCCACCACGCGCGTGATCCCGGGACCAACACGCAAGGCGCTGCAAGCGCGAGACAAGCACTGCCGGTTCCCCGGTTGCGACATGCCGCCGGTATGGACGGATGCACATCACATCGAGCACTGGGCCAATGGTGGTGCGACGAAGTTGTTCAACCTGGTCTTGTTGTGCCGTCGACACCACCGGATGGTGCACGAAGGTCGGTGGCAACTCCTGCACGCGGGCGACGGCCGGCTCCAGGTAGTGCCGCCCTAGGTACTACTCCAAGAGTTTCACGAACTCGGGATCCGATCGAATCGAGTCGAGGTCGGTGTCGCTCTTCGACCAGTCCTTCAGGTCCGGCCGGAGCTCGAACCCTCGCCCGAGGTGGGTCAACGCCTGTTCGGTCCGTCCCCGTTTCGCGTACAGGCAAGCGAGGTTGTACTCCGCCGCGCCGCGAGTCCGGTCATCCGGAAGCACCGTCGTCACAAGGTCGTATCCCCAGAGCGCGGCTTTCTCCGCCTCAGCCTCGTTGCCCTGCTCGTCGTACCAGTAACCGATGTGCTCGGCCACGTGGTAATACGAGTTGCCGGTCACCGCCTGTAGCAGCTTCTGATTTGGGTATCGAGGTCGCGGCTTTTCGAGGTCTTGCTCCGTGCACGCCTCAACCGCCGACGCGAGGTCATCCCAGGATCTCGCCGCAGCCTCAACGATCGCGCGCGCCGGCAGGTGGTGCGTTTGGGCATAGAACTTCTCGTTCTCGACGTCGTCGTCAGACGACACGTCCGGCACCTCTGACCCGGTCAGGACGGCCCTGACCTCCCCGATCGCAACCTGGCGCCATGACGTCATGTGTGCGACGACATCCCTTGTCGTCCATCTTCCCGGCGCTTCGGGCTCACTGTCGTCGACATGGGGCATGAGCACCTCGGACTCTTTCCGGCGACTCGCCTCGATCAACCGAATCAGCTTCGCCTTCATGTTTCAGACGTCCATCAACGCTTTGCGCTGCGCCCCGTCGATCGGGATGTGCGCGCCGTTGATGAACGCGGCGCGCGGCGACGCGAGGAACGTGACCAGCGCCGCGACCTCGTGCGCTTCGGCGATGCGATGAAAAGGAATCGATGAGATCGCCAGCTCGTGAGCCTTGTCCTGGTCCACCTTCTTGTCGCGCGCGAACGCCTTCTCGAGCCCGTCCCAGCGGTCCGTGTTGACCGGCCCGGGATTGACCGTATTGATGCGCACGCCGTAGCGCCCGTACTGCTCGGCCACCGATGACGCGAAGTTGATATCCGCGGCGTTGGCTACGCCGGCGGTCATCTCCCAGTAGCTCGGCTTCAGCCCGTCGTTGCCGACGACCAGCACAATCGCGCCTTCGCCGCGTTCGCGCATGTGTGGGATCACGGCGCGAACGGTGCGCACGTAGCCCATGAACTTCAGGTTGAGGCTGGACATCCACTGCTCTTCGGTGAGGTCTTCGAGCAGGCCGCCCGGCGAGCTGCCGGCGCACGTGACCGCGATGTCGATGCGGCCGAACTGATCCAGCGTGGCTTTGACGCAACGGTTCACGTCGTCGTGCTTGCTCATGTCACCGTCCATGGCGACGACCTTGCGGTTGGTCAGCGCGGCGATCTCCCGCGCCGCGACCTCGAGTGGCTCCAGCGTGCGCGCTGTGATGACCACGTCCGCGCCTTCCTGGGCCAGCTCCTGGGCGACCGCGCGCCCGATTCCTTTGCTCGCGCCGGTGACGAAAGCGACCTTGCCGCTGAGTTGCAGGTCCATCAGTTCCCCCTATCGCAATTGTCGACGGTCGATTTTGCCCACATGATTGCGCGGCAGCGCGTCCACGCGCCGAAGCTCCTTCGGGCGTTTGTACGGCGCGAGCTGCGCGCCCGCGTGCTCCAGGATCGCGGCGGCATCGAAATTCGAGCCGGGTCTCATCACCACCCAGCCGGTCACCTGCTCGCCCCATCTCTCGCTGGCCACGCCGGCGACCGCTGCCTCGGCCACGTCCGGATGGCCTTCCAGCGCCAGTTCGACCTCGCGCGGATATACCTTCATGCCGCCGGTGATGATCATCTCCTTGATCCGGCCGTCGATGATCAGGTGCCCGGTCGCCTCATCGATGCGGCCGACATCGCCGGTGCGGAACCAGCCGTCGGGCGTGAAAGCCGCGGCGGTCGCGGCCTCGTCCCGCCAGTAGCCCGAGAAAACCTGCGGTCCGCGTAGCTGGATCTCGTTCTCATCGCCGAGACGGAGCTGGATCCCGGGTAGTGGCAGCCCGACCGTGTACGCGTTGCGCTCCTCGAGCGGCTGCGATGTGTCGAGGCCGCTCTCGGTGGTGCCATAGCGCACGAGTGGCGCCTGACCGAGCACACGCGTTGCATGCTCGGCGACCGCCGGGCTCAGCGGCGCCGATCCGCTCACGCACAGTCGCAGCGAGTTGTGCGGCGTGCCGGTGAGGCGCTGATACATCGTTGGCACCGCAAACAGCACCGTCGCGTCGTTCAACGCCTCCGACTCGAGTCGGGGGAGCAGGTGCAGCGTCGAGCCGGCGATCAGCGTCGCGTGCAGGCCGCCCAGCCCGTGCTGGTGAAAGAGCGGCAACGCGTGAACCAGGATCTCCTCCGACGACCAGCGCCACACCTGCATGGCGCCGCGTATCGAAGTCAGCAGGTTGCGGTGGGTGAGGGGGACTCCCTTGGGCTTGCCGGTGGTGCCGGAGGTGAACGCGAGCACCGCGACCGAATCAGGCTCGCCCCGCTCAACCCACGGCTCGGGCTCGCCCTCCGGAATCTCGATATCCGTGAGCACCAGCGCCGGCTCGGCAGCCGCGATCAAGTCATCGAGCTCGGCCTTCGTATACGCGGGGTTGGCCGGCACAACCACGCCGCCCGCGCGCAGGACGCCGAGGTAAGCGCCGATCCAGCGCAGCGAAACCGGCGCGGCCAGCACCACGCGGTCGCCTTCAGAACAGATGCCGGTGAACCGCGCGGCCATCGCGTCCAGCTCGGAGTGCGTGACCTGCTCTCCGCCGATGCGCACGGCGACCCTGTCGGCGGCCACGAGCGAGCTGTGGTGCGCCAGCCCGTGCAGCGTGCCATCGCCGAGACCGATGATGCTATCCACGAAAACGACCACCTCGGACGGCGTGGAGCTGCACTGGGAGGAGTCGGGCCATGGGACGCCCATCCTCTTCGTGCACGAGTTCGCGGGCGACCACCGCAGCTGGGCGCCGCAGGTCAAGCACTTTGCGAAAACGCATCGCGCCATCACTTACGCCGCGCGCGGCTATCCGCCATCCGATGTGCCGCCCGACGTCGCGTCCTACTCGCAGCAGCGCGCGATGGAGGATGCCCTCAGCGTGCTCGATGCCGCGAAAGTTGAGGGCGCGCACGTCGTCGGCCTGTCGATGGGCGGCTTTGCCACGCTGCACCTGCTGCTCGCGCACCCAGACCGAGTGCGTTCCGCATTGATCGCGGGCGTCGGGTACGGCTCGCAACCCGAGAAGCAGGAGCAGTTCCGGAAGGAGAGCAACGCCATCGCGGACGCCTTCGCGTCGCAGGGCGCGGCCGCCGTCGCCGAGACGTACGCGGTGGGACCGGCGCGCGTGCAGCTGCAGAACAAACGGCCGGACGCATGGGAGGACTTCAAGCATGCCCTGGCGAAGCACGATGCCACCGGCGCCGCCAACACGATGCGCGGCGTGCAGGCCGCGCGCCCCTCTCTCTACGCGCTGACCGAGCAGCTGAGCGCGATCCGCAAGCCCGTCCTCATCGTCGCGGGCGACGAGGACGACGGCAGCCTCGAGCCATCGCTCATGCTCAAGCGCACGATCAGCACCGCGGTGCTGGCCGTGTTCCCCGGCACCGGTCACACCATCAACCTGGAAGAGCCCGACGAGTTCAACCAGATACTCGAGTGGTTCATCGGCGAGGTGGACAGAGGCGACTGGGCGGCCCGTGACCCGCGCGCAACCATCGGCTCGATCACCGGCGTGAAGACGTCATAACCGCCCGCTCGGAGATCGAGGCCAACCTGCGCGCCTTCCAGCGCGAATCCTCGACGCAGCAGCAGCGGGCCGCGGCGGTGGCGGTGGTGCTGCTCGAAAACGGCGGCGAGCCCTGCGTGCCGATCTTCCAGCGGCCGGCGGACATGCGCCGCCACGCCGGACAGATGGCGCTGCCGGGCGGGCGCTTGCACGAGGGCGAGAGCATCCAGGACTGCGCGATCCGCGAGCTGCACGAGGAGATCGGACTCGCCGTGGACCCGGCAGATGAGCTCGGTCGCCTTGACGACTTCGACACTCGCTCGGGGTTCACCATCACGCCTGTCGTTTTCTGGAGCGACCGCCACGCGTCGGACCTGCGGCCGTCGCCCGCCGAAGTGGCGGTGATGTTCCTGCCCACGATCGATGACCTGCTGCACGCCGCCACCGACGCGGAAGAGGGCAGCCGCTTCTCGATGCGCCTGCCCGGCGTCGAGGTGTTTGCGCCGACCGCGGCCATGCTCTACCAGTTCGCCGAGGTGGCGCTGCGCGGCCGCCACGTGCGGGTGGCGGATTTCTACCAACCGCCGTGGACGCATCGCTAGACGGAGGCTGATTCGAGTGCCGCCAGCACGCGTTCCGGCGTGAAGGGCAGCGTGGCGGCCTCGGTCGACAGCGCATCGGCGATCGCGTTGGCGATGGCCGCCGTCGAGCCGATGATCCCACCCTCGCCGGCGCCCTTCGTGCCGAGCTCGTGCACTGTCGACGGTGTCGTCAGGTGCGACACCTCGACGGCCGGCACCTCGTTCGCCGTCGGGACCAGGTAATCCATGAAGCTGCCGGTCAAGAGCTGACCGTCGGCCCCGTACGCGATCTCCTCGAGCAGCGTCGCGCCCGCGCCCTGTGCGACGCCGCCGACGGCCTGGCCTTCGACGATCATAGGGTTGATCACGACGCCGCAGTCTTCGGCGATGACGTAGCGGCCGATGCGCACGGCGCCGCTGCCGCGGTCGATCTCGACCTGGCA
Organism: Candidatus Dormiibacterota bacterium; assembly: GCA_036518815.1. Classification (GTDB taxonomy): domain Bacteria; phylum Chloroflexota; class Dormibacteria; order Dormibacterales; family Dormibacteraceae; genus CF-118. The sequence continues at coordinate 5,601 of DATDML010000020.1, forward strand.
CACATGCGTGGCGTATGGATGCGACGCCTGCTTCGCGTCGTAGCTCACCTCGACGTCGAGCTCAGGTGAAACGAGGTCGGCAAGCGAGAGATCCGCGGGTTCGCCGTCGACGAGGATTCGGGAGTCGCTGATGGACAAGCGCTCGACCGGCTCATCGAGCTTGTAGGACGCCGCCTCGAGGATCGCCTCGCGCAGCCGCGTCGCTGCACGATGGGCCGCTGTGGCGGCGGTCACCGAGCTGCGGCTCTGGTAGGTGCCCGTACCGGGGCTGACCTTGGCGGTGTCGGTCTGCTCGACGATGACGGTGGTCGGTTCCACTCCAAGCGCGGCGCCTGCCAGCTGCGCGAAGGTCGTCTGCACGCCCTGGCCGAGGTTGGGGCAGCTGGTCTGCACCCGGACGCGACCCTCTTCGTCGAGCCACACGCGCGCGGTATCGACGCCGGAGATCGAGGCCATTCCGCGGCCCACGAAGGTGCCCGAGCCCGCGCCGGTGAACTCGACATACGAGCCGATCCCGATCCCAACCAGGCTGCCCGCGGCCCGGGCACGCGAACGTTCGGCGCGCGCGCGCCTGTAGTCGAAGGCCTCGAGCGCGGTCTCCAGCGCCGCCGTGTAGTCGCCTGACTCGTAGGGATGGCCCGTGACCGCGGTGTACGGCATCTGCTCGGCGCGGATGAAGTTGCGCCGGCGCACCTCGGCAGGGTCGATGCCGAGCCTCGACGCGATCAGGTCCATCAGGCGCTCGTGCGCGAGCACAGCGGTCACCATGCCGACGCCGCGGTACGCCCCCTCGGGCGATGTGTTGGTCGCGACCGCTATCGCGTCGTATTCGTAGTCGCGGATGTCGTACGGCCCGGGGACGAGGCCCGCGCACGTCATCGTGTTGAGGATCGCGCCGTAAGGTCGCGCCCCGTAGGCGCCGACGCTGGTGAGGATCCTGGCGCGCAGCCCCAGGACGCGACCATCCTTGCGCACAGCCGCGCTGAAGGAGATCTTCTGGTCTCGCGCGTGGCTCGAAGCCTGCAAGTGCTCCGAGCGATCCTCGACCCACTTCACGGTCGCGTTGAGCCGGCCGGCGATCCACGCCAGCAGCACGTCTTCGGTGTAGATGCCGACCTTCTGCCCGAATCCGCCGCCCACATCCGTGGCGATCACGCGCACTTCGCGGCCCAGGCTGTCCGCGATCGCGCCGGCGACGAGGTGGGGCGCCTGCGTGGACGTGTAGACCATGCCGTCCGCTGTTGCGAGGACGCCGCGACCCTCCATCGGCACCGCTGACACGCGCGGGTGCACGACCTCGCCTTCGATGACGAAGTCGGCGCTCGCAAATGATTTCTCGACATCGCCGTACGCGCGATGCGCCGCGAGGTAGCGGTTGCCGGGCACCGCGTCATTCACGAGCGGAGCGCCTTCGGCCATCGCGGCGTCGACGGTGCTCACGGCAGGCAATGGGTCGAGATCGGCGACGATCAGCTCCGCGGCGTCCTCGGCCTCGTAACGGCTGCGCGCGACCACCGCAGCGATTGCTTCACCGACGAATCGCACGCAATCGGTGGCGAGGATGGGCCGGTCGGGCGCGATCAGGCCGGGCGTGGTCATGCGCGCGTTCATCGGCGCGCACGTTCCTTCCAGGTCGGCGGCCGTGAACACCGCCACCACCCCGGGCATGTCACCCGCAGCGCTTGTGTCGATCGAGCGGATCCGAGCGCTCGCGAGCGGGCTGCGCAGGAACGCGACGTGCAGGCAGCCCTCGGGCTTCAGGTCGTCGACGAACCGTGCGGCGCCGCGCAGGAGGCGATCGTCCTCGAGGCGGGGCAGGCTGGTCCCGATCATCCGCCGGTTAGTATCACCGCCGGTGGAGCTGCACGGCATCGGCACCTCTCCGCTGCGCAAGGAGGACTGGCCGCTGCTGCGCGGCGAAGGCGCCTTCATCGCCGACCTCAAGCGCCCCGGGATGGCCCACGCCTATGTCGTCCGCAGCCCGTTTGCGCACGCGCGCTTCACGAAGATCGACGCGAGCGCCGCGCTGGCGGCGCCAGGCGTGATCGGCGTGATCACCGCCGCCGACCTGCCCGATCGCGGCAGGCCGATCCCGACCCGCATGTTCAAGGACGATGCGGCCAATCAGTTCTTGCAGAAGCCGCTGGCCGATGGCGAGGTCCGTTATTCGGGCGAGCCGGTGGCGGTGCTCATCGCGGAGTCGCGCTATCTGGCCGAGGACGCGGCGGAGCTCCTGAACATCGACTACGAGCCGCTGGAGGTCGTGCTTGACATGGACGCCGGCGAGGTCGCGGGGCACCTGGTGGTCGAGCGGGGCGACATCGATTCGGCGTTCCGGCTTGCCGATGCAGTGGTCAAGGATGAGTTCCACATCCAGCGCCACGCTGCAGTGCCGCTGGAGACCAGGGGCCTGCTCGCGGAGTACGACGCGGCCGCGCAGGCAGTGACCGTTTGGGGCGCCGCCAAGATCCCGCACGTCAACCGCCGCATCCTGGCCCAGCTTCTGGGCTGGGACGAATCGCGCGTGCGGATGGTCGAGGTGCATGTCGGCGGCGGCTTCGGCGCGCGTGGAGAGTTCTATCCCGAGGACTTCCTCATCCCTTTCGCGGCGATGCGTTTCGACCGGCCCGTTGCGTGGATCGAAGACCGCGAGGAGAACCTGCGCGCCACCAACCAGTCGCGCGAGCAGGTGCACCGCGTGGAGCTGGCGGTGAGCTCGGAGGGCAAGTTCCTCGGCCTCAAGGACACCTTCGTCAACAACACCGGCGCGTACGTGCGCACTCACGGCATGACGGTTCCGGGCTTGAGCATCTCGATGCTGCCGGGGCCGTATGTGTGGCCGGCATATCGCGGCGAGTACCGGAGCGTGCTCACGAACAAGACGCCAGGCGGCACGTACCGCTCGCCAGGTCGCTTCGAGGTCAACTTCGTGCGCGAGCGCCTCATCGACATGGCTGCGCGGCAGCTGGGCATCGATCCCATCGAGATCCGCCGGCGCAACTTCATACGGGAGTTTCCGTATGACACGGGCACGCTGTTCGACGGCCATCCCGTGGTGTACGACAGCGGGAAATACGAGCTGCTGCTGGACAAGGCGCTGGAGGCGTTCGATTACGAGGCGTTGAAGAAGTGGCGCGCGGCAGCGCCGAATCGCGGTCTCGGGATCGCTTATTTCGTCGAGAAGGCCGGCCCGGCCGAGCGCGAATACGCGCGCCTGGAGATGAATCGCACAGGCGACGTGACCGTCTTCACGGGCACCGCATCGCTGGGCCAGGGCATGGAGACGACTCTGGCGCAGGTGGCTGCGACCCATCTCGGGGTGCCGTTCGAGCGGATCACCGTGCGGCACGGCGACACGGCGGCGATCCCGGAGGGCATGGGCTCGTTCGGCAGCCGCGCGGCGATGATGGGCGGCGCGGCTGTAATGGGTGCGGCGGTGAAGGCGCGCGAGCAGATACTGGCCGCCGCCGCGGAAGAGCTCGAAGCCGGGCCTGAGGATCTGGTCATCGCCGGCGATCGCATCACGGTCCGCGGCGCGCCCGGGCGATCGGCGCCGCTGCCCGAGCTGGCCGTCGAGGACCGCTTTGTATGCGAGCTCTTAGGCTTCCCGTATGGCATCCATTTCGCGGCGGTCGAAGTGGACACGCAGACCGGTGCTGTCGATGTGCACAGGTATGCGGTCGCGTACGACATCGGCCGCTGCATCAACCCGGTGATCGTCCGCGGCCAGATGGCCGGGGGTTTCGCGCAGGGCCTGGGCGGAGCGCTGCTCGAGGAGTTCGCGTTCGACACGAGCGGGCAGCCCCTGAGCGCGAGCTTCATGGACTACCTGCTGCCGACCGCGCGAGAGGTGCCCGACCTCGACATGCTGATCACAGAGGACGCGCCCTCGCCGCTGAACCCGCTGGGCGTGAAGGGAGCGGGGGAGGGAGGTACCGCCGCCGTCGGTGGCGCCATCGCGAACGCTGTCGCTGACGCACTCGGTGTCGAGGTGACGCGGCTGCCGCTCACGCCGCAGCGCATCGTGGAGCTCGCGCGCGCGTGAAGCCCGCGCCGTTCGAGTACGACGACCCGCGCACGGTGGACGAGACGCTCGAGCTGCTCGCGCGCTACGGCGACGACTGCAAGGTGCTGGCCGGCGGCCAGAGCCTGGTGCCGCTGATGAACTTCCGGCTCGCGCGGCCCGGGCGCCTTATCGACATCAACGGCGTGACTTCGCTGGGGCGAATCAGGATCGAGAACGGGCGCTTGCAGATCGGCGCGATGGTGCGCCACGCGCAGGTCGAGCACAGCAACGAGGTCGCGGCGCGGTGGCCGCTTCTGCACGAGGCGATCGGCTGGGTCGGGCACAGCCAGATCCGCAACCGCGGCACGGTCGGGGGCTCGGTCGCCCACGCCGACCCCGCCGCTGAGCTGCCCGCGGCATTCGCTGCGCGAGATGCCGCGTTCCACGTGCTTTCCAAGCGGGGCCCGCGAGTGCTGCGCTGGGATCAGATGTTCGTGTCCGAGTTCACGACGGCGCTCGCTCCCGACGAGCTGCTGACGGCGATAGAGGTGCCGGCGCAGGATCCGGCCACCGGCACGGCGTTCGTCGAGTTCGCGCGGCGGCACGGCGACTTCGCGCTGGGGGGCGCGGCCGTCACCGTCACCATCGGCCGCGACGGGCGCTGCAAGGACGCGACCATCGCGCTCCTTTCGGCAGGTCCACGCGCGGTGCGTGCGACCGATGCCGAGAACCGATTGCAGGGCTCGAAGCTCGATGAGGCCGCGATCAAGCACGCCGCCGCGGAGGCCGTGAAGGACCTGCATCCGACCAGCGACCTGCACGGCAGCAGCGAGTATCGGGTCAAGCTGTTGCGCGTGATGGCGGAGCGGGCGCTGACGAAGGCGGTGCAGCGGGCTCAATGACGCGAAAGATCACTATCGAGATCAATGGACGCGTGGTCGAGGGCGACGTCGAGCCGCGGCTGCTGCTGGGCGATTTCATCCGCGACAACGCGGGTCTGACAGGGACGCACTTCGGCTGCGAGCACGGAGTCTGCGGCGCGTGCACGGTGCAGCTG
>DATDML010000021.1:0-33381 GCA_036518815.1 Candidatus Dormiibacterota bacterium
GTTCGAGCCGGACAAGGTTGTCGTCGTGCAGGGCAAGGTGGACGCTCGCGCCGGCAGCACGCGCGCGACCGGCTCGGCATCGGCCCCGCCGGTCGAGCCCGAGATCGAATCGGAGGTCGAGGTGGCTTCCGTCGTCGCCGATCAAGCCTGGCTGTGGGACGACCCGGCGTGCCTTCCCATCACGCGTCGCCAGCTGCTGCACGTGCGTCTTGCGGGTGGCGATGCGGGCCTCGCGGAGCGGCTCGAGGCGGTGCTGGCGAAGCATCCCGGCACCGATGAGGTGGTGCTGCACGTGGTCGTCGGCAGCCGCGAGGTGACCGTGCATGCCGATCGCTATCATGTGCTCGCCGGTCCGGCGCTCACGGCTGAAATCGATGAGCTGATCGGCGCGGCGTCGACCCGGCTGGAGACAGTGAGGCCGAAGGCTCAGGCCAATGGCAATGGACGAGTTAAGAGGTTTAGCTAGATGAGCGAAGAAGAGGAAGCATCAGCGGGCCGGTACGTCGTAGTGAAGGCGCTCGAAGACGGCGTCACGATCATGGGCCTCACGCGCGGCAAGGACACGAAGTCCCACCATTCCGAGCGCCTTGATGCGGGCGAGGTCCTGGTGGCGCAGTTCACCGAGCTGACGGCGGCCATCAAGATCCGGGGCCGCGCCGAGATCCTGACCGACGTAGGGCGCCTGGTCTCGGGCCTCTGACGCAACCAGTCCGGGTCGCGTGCCTCAGCCCGTTCGGCGAGGCGACCGTCCGCGGCATGTTCCAGGGCCGCCACGAGGTCGAGATCGTGATTGCGCCTGAGCCTCCGGATCAGCCCGCGGTTGCCGCGGCGTGCGCCGATGCCGACCTCGTCATCGCCGACCGGCGCCACCGCCATCGAATAGACCGTGAGGTGCTTGCCGGCATGAAGCGATGCCGGCTGATCCAGGCGGCGGCGGTCGGGTTCGACACTGTCGACCATCGCGCCGCGGCTGAGCTCGGCATCCCTGTCGCCAACGCGGCCGGTTACAACCGTGACTCGGTCGCCGATTGGACCCTGATGGCCATGATCGCTCTGATCCGCCGCTCGTTCTGGGGCGACCGGCAGCTGCGCGCGGGGCGCTGGAGCGTGACCGATCAGCTGCGCGGTGAAGAGATGATGGGTCACGAGCTCGGCGCGTTGACTATCGGCATCGTCGGCTTCGGCAATGTCGGCTCGGCTGTGGCGACACGCGTGGCCGGCTTCGGTTCGCGAATCCTGTTTGCCGACGTCGTGACGCGATCGTTCGCGGGCGCGCGTCAGGTCGACCTCGACACGCTGCTGCGCGAAAGCGACATCGTGTGCATCCACTCGCCGCTCGACGTCGACACGCGCGCTTTGATCGACGCCGAGGCGCTGGCGAAGATGAAGCCCGGAAGCTATCTGATCAACGCGGCGCGTGGCCCGATCGTCGATGAAGCCGCTCTCATTGCCGCTTTGCAGTCGGGACATCTTGCCGGCGCGGGCCTGGACGTGTTCGAGGTCGAGCCGCTGGCCACCGATTCACCTCTACGCAACCTTGATAACGTCGTCCTGGCGCCGCACCGTGGCGGCGCGACATTGGAAGCGGAGGCGAGACTGGTCGAGGTCGTGGGAGAGAACCTGCGCCGCGTACTGGACGGACAGGCGCCGTTGAACGTGGTCAACGGTGTCGGAGTGCCGGTGTGATGTCGCTTCGCGAGATGTGGAAGGCCGGCGATCCGACGCTCGGCGCGTGGTGCACCATCCCGAACGCGTGGACCGCAGAGCTGGCGGCGCGGTCGGGACACGACTGGGTGACGATCGACACGCAGCACGGGCTCATCGGATACGACGCGATGGTGCCGATGCTGCAGGCGATAGCGACGAGCGGCGTGACCTCGCTGGTGCGTGTGCAGTGGAACGAGCCGGGGGCGATCATGAAAGCGCTAGACGCGGGCGCCGGCGGCGTGATCGTGCCGATGATCAACTCAGTCGAGGAGGCGCGGGCTGCAGCGGGCGCGTGCCGCTACCCGCCCGACGGCTATCGGAGCATGGGACCGATCCGCGCTCGCGTCGTCAATGACGAGTGGCGGTTGCCTCTATGCGTGGTGATGATCGAAACCGTCGACGCCGTTCGCCACGCTGACGAGATCCTTGGCGTCCCCGGCATCGACGCGGTGTTCATTGGGCCAAACGACCTCGCCGCTTCCGCTGGCCTCCAGTCTGGCTATGAGGGAAAGGACCCGGAGCACAAGCGGCTGATTCTCGAGGTGGCGAGGGCGGCACGGGCGCACGGCGTCACCGCGGGGATCATGTGCGGGTCGCCGGCGGTCGCGCAGCAGTGGCACGAAGCAGGATTCCAGATGCTGGCGCTGCAATCGGACACGCAGCTGCTGACGGCGGCGACGGCCGAGATCGTCACCGACGCGCGGAAGCTGATCGGAAAGCTCTAGTAATCTGTTTCTGCGCCGCGCCCATGTAGCTCAGGCGGTAGAGCATTTCCTTGGTAAGGAAAAGGTCTCCGGTTCGAATCCGGACATGGGCTCCACCAGACCCGGCTAGCCTGCATCGGACACACAAGCCCACGTGCGGGCCGTGTACCAAACCACGACGTGCGTGCCCGCCGGACAGGTCGTGGCTGCGCTCTGACGCTGCGCGATGGGCGCGGGCGCGGCTGCATTCGACGGCTTCACCAAATAGCCGCTGAGCGCGCCCAGCACGAAGACGGTGATCAGGGCCGCCAGCACTGGCAGGACTCCAATCGAGTACGTAGAACTGTTCATCTCTGCTCCTCGGGTCGTCGGATTTGCAACAGATACGGCCCATCAGTGAGACGCGGTTCCATCGAAAAAAATCTCGCGGGCGCGGAACTTTTCGCACCGGTGACCGCGTACAAACTGCGTTTCAGATGAGCGATGAGGCGGATGCAGAACTGGTCCGGCGCGCGAAATCAGGCGATCGCATCGCGTTCGACCAGCTCGTCGGTCCGCTCATCGACCAGGGGTTTCGTTTGGCCTTCGGCATGCTCCACGATCGCGAAGCTGCCGAAGACTCCGTGCAGGAGTCGGCTGTGCGAGCCTGGCGAAAGCTCGGCAACTTGAAGCCCGGTCTGCCGATCGGCCGTGGTTCCTCGCCATCGTCGCCAACCAGTGCCGGACAACCCTTCGCGGTCGCTGGTGGTCTGTCCTGCGCCTCGACCTGCCTGCGACGGCCGGCGTCGCTGCGCTCGAAGGCAGAGTCGTTCGCGGGCACGATGTCCGCGCGGCCTTGCGCAAGCTGCCCCTCGACCAGCGCGAAGTATTGGTGCTTCATTACTACCTCGACCTGCCGCTGCACGAGGTCGCGGCGATCGCGGGCATTCCAGTGGGAACGGGGGCCCTCGTTCCCCGGTACTTAGTTCTTGCTCGGCTCTAAGAGGACTTCGATCAGCGGGCTCTGCTCGACCATCCGGTCGACGTCGTTGCGGCGCCAAGCGCGGGCGACGTGGGGCAGGATCTCGCGGCGCTCCGCATCGCCGTCGATGATGCGCGCCTTCGCCGGCAGGTCCGCGCGAACCGCTCCCTTCAGGTGGAACGTGAACGAGGGATTGGACGAAAGGTTGGCCAGCCAGCTCCGACGCTTGGGCGATGGCATGCCGCTGATGTAGATGCGCCCGTCGATGTTGTGGAAAGCGATCTCGAGACGGCGCTTCTTGCCGCTTTTACGACCGGTGGTCGTGATGTCGATGGTGCCGCCGCGGCTCAGCGCTGAAGTGACTGCGGTATCGAGTGCCATGCAAAAAGGAACGCCCGCGAGCGAGCCGGCTATTCCGTCAGGCGGCGCCGCACGCGCCGGCGCTGCTCCCGCTTGACCGGCTGCCCCGAAGCTGCCGCCACCTCCTCGACGACCAGATCGACACCGCCGAGGAGCCCGCCGAAGCTGGCGGTGACCAGTGTGCCGGTGAGGGCGCCGATGAGCGCGCCGAGCAAGCCCAGCGCGACTGCGCAGACCGGGATGACGATGTACCAGCCGTCCTGGACGGATTGCAGCTCGCCGATGCGGTCGCCGAACGGCAGCAGCTGCTCCTGGATGCCCGTGGTGAAAGCCAGCTCGCGCATCCACTCGAGTGCGGCCCCCGCGGCGAAGGTGACGATGGCGCCGAGAACGCCGCCGATGAACAGTCCCGGGACGAAGCCGGCCCACGCCCCGATCACCATGCCCGGCACGATGCGCATTGACCGGATGCGCAGACGCTGCGGAGGGGTCGTCATGTCGAGGTCCTCAAGCGCGCCAATCGCAGCCGGCGCAACGCCAGCAGCGCGGCGACGATGACCGCAATCAGCATGCACGGGAAAATGGCCGCGTATGCGAGCTGGCCGGCGAAGTGGCTCGGTTCCGCTACCGGCACCGGCACCGCCTGGCCGCCCGATACGACATGCGGCGTAGTCGCCGACGGTTCGGTCACCTTGCCGAACGACTCTTTGGCCTCCGCGCCGACGGCGCGCATGCCGCCGTCCGGCTTGAACAGGCCGAAACGCTCGACGGCAATCCCCGGCACATCGGTCCAGTAATCCTCCAGCGACCACCACACGGTCGAGCCGATGAAGCCGGCCGGCAGCGAATCGAGATTGGCCGCGAAAGCGGGATAGGTCAGCCGAAAAACCTGGCGCTGCTCGGCCTCGCTGCCGTTGAACGGCAGCCAGTCGCCGAACTCCAGGATCATCACCGGCTTGTGCGGGTAGGTCCGGTGCGCCGCGAGAAGCGCATTCGAAGTACCGGGCTCCGGCGCGGGGCCGCCGTAGAAGATGCCGTAATAGAAGGTGTAGCCGGCCACGTCGAGCGGCGCGCTCGTCGGGTCGGTGGGATCAGAGCCGTACATCGCTTGCCCCGTGAGGCGCGTGCCGTCGATGCGCCGGTCGAGGTCGCGCAGAGTCGTCATCGCGCTCAACCGCTCGTCCACGCCGGTCGATTCGTTGGCGAAGCCGTGGAACATCACCGAAGGCCGGTTGAAATCGCGCAACGCCATCTCCGCGAGCATCTGCTGCGGCAGCCCGCGCTGCATCACCAGGTTGAATGTCTCCGGAGTGAAGTGGTTGAGCGGAATCTCCTCCCAGATGCCGATCCCCAATCGATCCGCCAGCGTCAGCAGGTACGGATTCGCGGGCACGTGATTGGTGCGCAGCAGGTTGATGTTCACCGCCTGCGCCTGGCGCACGATCGTCAGCTGATCGGTCGCGGACAGCGGCGTGCCACCGTGCGGCTCGCCCGCTGCCATCGGCGGTGATACAACCTCGTTCTGCACCGCGGCGCCCGTGAAGGCGATGGGCTCGCCGTTCAGCAGGATCTTCGGCGCGGTCGGGTCGACCTGGATCCGGCGCAGGCCGAACGTGTCATAGAAGCTGTCGATCACCACGCCGTCGACGGTCAGGTAGATCCCGAGCACATAGAGCGCCGGTCGCTTGACGCTCCAGTTGTCCGCGTGCGCGAAGATGAAGCTGCCGTCGCGCACGAGGGTGCTGTGCGCGCTCGCGGTGATGCTGCCGATGCTCATCGCCGCGATCGTCGGCGCGTCAGGCGGTACCAGGCTCAGCGGGCTGGGGTCAGCCAGGTTAGCGTTCGTCACTGCGGCCGGCAGCACCTCGATGTTCAAAGCGAGGTTGCTGACGTCCAGGTTGCTGTCGTTCTGCAGAACGACGCTGATGTCAGCGGCGTCGAGGTGGGGGACCACGTCGGCCCGCACGACATGCAGTGGGTAGCTCGCCTCCAGCCAGACCGGCGCCGTGATGCCCTCGTACTCCCACCAGTCGGAGAAGTACCACGGCACCACATCGAGTCGTGTGCCTTTCGGCGGGTCGTACACGCGGATCGCCAGCACGTTGTCCTCGCCTGGGGCCAGCGCCTTGCCGGGGTTGAACGCGAATGGCGTCACGCCGCCTTCGTGATAGCCGAGGTAGGTGCCGTTGAGCCAGACATCGGCGAGGTAGTTGACGCTGCCGAACTTCAGCGTCACCGACTGATCGGCCCACGTCTCGGGCACGTTGAAATGGACGCGATACCACCCGTCGACCGGCCTTCCTGACGGCGGCAGATCGACGCTGCCGGGAACGGTGATCGGCTTCCACAAGCTGTCGTCGAAGTCCGGCAGCTGGCGCCCGGCGGCTTCCATCTCGATGCTCTTCAGCGAGATCGAGCGCGGCTCGAAAGTGAGCTGGTTGTCGAGGCGCGCCGGCTGGAATCGCCAGCCGGTGTCGAGGTCGAGTCGCGGTCGCGGCTGGAATCCGAAGTCGGGCACGGGCTGCCCGTTCTGCATGGCGACGCGACCGCCGTCCACCGTCTGGAAGCCCAGCGTGGTGGGCAGTCCGGCGGGGTTCACGTTGTTGATGCCGCACGAGCTCACCGCGGCCAGCGAAAACAGAACGGCCGCCAGCGCGAGCCCGCTTCTCGGTGTGAGAGAAGTCATCGCGCTATATCCAAATAACAACGCGTAAACGCCCTCCGGTCTGCGTTTTCTTCTCACAGGCCGCCGGCCTGTGCAATCGCGCGCGCAAGCAGATGCGCTCGATCGGAGGAGGCACTTCTTGCTACTTCACGCCGCTCTCTTCTTCGGAGTTCTCGCAACAGGCAACACGCTGTGCGCGCTCACGCCGCGACTGATCACGGCGCGTTCGTGGGTGTCGGTGCCGTTCGAGCTGGCGCTCATCGGTGCGACCTCGTCGGTGGCTTCCGTCATCAGCGGTGATTTCGGCCTCGACAACCGGCTCGCGCTCATTGCCTTCACAGCCGTGGTGCTGATGCGCTTCTGGCAGCCGCGGTGGAGCTGGGTCGGAGCCGCTCTCTTCGCGACCGCCTCACTGGCTGCGCTTGCCTATCTGCTGTATGCGGCCCAAGTCACCTACGACAACGTGCGCGGCCCTGTCTATCTCGTCGCCTCGACGGTCCTGCTGTTGCTGGAGCTCGCGGCGCTGACGCTGTCGGCCTCGTACCTTTTCGAAATTCTCGACGTGCTGTCGCGCGCGCCTGATCGCCAGCATCAGGGCGACCCGTCATACCGGCCGAAGGTCGCTATCCAGGTGCCGGCGTACAACGAGCCGATCGAGGTCGTCACCGAAACCCTCAACTCGCTCGCGCGCCTGGACTATCCGGATCTCATCGTGCAGGTGGTCGACAACAACACACCGGACGAGGCCAACTGGCGGCAGCTCGAAAGGCTGTGCTCAGAGCTTGGCCCGCGCTTTCAGTTCATCCATCTCGAGAACTGGCCCGGCTACAAGGCCGGCGCGCTGAACGAGGCCAACCGGCGGCTACCGAAAGACGTCGAGCTGGTCGGGGTCGTCGATTCGGACTACGTGGTGAATCCCGACTGGTTGCGCGCCGTGGTCGATCACTTCGCCGACCCGCGCGTGGCCTTCGTACAGACGCCGCAGGACTATCGCGATTGGGCCGACGACCAGTACCTGCGGGGCCTCTACTACAGCTACAAGTACTTCTTCGAGATCACGATGCCGTGCCGGCGGCACCGTAACGCGATCATTTTCGCGGGCACGATGGGCTTGATTCGCCTCAGCGTGCTGCGCGAGATCGGCGGCTGGAACGCGAGCGTCGTCACCGAGGACGCGGAGGCGAGCCTGCGCATGCTCGAGCGCGGCTACAGCGGCATTTATGAACCGCGCGCCTTCGGCGCGGGCTTGATGCCGCTGAGCTTCGATGGGCTGAAGAAGCAGCGGTTTCGGTGGGCGTTGGGCGGCATGCAGATCCTTCGCCTGCACTGGAAGCGAATCCTGCTGCCCAGCGCCGGCAGCAAGCTCACGCTCGGGCAGCGCGTCCACTACCTCTTGGGCAGCATCCAGTGGTTCGGCGATCCGCTGATGGCGTGTTTCACGCTCTTGCTGATCGCGACGGCGACCGCCACCGCATTCCACCACCAGCTGCCGATCCGGACGATGACCGGCGCGATTCTTGGCATGCCCATCGCGTTTCTCGCCGGCGGCCTGCTGCGCGCTGTCTGGGCAATGAAGCTGCGCACTCGGTGCACCTGGCGCGACGCAATCGCAGGCCTTCAGGTCTGGTTCGCGCTGAGCTGGGTCGTCTCGCTGGCGTGCGCACGCGGGCTGCTGAAATTCCAGACCGCGTTCCTGCGCACGCCCAAGGAGAAGGAGGGAGAGGCCACCGCGCTGCAGGTGATCCGCTCCGCACAGGTCGAAGTGCTGCTGGCTGTCGTGGGATTCGCCGCAGCGATCGCAATGATTCTGCGCGCGCCATCGCTTTCGACCGGCGCGCTCGCGTTCCTGCTGGTCTTTCAAGCCGGCGTCTATGCCAATGCGCCGTGGGCCAGCGCGTCGGCCGAGGGCATCCACCTGACGCCGCTGCGGCAGGCGTACCGGCGGTCCGCGCAGAACACAGGCGCATGGCCGGCCTACGGCAACTCGCTGCTGGCTGTGCCTGCGGCCGTGGCTGCCGCGGGACTGGTTCTCTTCATGCTCACATCACTCGTGAGCACGACAGTGCCCGCACCCGAGGGGCCGAGCCAGGCTCCGGCGGCGCCCGCCGCGCGGCCGTCGCCACACGCGACGCCATCCGCATCTCCATCAGCGTCACCGTCCGCGAGCCCTTCGCCCTCGCCGTCGTCGCAGCCGTCGCCCTCACCGGCGGCTTCGCCGAGCCAATAAAAAACGGGCCGGCACGAATGCCGGCCCGTTGCGTTGCCTCCTCTAGCTGCGCGGGTTGGTCTTCAGCAGGCCGAACGTCGCGCCATCAGGGTCGCTGACGATGGAGAACCGCCCGCCAGGAAAGTCCTGCGGCGGCACCATCTCCCGGGCGCCCAGCTCCTTCGCCTTCGAGTTCGCCTTGTCCACGTCCGCGACCTCGAAGTAAGGCATCCAGTAGCTCGGCACCTCCTTCGGGATCATGTCGTTCATCTCCATGCCTCCGGCGATGCTCTCGCCGTTGACCTGGAACTCGTTGTACGCGGGCATACCGCCCTGGCCGCCCATCTCGCTCACCTTGTGCGACCAGCCGAACACCTTCTTGTAGAAGTCGATCGACTTGTCGATGCCGCGAGCGTTGAGCTCCGACCAGCTGAACGAGTTGGGGGCGTTCATGACTCCTGCGCCCTTCATCTCGCCCGGCTCCCAGACGCCGACGAACGCGCCGGCCGGGTCCTGGATGACGACCATGCGGCCCTGGGGGCCGACCTGCATCGGCTCGACGATCACGCGACCACCGGCCGCTGTCGTCTTCTTGGCGGTTTCGGCGGCGTCCCTGCTGCCGATGTAAATCGTCCAGGCCGATGGTCCTGAAGGGTCCTGCTTCGGCCCGATGCCCGCAACATCCTTGCCGCCCAGCTTGGCGAGCGAGTAGCCGCCGTACTGCGGGTCAGGATTGACGTCGATCTTCCAGCCGAACAGCTTCGAGTAGAACTCGCGAGACGCGTCCGGGTTGCCGCTCGACAGGTCGAGCCAGATCGGCGCGTTCGCTACTGAGGTCTTGGTTTCAGCCATATGGCCATTTACCTCCGTGAATCCCTTGGCCGCCTCTTCCTAATGAGCCCATTTTGCCACCGGCAGGTTAAGAGGTGGGGGCGATTGGTCGGAGCCGCTAGATTTTTAGAGGGACTCCATTTATACTGTCGCTAGATCACTCGGAAAGGAGGTGCTGCAGGTCATGGCCATGGTCAACACGGAGGCTCGAATCGAACGTATGCAGGGGCGCTGGCTCGGCCTGGCGGCCCTCTCCCTGTGCGGCCTCGTCCTGGGTCTGGACATCACGGTTCTGGTGACCGCCTTACCGACCTTGTCGGCCCGGCTGGGCGCGACCACCGACGAGCTGCAGTGGATGTCGGCTGCCTACACGCTGTCGCTGGCCGGCTTCATGCTGCCCGCCGGAGTCCTGGGCGACCGCTTCGGCCGGCGGCGCCTGCTGCTGATCGCGCTGGTGTTCTTTGGCATCAGCTCGGTGGTGGCCAGCCAGGTCACGACTGCGGGCGGCCTCATCGCCATGCGCGCGGTGATGGGGATCAGTGGCGCGGTAATCCTGCCGCTGATGCAGGCGATGCTGCCCTCCATGTTCGCTCCGGACGAGAGGCAGAAGGCCATCGGCTTCGCCGGCGTCGGAGCGTTCCTCGGGCTGCCTCTCGGTCCGCTGGTCGCCGGCTTCCTGCTGACGCATTACGAGTGGGGATCGATCTTTCTCATCAACGCGCCTGTGGTCGTGCTCGCGGTGATCGGCGCGTGGTTCTTCGTGCCGGAGAGCAAAGACCCCAACCCGCGCCGTCTCGACTGGTTCGGGGCGATCCTCGAGGTCGCGGGCGTGACCGCGATCGTCTACGGGATCATCGAGCAGCCGGTCCACGGCTGGGGAGACGCGCAGGTTTTCGGCCCGCTGGTTGGCGGCGCGGTTTTGCTCGCGGCTTTTGTGGCCTGGGAGCTGCGCATCGCCTATCCGCTCGTCGATCTGAACCTGTTTCGCAGCGCTCGGTTCTCGTGGGCGACGGTCGCATTCATCGTGGTCGGCTTCGCGATGACCGGCGTCATGTTCTGCATCTCGCCCTTCCTGCAGGTGGTGCAGGGCAACGACGCGCAATCAACGGGCCTCCGCCTGCTGCCGCTGGTGATCACGATGATGATCGGCGCGCTCGCAAGCGACTGGCTCAACAAGAGGCTCGGCACGAAGGTGATGACGAGCGCGGGGTTGGTCGGCGGCGCGGGCTCGATGTGGTTGCTCAGCCGCGTCACCGCCGACAGCGGTTACACGCCGGTGGCGATCGCGCTGGCGCTGATGGGCGTCAGCATCGCGATGACAATGATCCCGTCGCTCGACGCCATCCTGGGGTCGCTCGCGGAGGGCGAGACCGGCGGCGGCAGCGCGTTGACGCGCACGCTGCAGAACGTTGGCGGCTCGCTCGGCGTGGCGATCATGGGCAGCATCCTGAACAGCGCCTACCAGGCCGACCTGCACGGGTCGCTCAACGGTCTGCCCGCAGCCGTGCAGAGCGCGGCGAACAGCGGTGTTGCGGTTGCCGCGGCAGTGGCGCAGCACCTGCCTGGCGCCGTTGGCGGGCAACTTCTGCACGCGGCGCAGGAGGCTTACGTCAATGGCATGTCCCAGGTGCTCGTCGTGACCGCAGTCATCATGCTGGCGGGCGCGGTCCTCATGGCGTTGTTCATGCCCGGCCGGGCACCCATCGAGTCAGTGCAGAGCGAGCGCATCATCACGGCGTGAGCCCAACAGGATTACGCGAGCGCAAGAAGCAGAAAACCAAGGCGGCGATCCAGCGGGCGGCGATGCGTCTCTTCAAGAAGCAGGGTTACGAGGAGACCACCGTCGAGCAGATCGCCGCCGCGGCCGACATCTCGGAGAGCACGTTCTTCAACTATTTCCCGAGCAAAGAGGACGTCGTGATCTACGACGAGTACGACCCGATGATGTTCGCGGCCCTCGCGTCTGCGCCTCCAGGCGAGACGCTGCGGCAGACGTTCGAACGTGTGATCGGCGAGCTTGGCGACGTGTTCATCGCCGACAGCGAGGTGATGCTGGAGCGGGCCAAGCTTTCGCTCGAGGAGCCCGAGCTGCGCTCGCGGGCCTGGGAGGAGTTCGACAAGGCGCGGGAGTCGTTCGCCGGCATCATTGCCCTCCGCACCGGCCGGGAGGCGAGGGACTTCGAGGTGCAGCTCGCGGCCATGACCCTGATCGCGGCCGGCTTCCAGGCGATGGTCGAATGGGTCAGATTGAACGGGAAGGGCAGCCTGCTCGAGCTGCTGGTCAAAGCGCTTGACTTCGTCAGCTACGACGAGGTGCTGGCCAGGCTCGAACCGAAAAGGCAGGTATAATTTCGGGCGTTCGGTGACTATGGCGGAGGGGAGACACCCGTTCCCTTTCCGAACACGGAAGTTAAGCCCTCCAGCGCCGATGGTACTGTCGGGGTAACCCGATGGGAGAGTAGGTCGTTGCCGAGCACTTTTAAAGTCCCGGGACCCGCAAGGGCCTCGGGACTTTAGCTTTTCTAGCGGGTGCGGCGGCGGCGGGCGCGGAGGCTCTTGATCTTGCGAGCCTCAGCCGGTGGAACGTAGTGAGATCGGCGGCGCATCTCACGCACGAGTCCCTGCTCCTGCACCTTTCGCCGGAACTCGCGCAGCGCCTGCTCGAACTCCTCCGGATCCTTGACGACAATACGCACGAGGCGAAAGGATACCGGACCGAAGCTAAGTGAGCGCGGGCGTAGGTTCGGCCACGCTCGAGGCGTGCAGGGTGGGAAGCAGCAAGTAGCACCGGATGCTGAGCAGGACCAGCAGCCCCAAGAGGGTGACCAGCACATCCGTGACCACCTGCCCCACGTTCGCGTGGAACAGGACGATTCCGCCTCCCTCCGCCACCACGGCCAGGCCGAGGATGGGGAGGAAGACCCGGTCGTGGACCGCCATGAAGAACTGCACCAGCAGGTTGTCGAGCGACAGCGCCAGCCCGATCACGCCGACCGCGAACACGTAGGGCACCGCGTCGCGGAAGCTCGGCCCGAAGAGGATGCCGACCACGAGAGGGGAAGCGATCCCGAAAACGACCAGGGCGCCGGCCCCGAGCAGCGTGAGGATGCCGGCCGAGTAGAGAAGGATGCGGCCGGGGTGCTGCTCTTTGGCCACGGCCTCGACGACCCTCGGAAACAGCACCTGGCTCACCGACAGGGTGAGGAAGTAGAGGATCGTGCCGATCTTGTTCAGGCCGCCGTAGATGCCGCCGGCGTGGCTGCTGAGGTAGTGCTCGGCCAGGATGACGTCCTGGTTGTAGAGGATCTGGACGCCGATGATGCCCCACGCGGCGGTGAGTGAGAAGCCGGCCATCACGCGCAGGTGCACGCGCGTGGCGGTGCGGGCGAGGTGGTCGCGCAGCGTGAACAGCCCGAGACCGAAGGCGAAGATCAGGCCCAGCAGCACGGCGGCCATCGCACCGGAGACCGCGTAGTTCGCGGCGAGCAGCGCAATCACCGCTGCGGTGCGCACGACCAGCTCGAGTGAGAGGTTCAGCGACAGCGCCGTGAAGCGCTGCAGCCCCTGCAGGATGCCGCGCGGAATCGCGACCTGCCATATGAGCGCGATCGATACGCCAAGAAGGAGCACCGGGATCGTTGAGCCCAGGTGCTCGAAGT
This sequence comes from Candidatus Dormiibacterota bacterium, assembly GCA_036518815.1. Lineage (GTDB taxonomy): Bacteria > Chloroflexota > Dormibacteria > Dormibacterales > Dormibacteraceae > CF-118. The sequence continues at coordinate 13,094 of DATDML010000021.1, forward strand.
CGGCCACGGGTTTGGCGAGCAGCGTGGTCAATAGAATCGCAAGCAGGCACGGGATCGCCACGAGCCGGATCGTCCGGCGCAGCAACGAGCTGACGCCTGCGTCGCCGCGCGCGGCCAGCGTCGCCGTGTAGCGGGCCAGGACGACGATGAGGATCAGGGCCGGCGCCGTTCCGACCGCGTAGAGCGCGATCAGGAATGCGACCTGGCCGTAAACCTCCGGGCCGAGCACGCGGCCGGCGATGGCGTGGTACACGAATCCGCCGACCCCCGCGATGAGGCCGCCGATGAACAGGACGATGTTCTGCCGGACCAGGCGGCTGCGCCGGATCTGACCCAGGCGCTCGCGCAGGTCGAGACGCCCGGCGATCTGCACTGTCAAAGCCATTGTATGAAACGGCCCCGGAACGACTGGCCGCGTTAAGCGTTGGATAATCACGAGCACGATGCCCGCGGCCAAGCCAATCGTCTCCGCCCTGATCGTCAGCTACAACGTCAAAAACCTGCTTTTGAAATGCCTCGAGGCGTTCTACGCGCATTCGGACATCCCGGTCGAGGCGGTCGTGGTCGACAACGCATCCACAGACGGATCCGCCGCTGCCGTCGCCGCCGAATTTCCAAAAGCAGTGGTGCTCGCGCAGTCGCGCAATCTCGGCTTTGGTCGCGCGAACAACGTCGGCATGGAGCGATGCCAGGGCCGCTTCGTGCTGCTGCTGAATCCCGACGTGACGGTCAACCCGCAGGCGGTGGGCAGGCTCGCCGATTTCCTCATCACGCGCCCCGACGCGGCTGCCGTCGGCCCGCGGCTGATGTTTCCGGACGGGCGCCTCGACCCTGACTCTCGGCGATCGTTCCCGGTGCCGAGATCGCTCTTCTATCGCACCGTCGGATTGAGCCGGCTCTTTCCGAAGAGCAAGGTGTTCGGGCGGCACAACATGGGCCACGTGCCCGAAACCGATGTGCACGAGATGGACGCGGGCACCGCGGCGTGCCTCATGGTGCGCATGGCCGCGCTGGACCGCGTCGGCTTCTTCGACCCGCGCTACTTCATGTTCGGCGAGGACCTTGACCTGTGCTACCGGCTGAAGCTGGGCGGTTGGAAGATCTTCTATCTGCCGAGCGCCAGCGCCATCCACCACAAGGGCTCGGCCACGAAGCAGGCCGAGCGGCAGATGCTGTACGAGCGCCACCGCGCCATGTGGGCCTATCACTCGAAGCACCACGCGGACGACATCTCGGCGTTCGCCAACGGACTGGTGTGGGCGCAGATCTGGGGCCGGTGGGCGGCCGCGGCGATGCGGCAGAGCGTGAGCCAGCGCCGGCCGCCCGCAACGTAGAGTTTTTCAGGACCGGGCTGCATGTACCACCAGATCACCAGCAACAAGAGGAAGAGTGCCGTCATCGTCATCCTCTTTCTCGCGGTGTGGCTGCTGGCGGGATTCGTGATTGGCGGCCTCGCCACGGCCGACGCGGGCGGCGCGATCACCGGCACCGTCATCCTCGGCATCCTCGGCGTCCTGGCCGCCCTGTATGCCTATTACCTCGGCGCTTCGACGGTCTTGTCGGTGATGGGGGCACAAGAGGCCGACCCGCAACAGTTCCAGCAGCTCTACAACATCGTGCAGACCCTCGCCATCGGCGATGGACTCCCGATGCCGAAGGTCTATGTCATCAACGACCCGAGCCCCAACGCCTTCGCGACAGGCCGTGACCCGCAGCATGCGGCGGTGACTGTGACGGCGGGACTCCTGCAGATGATGAATCGCGAAGAGCTCGAGGGCGTTCTGTCCCACGAGATGAGCCACATCAAGAACTTCGACGTGCGACTGCTTTTGATCGTCACGACGATGATCGGCATGGCCACGCTGATCGCCAGCGCGTTCTGGCGCGGCGCGTTTCGGTTCCGCGGCGGCGGTCGCGATTCGGGCCAGGCGATGCTGGTGATCCTCGCGATCGGGCTCATCTTCACGTTGATCGCCTTCCTGGTTGGACCGCTGATGCAGCTGGCGCTGTCGCGCGACCGCGAATCGCTGGCCGACGTGAGCGGGGTGGAGCTGACGCGCAATCCCATGGGGCTAATCAACGCCCTGAAGAAGATCGAGGCCAATGACAAGCCGCCTGAGCGGTTCAACCACGCGGTGGCGGCGATGATGATCGACAACCCGGAGGAGCACCACGGCAGCTTCTTCAGCCACCTGTTCGACACGCATCCGCCGATCGAGGAGCGAATCGCGGCTCTGGAGAAGATCGCGAGCGTCCAGCAGACCTAGTTCCGGGTCGGGGCCCGGATAATCCCCACTCGTGACCGCTGTTTTGCCCTGGCTGGCGCGCTTCCTGCACGTCCGGCGCACCGAGCTGGACCGCACGTTGCAGGTCTCCGGCTTCGCCATCGTGCTGGGCTGGGCGATGTACACCGCCTTCAACGGGGCCCAGGCCATCTTCCTGACCAAGTCGGGACCGCAGGCTTATCCGCTCTTTTTCATCATCCTGGCGCTGACGATCTGGCCGCTGGTGTCGTTGCAGGGGGCGATGACGCGTCGCCTGGGCGTCGTCCGGGCATTTCGGCTGAACCTCGCCATCAACGTCGTGGCCTCGCTCATCGTCTTCGCCGCTTACGAGATCGACGAGTCGCCGGTGATCGCGTTCGCCGCATATGTCGTCTATTCAGTCGCCTTCGAGCTTGTGATGCTGCTGTTCTGGGCATTCGTCACCCAGCATTTCAACCTGCTCGAGGGCAAACGCATCTTTCCCGTGATCGCAGCGGGCTCGAGCATCGGCTACATCCTGTCCGGCTTCACCACGACCGCAATCGCGCTCTTCGCAACCGAGCCCCTGATGTTCGTTTGGGGAGGCGGCTGCGCCCTGGCCTTCTTCATGGCGTCGTGGCTGGAGCGGCGCCTCTACCGTCCGGCCTTCGATGACGATGCCGAGCAATTCTTCGCTGAGGAGCACGTCGCGCGGAGCAGCAATGGTCTGCAGGCGTCGATCCGCGCCGCGTTCCGCTACCTCACCGGGAGCCGCCTCGTCCTGGCCCTGATCCTCCTGGCGCTCGTCCTCCAGGTGGCGAGCCGCACCGGCGACTACCTGGTCGCGGTCATCTTCGTCAACGCCACGCACAGCGACCTGCAGGCGCTGACCATCCTCATCGGCAACGCGTGGCTCGCCAGCTACGTCGTGCAGTTGGTGGTGAGCCTGGTCATCACACCCATCGCGCTCGACAAGCTCGGCGTGAAGAACTCGATCCTCGCCCTGCCGCTTTTCACGCTCATCGGCTTCACGGCGCTGGCCATCAGCCCCGTGCTGGTGACGTCGCTTTTCCTCTTCATCGTCCGCAACGGGATCCAGACCGGGCTCGACGATCCCGCTGAGAACGTGCTCGGCGGCGCGCTGCCGGCCCAGATCGGACCGAAGCTCAAGTTCCTGATGGACAACCTCGTGCTGCCTGGCGGCGCGGTCATCAGCGGAGTCAGCCTCGTGGTCGTGCAGCGACTGCTCGGCGGCAACCTCGAGGTGCTTGCCGTGATCGGGATGATCGTGGCCTGCCTCTTCATCCTGGCCGCCCTGCGCGTGCGCGGTCTCTACGTCGGAGCGATCTACGAACGTCTGCGCACGCACGCCATCTCGCTCGCCGATTTTCAGCAGGCCCTCGGCGCGCCAACGCCGGAGCAGATCGGCGAGCTCCAGGAATTCATTCGCACCGGCGACGACAAGGCTCGCGAGTTCGCCGCAGCCGCGCTCGGCAAGCTCTCGCCGGACTCGTTCGCCTCGATGGTGCCGGAGCTGATCGTCTCTGACGACGCGTTCGTCCGCCGGCTCGCGCTGCAGCTGGCGCCGCCGCCGGCCATCAGCGCCGACCAGCTAGGCAAGTCCGCGTTCGATCCCGATCCGTGGGTGCGCGCCGCCGCCGTCGTGGCGGGTAGCGCGAAGCAACCGCCGTGGGAAGGCGCGTCCGCGGTGATGGACCGGCTCTGGGACTCGCCTGACGCGCAGCATCGCGCCGCGGCGGTATGGGCCGCATCGTTCGCTCACGACGAGGCGCGCGTCGCAACGGCGATGTCCGATGCCGAGCCGCGCGTGCGGCTGGAGGCCATCCGCAGCTTCGCCAAGATGAAAGGCACTGTCACCGGCTCCGCGAGCTCGCTCATCGCGTGCTTGCGGGACGCCAACTGGGAGGTCCGTCACGCCGCGCTCGCCGAAGCGGTCCGCTGGGTCCCGCCGCGAGAGCTGGAGGCTGATTTTGTCGGCGCGCTGGTCGACGGCCTGAGCAGCGGGGACCGTGAGGTCCGCCGTCTGGCCGCGGCCGCGCTGGCCGCTCAGCCACCATCCGCGCTGGACAAGGCATTGCCGCTGCTGGAAGGGCGCGGCGACGCCACTGCCGCGACGATCGAAGCGCTGATCCGCAGCGGCCGTCCCGATTTGTTCGATCACGCCCGCAGCCATCTCGAAAAGCAGATGTCCGACGGCGTGCACCTGGCGCGGCTGCGCGCCCAGCTCGCGGCCGCGCGCCACCACAGTGGCGATGGCTCTGCGCAGCACACTTATCTGCACATCGCCCTGCACGACTACGTGCAGTTCGTCGCCGACAACGGTCTCGCCGCGATGCGGGCGCTGCATGGAAAGCGCGGCTTTGCGACGGTCGAGCGGGGCGTGCTTTCGGACGAGCCCGGAGCGAAGGCTGAGGGCCTGGAGACGTTGCTAAACTTCGGCCCTGGCTGGCTGGCGGCTCCGCTGGCGCAGCTTCTCGATCGCGAATCTTTCGACGCGACGACGACGCGCGGTCTATCGAACAGCGAGCTGGAGGCACTGCAAAAACATCCCGACAGGTGGGTCCAGGAAGGCGCGAAAGCAGTGGCCGCAGGGCCGGGACCGGGCATGAAAGAGCTCATCGCGCTCAAGCAAGTCCCGCTGTTCAGCGACCTCACGCTGGAGCAGCTGTCGAGCATCGACCGGCTCATGGTCACGCGCCATTACATGAAAGGCGAAATGGTGTTCCGCGAGGGCGACGTCGGATCGGAGCTCTATGTCGTAATCGATGGCGAGATCCGAATCCATCTCGACGGCGCCGGCCGGGACGTGACGCTGGCCCGACTGGGGCCGAACACGGTGGTCGGGGAGATGTCGGTGTTTGACGATCAGCCACGATCGGCGAGCGCCGAGGCGACACAGGACACGACGGTGCGCGTGCTGCGGCGCGACCGGCTGCAGGTGATCGTGCACGAGCATCCCGAGATGTTGCTGCAGTTCGTCAAGAACCTCAGCCTGCGCATCCGAGAGATGGACGCGCGGCTGGAATCGCAGGAACCGTCGACCCCGGCGCCGACGACCTCGACGGTCTAAGACTCTTCGGGTCTGACCTCGATCTTCTTCCGCGCCGCTTCAAGCCGCTCGGTGCAGATCTTCAAATAGACGCGAGCCTCGTCCACCGCCTTCAGAGCGTCTTCAAGCGAAAGATCGCCGTCTTCCAGCAGCTTCAGCTTCTCATCGAGCTTGGCCAGCGCCTGCTCGTAGGTCAGGTCCTGGCTCACGGTTCGACCTCCTCGACACGCGCTCCGAGGCGGCCCGATGCCAGCCGGATACGCAATGGGCGGCCACGCGCAACTGCACTCGCTGCGCGCACGACAGTGCCCGACTCGGCGTCCTGCGTGATGCTGTAACCACGGGCGAGCACCGAGTCCGGGCTCAACGCAACCAGGCGCTCACGCCGGTGCTCGAGGCCACGACCGGCGGCAGTAAAGCGCGCGGTCAAGGCGCGATCCAGACGGTCGGCCGCGCGACGTGACGCCAGTTGGTGGCGGGCCCGCTCCACTCGCGCGGCAGCGGCGGCATCGGCGCGGCGAGCCTTCTCGCGGAGGGCCTCAGCGCGCCGGGAGATCTGCTGGATCGGGCTGAGGCGCGCGACGTCGGCGCGTGCCCGGGCGAGCCGCTCTGTGCGGACGCGAAGCAGGTTGGGCAGCACCTGGCCCAGCCTCTCGCGGCGACTGCGCAGCCTCTCGATCTCACGATCCACGCGCACCGCTTGCTCGCGGTCGAGCCGCCGGCCGCGCTCGCGCAGCTGCGCCAGCAGGTCGGCCTTTTTCGGTACCACACGCGCTCCGGCCTCGGTCGGCGTGCGGCATTCGGCGTCCGCCACCATGTCCGCCACGGTGCGGTCCGACGTGTGGCCGAGCGCCGTCACCACCGGCAGCTGCGACGCCAGGATCGCGCGCGCGATCACCTCGTTGTTGAACGCGAACATCTCCTCGAAGCTGCCGCCGCCGCGGGCGATGATCACGACGTCCGCAAGGCCCTCGATGTTGCACCGGCGCAACGCGCGCGCGATGCTCCCGGCCGCGGCGTTGCCCTGGACCTGCACCGGATACACGACGACGCCCATGTTGGGATAGCGCTCCCATATCGTTTCCTGAAGGTCGTGAATGACCGCGCCGGTGGGCGATGTGAGCAGCGCGACGGCGCGCGGGAGGAAGGGGAGAGGGCGCTTGCGCTTGGCGTCGAACGCGCCTTCAGCTTCCAGCCGGCGCTTCAGCTCCTCGAGACGCGCCCGCAGCTTGCCGACGTCGTCGTACTCGACCTGGTCGACGACGAAACGAATCGTGCCGTACTGCGCCCAGTAATCGACGCGGCCGCGAAAGATGAACACCTGTCCGTCCTCGGGGAGCGTCGTGACCTTGCGCGCGTCGTCGGCATAGATGAAGGAGTTGATCAGGCTCTGGCCGTCTTTGATGGCGAAGCTGTAGTGGCCCTTCGTGCCCTTCTTCATGCCGCTGACCTCGCCCTTCACGAGCAGGGCGGTGAGGGGGCGCAGCTCACGAGCGATCTCGCGTGCGAGTTCGGTGACGGTGAACGGGCGTGCCGCTTCCTCAGGCCGAATCATCACCGGCTAGCTTAGGTGCGGTCGAGACTAGGCGCGCCGACTGCGCCGCCGCGCGTATAGCAAACCAATGGCCGCCACCACCAACGCGACGAACAGGCCTGCCCAGGCTGGGGACACGGGCGTCGGGCTGGCTTGCAGGTGCGACGAGACGGCCTCGGACACCGGCTGGTCGTTGGGCGAGTTCGATGGAGCGGCGGGGCTGGGCACAGGCGTCGGTGCCGTGGCCGGCAGACCGTGCTTGTTGGGCTTGGGCGCTGCGGCAACCGGTGGTTGCGCTGCAGGTCTTGATCGAACTGTCTCGATGACCACGTTCCCATCTACGTAGATGGGAAGGTCGGCTGCGTTCTGCTTGCATTGGCCATCGGCGTTGATCTCCCATACCCCGGCGGGAATCGCGTTGGTTCGGAAATCTACGATGGCTGACGGAGCCACTGAGCTGGTTCCCCTTGAACCGAGAGTGATAACCTCCGGGTGCATCGGATCTGCGTTGGCGCGTACCGCGTAGAAGTTAAAAATGCCGGAGTTCGAACAAAGCGTGCCGACGGCGAGCTGTATGAGGATCGACTGACCGGCCACTGCCGGATTGGGCGTGCCGGTCATAGGCACGTACGTAGGGGCCCCGGCCCGGGCCGGCGTGGCCGCGGGCACGGTCAGGAGTGCAGCGCCTAGCCCCGCCACCACCAACCCGACAAGGTGCCGTCTCACGGCGGGCTCAATTATGGAGCCGCTGGGTCAGACCCGACGCTGGAAGTGGAAGGCCGACACCCGCATCTTCTTGTTGAAGTAGAGGCGATGCGCGGTCTGGCGGTCGGGGCCGACGCCAGAATCGAGGTGGAACTCGCCGCAGCCCAGCCGATGCGCCTCTTCGATCATCCAGTCCAGCAGCTGCCCGCCGTGGCCGCGACCGCGAAACGTGCTCCGCGTCGACAGGTCATCGCAGTACAGCGCGTGGCCCCAAGCCAGGTAGTTGAGCTCGCGAAATCCAGCTGCGGCGGCCGCCTGCTCGTCGTCACCGTCGAAGGACGCGATCAGCCGGTACCCCTGCTTCCGCTGCTTCTCGTCGACGGCGCGCACGAAGTCGCCAGACGACCCGATGTGCGGTCGCAGCTCGAGCATCGCGACGTACGCGAGGTGGGTTTCCCCGGGAACGAGCTCTCGGATCACCCTCCGATCTGAGACATGTTCTTGGCGGGCTTGACGAAGCCTGGCTTGTTGATGAGGTGACCCTCCTCCTTATGCCAGATCGCCGTCTCGATGACGCTGCCCAGCCGGTCGTCCGAAACGCCTGAGCGAAGGAGGTCGCGCAGCGGCGTCTCAGTCAGAGAGAACAAACAGGTGCGGAGGCCCCCTTCGGCGGTGAGCCGAACGCGGTTGCAGGTCGTGCAGAACGCCTGGCTCACCGAGGAGATGAAACCGACTCCGCCCGCGGTGCCGTCGGCGAACTTGAACCGCGTCGCCGGCCCGGGCCGGGTGTCGACCACCGGCTTCAGCGGGAAGAGATCTTCGATCTGCTCCTGGATGCGCCGGCTCGGCACGACCTGCTCGTTGGTCCAGATGTTGTCGCCGTCGAGCGGCATGAACTCGATGAAGCGGACCTCGTAGCCCTTCTCGCGCGCCAGCCGCGCGAAGTCCACGACCTCGTCGTCATTCTGGCCCTTCATCACGACCATGTTCAGCTTGATCGGCCACAGCCCGGCTTCACGCGCGGCCTCGATGCCGTCCATCGTGCGGGCGAACATGTCGCTGCGCGCGATCTCGTGGAAGCGATCCGCGTGCAGCGTGTCCAGCGAGATGTTGATGCGCTTGAGACCTGCGTCGTGCAGCTTCTGTGCCTTGTCGCGCAGCAGCACGCCGTTTGTGGTCATGGTGATGTCGAGCGTGGGGTCGAGCTCGTTGATCATGCCGACCAGGTCCTCGACCTTGACCCGCACCAGCGGCTCGCCGCCTGTGATGCGGATGGTGCGCACTCCATAGCGCTGGACGAATATCCGGGCCAGGCGCGTGATCTCCTCGAAGCGCAGGAGGTCGTCCCGAGCCAGCCACTTCAGGCCCTCCGCCGGCATGCAGTAGATGCAGCGAAAGTTGCAGCGGTCGGTGATCGAGATCCGCAGGTCGTCGGCGACGCGGCCGTAGGAGTCGATCAAACGGCTCGAGCTCATCTGGTCGATGATAGGCGACGTGGCGTACGAGTTGATTCGAGTCGATTCTGAACCGCCGATCGCGACTATCACCCTCGATCGGCCGAAGGTCCTGAACGCCCTCAGCCCCGCCGTCATCGCCGAGATCGGCTCGGCTTTGAGCGAGCTGGAAGCCGATGAGAAGGTGCGCGCCGTGGTGATCACCGGGGGCCCGAAGGTGTTCGCCGCCGGCGCCGACATCGGCGACATGGCCGAGCGCACCGCGGCTGAGCAGCTTGTGCGCGATCAGACCGGGGCCTGGGCGCCGATCGCCGGCTTCAAAAAGCCGCTGATCGCGGCCGTGAATGGGTACTGCCTCGGTGGCGGCTGCGAGCTGGCGCTGATGTGCGACGTGATCATCGCCGGCGACACCGCCCGCTTCGGCCAGCCCGAGATCAACCTCGGCATCATCCCCGGCGCCGGTGGCACGCAGCGTTGGCCGCGCACCGCCGGCAAGTACGCGGCAATGGAGGTCATGCTCAGCGGCGGTTTCGTCGGCGCGCAACGTGCATACGAGCTCGGCATCGCCAACAAGGTGGTGCCTGCCGAGATGACCGTGAGCGTCGCCCAGCGCCTCGCGCGCCAGCTGGCGGAGAAACCGCCTCTCGCGGCGCGCCTGGCCAAGGAGGCGGTGCTCAAGGCATTCGAGACCCCGCTGGCCGAGGGATTGGCAAGCGAGCGCCGCAGCTTCTACTTTTTGTTCAGTACCGAGGACCAGAAGGAAGGGATGCGCGCGTTCCTCGAAAAGCGGAAAGGCGCGTTTAAAGGTAGGTAAGAAGCAATGGCGACCGAGGTCGAGCAACACGTAAAGGTCGAGAACCAGGGCGGCGTCGGCTGGATCCGCCTCAACCGGCCCGAAAAGATGAACGCCATCGGTGCGCTCACGCGCCAGCAGCTTGGCGAGGCAATCAAGCAGGCCGAGCGCGACGACGCGGTGCGTGTCGTGGTGCTCACTGGCACGGGACGGGCGTTTTCCTCGGGTGCGGACGTGACAGAGATGGCCAGCGGTGGCGGCATGCGCTCGCCTGCGGACGTCGGCAACATCTTGCGCACCGAGTACATGCCGATGCTCTCGCGCCTGCGCACGATGCCCAAGCCGACGATCGCGGCCATGAACGGCCCGGCGGCGGGCATCGGCGCGAGCTATGCGCTGGCGTGCGACATCCGCATCGCCACCCCCGAGGCGTACCTGCTCGAGGCGTTCATCAACATCGGTCTCGCACCCGACGGCGGCGTGAGCTGGCTGCTGCCTCGGCTTGCGGGCACCGCCGTCGCGTACGAGATGTTCTTCACCGGCAAGCCGCTGCCCGCGGAGGACGCGCACCGCCTCGGCATCATCAACAGGCTGGTGCCGGCCGACCGCTTCGAGGTCGAGGTGACTGAGTTCGCGGGGCAGTTGGCCGCACAACCCCGTGGCGCCCTGGCCGCTGCCAAGCGCGCGGTGAACCACGCGCTCGAGTCCAACTACGAGGACGCGCTCGAGTTCGAGTCGTACCTGCAAGAGGCGCAGGCCGGCAGCCAGGAGTTCATCGACGGAGTGCAGGCGTTCCTGGCGCGTCGTAAGAAGTAGTCCGTGCCAGAAGCAGTAATAGTCGCTACGGCGCGCACGCCGATGGGTCGTTACGGCGGGCAGCTCAAGGACGTCCGGCCCGACGACCTTGCCGCCGTCGCGCTCAAAGAGGCAGTGACCCGTGCCGGCGTCGAGCCCAAGGACGTCGACGACGTGATCCTCGGCTGCGCCAACCAGGCGGGCGAGGACAACCGCAACGTCGCGCGAATGGCGCTGCTGCTCGCCGGATTTCCTGTCGAGGTGCCGGGCCAGACGGTCAACCGGCTGTGCGGCTCGGGCATGCAGGCGACGATCGCCGCGGCGCGCGAGATCCAGGCCGGCGCGGCCGACCTCATCGTCGCCGGCGGGGTCGAGAGCATGACGCGCTCGCCGTGGGCCATGCCCAAGCCCGACGGTCCTTACGCGCGCGGCCCGCAGACCATCTACGACACGGCCCTCGGCTGGCGGTTCATCAATCCGAAGATGGCCGCGGCGTACGGGACGCTGCAGATGGGAGAGACCGCGGAGCGTGTCGCGCAGAAGTACGAGGTGTCGCGTGAGGACCAGGACGCATTCGCGCTGCGCAGCCATGAGCGTGCTGTAGCGGCGCAGAAATCGGGGCGCCTGGCCGAAGAAATCGTGCCGGTCGAGGTGCCGCAAAAGAAAGGAGAAGGACTGCGCCTCACGGACGACGAAGGTCCGCGCGCAGACACCTCGTTGGAGGCGCTGGGCAAGCTGCGAGCTGCGTTTGCTGAAAACGGCTCGGTCACCGCGGGCAACTCATCGCCTCTGAACGACGGCGCCGCGGCGCTCGTCCTGATGTCGGCGGAAGAAGCGCAACGCCGCGGGCTCAAGCCCATCGCGCGTTTCGTCGCTGCCGCGGCCGCAGGAGTGCATCCAGACTACATGGGCATCGGGCCGGTGCCCTCGTCGCTCAAAGCCCTGCAGCAAGCCGGGCTCGAGCCGTCGGACATGCAGGTCGTGGAGCTCAACGAGGCTTTCGCATCGCAATCGCTCGCTTGCGTTCGCCTGCTCGGCCTGGACGAAGACGTGGTCAACGTCAACGGCGGCGCGATTGCGCTCGGCCATCCGCTGGGATGCAGCGGCGCGCGTCTCGTGAGCACGCTCGTCCGCGAGCTGCAGCATCGCGACGCGAAATACGGCCTGGCCACGATGTGCATCGGCGTGGGCCAGGGCATCGCATCCGTCTGGCAGAAGGGGTGAGATGGGCGAGCGACCCACTCTTCGCCGGGTTCGCATGCGCGCCCCGACATCGCGGTGGCGCGACCCCGACTTCCTCGTGGTCTTCATGTTCGGGGCCGCGATCATCGCCTTGTTCATGCTGGTCAGCGGCGGCTACAACGCCTACATGTACGTGGCGGATCAGGCCGACCCGGCTTCGCGCATCGGCATCTGCAAGCCGACCCACTCCGAGTTCTGCGTGGTCGTGACCCCGGTTCAGGTGATGAGCTGGACTGCCGACCGTGTGCACATTCGGTCCGCCGATGGTTCGCAGGACACCGTGGAAACGCGTATCGGCGGGGCCGGCCCTTCGGAGTTTCCCCGTCAGGACACCGTTTGGCTGGAGTGGTACCAGGGTGACGACATCGCTTTGAGCGACCGCAAGACCGGAGCGCTGATGAAGCTCGTGAACTATCCGGAGCCCGCCTTTCGATACTGGGTGCCGGAGGTCAGCGTCGGCCTCGTCTGCCTCGCCATCTGGGTCGGCCTCTACCTCTACCGCCGGCGCCTGTTCAGGGAGCTGACGGTCAGCTCTTCGTGAGCGAGCGCGACCCCGCCGCGGTGCGGTCGATGTTCGACCGCATCGCCCATCGCTACGACCTCGTCAACACGGTCCTGTCTTTCGGCACCGACGGCGGCTGGCGGAGTCGGGCCGCCCGGGAGACGGGACTGACAGCCGGCGGATCAGCACTCGACGTCGCGTGCGGCTCGGGCAAGCTGACGTCCGAGCTGGCGCGCATCGCAGGCGCTTCGGGTCGTGTCGTGGGTCTCGATTTCAGCCCAGAGATGCTCGAGGTGGCGCGCGCTAACAGGCCGGACCTGGAATTCATGGAGGGCGATGCGCTGAACCTGCCCTTCGACGATGGCTCGTTCGATGCCTCGACGATCGCATTCGGTCTGCGCAACCTCGCCGATCCGGTGCGCGGCCTGCGCGAGATGTCCCGCGTGGTCAAACCGGGTGGAAGGGCGGTGGTCCTGGAGTTCGTACGCCCACCGGGCGGACCGATCGGAGCTTCGTACCGGCTTTACCTGCGCACCTTGCTGCCCGTTCTGGGCGGAGCGATCTCGGGGCAGCCGGCCGCCTATCGCTACCTGAGCGACACCGTCGACTCGTACCGGACGCCGGACGAGTTGCGCGAGATGGCGCGCGCCGCCTCCTGGACGCAGGTCAAATTCATCCCGCTCGCGGCGGGGACTGTCGGGATCCTCTCAGGAGTCGCGGTCGACCGCTGAGCGCGCAAGGCCGATGAGCTTCGGCCGTAGGCCGTTGAGCTCGATGCGCTCGAGCTCGCTCACAGCTTCCTCGACCAGCGCGCGAGCTTCGTCGCCGACGCGACGCAGCGCGTCCGACGAAGTCACGAGCTCGGTGACGCGGGCCACCTCTTCGTCGCCGAGCGACCCGTCGAGCAGGCGGCGCACCTCGGCGCCTACCTCACGATCCTCCGCGGCGTAGATGAGCGGCAGCGACAGCACGCGCTGGCGGATGTCAAGACCGACCGGCTTGCCCGACGACGGGCTGAAGTCGACCATGTCGTCGGCCATCTGGAAGGCGACGCCGACGAGGTCCCCATAACGGCGCAGCGCCTCGACAACCTCGGGGCTTGCGCTGGCCAGCTGCGCGCCAGACGCGCAGGCCGCGGAGAAGAGCGCCGCGGTCTTGCCACGCACGACACGCAGGTACGAATCGTGGTCGCCCGGGAACGCACCGCGCAGCGCGACATCGTCGATCTGCGACTCGCAGATGGCTTCCAGCGCCGCGGCGATGGTCTGGGTCACGCCGGAGTTGCCGGTCTCAGCGATGAGTCGCGTCGCCTTGGCGAAGTAGTAATCGCCGACCGCGATCGCGCGCTCGGCGCCCTCGGCTGCCGCGACAGTGGGCCGGCCGCGGCGGTGGGTGCTCTCGTCCACGTAGTCGTCGTGGACGAGCGTCGCGTTGTGCAGCATCTCCACGGCGGCCGCCAGCTCGGCGGTGCGATGCGGCTCGTACTGCGGCCCCAGCTGGGCAGTGAGCTGGACCAGGCGCGGGCGCATGCGCTTGCCGCCGGCTTCCAGCAGGCGTCGCATGGGCACCGCGATGGGATCCGGGTCCGCCTGTAGCTGGCGCGCGAGCTCGAGCTCGAGCAGGTCGCCGAACTCGCCGTCGAGCTGCAGGGCAAGCTGGCGCTGGCGAGGGCCGTCGAGCTCGACCGCGAACAGCGACTGCCAGCGTCCGAGCACCAGCTCGCCTTCCTCGATCAGCAGCGTCGCGAAACCGCTGACGAGCAGCTGGCGGCAATGAGCGTGGCCATTGACGGGCTCGTCGAGCGCGATGTCGACGCGGCGGCTGAAGTCGTCGTGCTGATACGTGGCGTCGCCCGGCGCGAGCCGCTCGAGCATTTCCTGAAAGTCATGCAGCAGCAGCGGCTCGTTCTCATTGATCGCGATGCCGAGGGTCGTGTGCAGGGACTGCAGGTGCACGCGCCCGTTCACCAGGCCGGCGCGCCGGACGTGCGCGCGGACCTGCTCGGTGAGGTCGATGAACTGCGTCGGATGGGTGCTCTCGAAACGCAGGCGTCCCGAAACCATGTCAGCGCGCGGCCAGGGCTTGCACTAGCAGCTCGCGCACGGACGGGGCGTTGACACGGGCCGCGGCCGCGCTCGACAGCTCTTCGACCGCGCGGGCGAACGCGACCTGGACGGGTTTGGCAGCCCAGTCGGTGAGGATGCGCGACGAGCGCGCCAGGCAAAGGTCGCCCATCAGCAGCGCAGAGGGCGGCGCAGCCGGACCTCCAAGACCTTGCAGGTTCAGCCCGACCTCGACCAGCGCGGCAGCCAGCGCCAGCCTCGGCTGCATGTCGGCCGGCTGGCCGGCGACCGCCTCGAGGTATGAGCGATACGAATCTTCCAGCCCTTCGTCCCACAGACCTTCGAGGCGCGACAGCTCGCGGTCGAGAACGGCCACCGCGCTCACGGCACCGGCTCCACGAGCGTGCTGGCGAGCGTGCGGAAGGCGGAGAGGGCGCGGAGGCACGACTCGTCGTCGCGCGTGACCACGTAGTAGAGGCCGAAGCCGAGGACGGTGTTCAAGATGAGCGGGACCAGGACCTCCCGCTGCACGGTCAGACGAATCACTCCGCTCTCCTCGAGGCGGTCGAGCTGCTCCTGGATGACCTCGCGGTAGCGCGTGAAGAGCTCGGGCAGGTAGGCGCGGAGCCGCTCGGTGCGCGGGGCCTGGACCAGTAGGTCGAAGGCGGCCAGCTGGATGTCGCCGAGCTGGCGGAGAGAGTCCCAGATGGATTCAACCCCGACCTCGAGGACCTCGAGCGGATCGGTCAGTTGGTTGAGGACCTCGCGCAGCTCTTCGACCGACTTGGCCGTCAGGTAGCGCCAGGCCTCGACGAGGAGCTCGGACTTGGTGGGGAACCAGTACTGAAGGTTGCCGATGGCGACGCCCGCCCGGGAGGCGATCGCGCGGACGCTGGTGCCCGAGTAGCCGTGCTCGAGGAGGGAGTCGGCCGCCGCCTGGATGATCTGCTCCCGAGTTGAAACCGGGGCTGTGGCGGTGGCCTCAGTCATACGTATGTACCATAGCGCTTCCCCTCTCCCGCGTGCGGGAGAGGGTTAGGGTGAGGGTATTGCTCAGCATCGAAAAAGCCTTTCCCAACCGCGTCTGCGGCGTGCTCCGCACCCAGGACGCCGACGCCGGCTTCCAGGCCTGCCTCGCCGCCATGGAAGGCGGCATCGGCTCGATCGAGATCACGACGACCGTGCCCTCCTGCTACGACATGATTCGCGGCTTACGCGCCACGACCTTCGACAGCCACCCGATCGGCGTCGGGACCGTCTGGGACCCGGGCGCAGTCCAGGAGGCGAAACGGGCGGGGGCGGGCTTCGTGGTCACGCCCGTAGTCCTGCCAGAGGTGGCTGACGCCTGCCGCGAGCACGACATGCTCTGTGTGCTCGGCGCCCTGACGCCCACCGAGATCTACCAGGCGCGTCTGGCCGGCGCGAAGCTGGTCAAGGTCTTCCCGATCGCGCCGGTGGGGGGCATCGAGTACGTGCGAGCGCTGGGCGGGCCTATGGGCGGGGTACCACTGTGGGTGTCGGGCGGCGTCCCGGCGTCCGACGTGCGGGGCTACCTGGAGCTGGGAGTCAAGGTCGTCGGCCTGACGAATGCACTGTTCGGAACGGCAGCTCTGGCGCGACGCGATTTCGATGCGGTCAAGCGGGTCGCGGAAGAGGTCGCGAAAGCAGCTAAGTTCGACTAGCTCCCAACTTTTGCCGGCAAAACTCTCGGCACACCACCTCCAGCACCAACTTTTGCCGGCAAAACTAGCGGTTAACAGGCAGGGTTGTCCTGCGCTCGCACCGCGTTGATGCTGGATGCGATGCGTCAACCCGTAGGTCTGCCTCTCGAGCGGCTGCACGTCGCCCTAGGACGGGTGCCGCGAGCGGCAGTGTTCTCCGGCCTGACAGCCGCCTGGCTCCACGGCCTTGACGTGGAGCCATGTGCGCCGGTCGAGGTGACATTGCCGCTCGATGGTGGCGTGTCCGGCCGAGCGGGCCTGCGGGTGCGGCGCACCGTCCTCTCAGCAGAAGACGTCACTACCGCGAGGGGACTCCCCGCAACCACGGTTGAGCGAACACTGGCCGGTCTCTGCGCTCAGCTTTCGCTGACTGAGGCGGTCGTCCTGGCGGATGCGGCCACGCACCTGGAACTGACCACGTGCGAGGCGCTGGCCGAGCTGGCGCACTCCTCCGCGTACCGATGGGGCCTCAGCAGGTTCAGGCGAGTGGTGGAACTGGTAGAGCCGTTGGCTGAATCGCCCATGGAGACACGGCTCCGCATGGTGATGATTCGCTCCGGACTACCGCGACCAATCGCCCAGCACACCGTGGTCGACGGCTCCGGCCGGTTTCTCGCGCGGTTGGACCTTTTCTATCCAGAGGCGATGCTTGGCATCGAGTACGACGGCGTTACTCACAACAACAGCCTGGCGGAGGACGATCGCCGACAGAACGGTCTGGTAGAGGCCGGAATCCGACTGTTGCGGTTCACATCCGCCGACGTGTACGGCCGGCCAGACTCGCTGGTCGCCGAGGTCCGCGGGATGCTCCAACTTTTGCCGGCAAAAGTAGCCCGCGAGAGCGGGGCTCCTAAGGTTTTGCCGGCAAAAGCTGTCTAGTCTTCGCGTCAGCAGCCGACGTGGTAGAGGCACATCGTCGCCGTGATGTTCGAGTAGACGTTGATCAGCTGGCCGCCCGTGGCGATCAGCGCGACGATGACGATCAACGCCACCAGCGCCAGGATCAGGGCGTACTCGACCATTCCCTGTCCGGCCTGAAAGCGCCGGGTCATCCGATCAACAGCCCACATGGTTCCTGCACATCGTCGTCACTATGTCCGAATACAGATTGATCACCTGGCCGCCGGTCGCAATGAGAGCCACGATGACGATCAGCGCGACCAGGGCCAGGATAAGGGCATATTCGACCATGCCTTGACCCGACTGTCGTCGTGTGATCCTTCTTCCTCTCATGAGGCCTGCGAAAGCTTAACCGTCGAGCCGCCCTACCTGGTCGCCGCGGCGATCGCCTGCTCGACCACCACGCGCACCATCCGCTTGCGCCAGAAATGGGTCAGATCGGCGTTGTCCAGCGGCCGCGCGGGCTTCGCCGCGAGCTCTGCCGCGGCCCGCACGACTTCCTCGTCCAGGCGCTTCCCGGCGAGGAATTCGCCGGCTGCCGTGGCTTCCACCGGATGCGACGCGACGGCGGAGAGGACGATGCGGCAGCTGTCGACCACATCGCCATCCAGCTCCAGTGCGACCGCCGCCCCGGCAATGGGGAAGTCGATCGAACCGCGCCGGCGCAGCTTGACGTAGGCGCTCGACGTGCGCGCGGACGTCGGCAGCCGCAACCGCGTGACCACCTCGTGGGGCTGCTTGGCCAGATAGTCGATGCCGTCGTCGCGGTAGAGCGCGGCGAGCGGCGCCTCACGCTCGCCGTCGTCGCCGGCCAGCACCACCGTCGCGCCGAGCGCGATCGCCATGGGCGCGGTGTCGGACGACGACACCGCCCAGCAGCGCGGGCTGCTCGGGGCGACCAGGCAAATGTCCCCATCCTTCTTCAAGCAGAAGCCCGCCGCCTTCCGCCACTCGTACGTCATGTCGTAGTAGTTGCAGCGGGTGTCGACGCAGAGGTTGCCGCCGATCGTTCCTGCGTTGCGGAGCGGTGGCGACGACACGAGGCCCGCGGCTTGCGCATATCCGCGCGGTAGCTCCGCGCTGGCGGCCGCCTCAGCCAGAGTCGCGCCCGCGCCGAGCGCGCCCCTTTCGATGGTGCGGTCGAGGCAGTCCAGACCGATGAGCGCCTCGATCTCGAACTGGCGGCGCTTCAGTTTCGGAAACAGGTCTGTGCCGCCGGCGACGAACATCGCCTTCGGACCGAGCTCGCGGGCCATGTGCGCGGCCTCGCGCGCGGACTTCGGCCGCAGGTATCTAAATCTCGGCAGGCGAAGCATTCAGATCCTTCGGCGGCGGCTCGACCTTGATGCATGGCGGGTAGGGGATTTCCGGGAATCGCGCGGGCCCGAAGCGCGGCGCCTCGCCCTTTGCCTTCAGCCGCAGCGCTTCGACGATCTTCTCGGGCGTGACCGGCGTCTCATCGATCCACACGCCGAGCGCGTCATGCACCGCGGCATTCACCGCTGGAATGACGGGCAGCAGCGGTCCCTGCCCGGCCTCCTTGGCGCCGTACGGCCCTTCGGGATCGACGGTCTCGACGATGAACGTCTGGATCTCGGGCACATCGAGAAAGGTCGGCGATTTGTACTCGAGCATCGACGGCCACTTGTGGAGGCCGTGCCGAAATTCCTGCTCCTCCATCAGCGCCTCGCCCAGGCCCATGTACACGCTGCCCTCGACCTGGCCTTCGACCAGCAGAGGATTGATGGCGCGGCCGACGTCGTGCGCGATCCACACCTTGTTGATGTGCACCAGACCCGTGCGCGCGTCGGCGTCGAGGTCGACCACGCAGGCGGAGTAGCTGTATGCAGGGCTGGGACCGACGCCCGAGCCCTTGAAAGGACCGGCGATCTTCGGCGGCGTGTAGCTGCCCGCGCTGACCAGGGTCCCGAAGCGCGCCTCGGCCAGCACGCTGGCCTGCTCGAACGGAATCTCGTCGAACTTCTTGCCCGCCGCCTCAGCAGCTTCGACAAGCATTGCGCGCATCTTTCGCGCCGCCTCGAGCGCTGCGTTGCCGGCCATGAACGTCACGCGCGACGAGTAGGAGCCGAGGTCGATCGGGGTGGAGTCGGTGTCGGCGGTGACAAGGCGCACATCGCGAGCCTCCAGGCCCAGCTCTTCGGCGACGATCGCGGCCAGCACCGAGTCCGAGCCCTGGCCGATGTCCATGGCGCCGCAGTAAACCGTCGCGCCGCCGCGGTCGACCTTGATCTGCACCTCCGAGTGCGGCATGTCGTTCCAGTAGATGGCCGTGCCCGCGCCGGACAGGTAGCTCGAGATGGCGAAGCCCATGCCGTGCCCCGGCGTCCGCTTGCGCGTCGCGTAACCCGACGCTTGCAGCACCTTTTCGGTGCATTCCTCCAGCCCGCAGGACGTGACGCGCAGCCAGTTGACCGTGCGCGTCATCGGCCGCACGAAGTTCTTGCGTTTCAACTCGACCGGGTCCATCCCGATGTCGTGCGCGATCTTCTCCAGGTGCAGCTCCAGCCCGAACCGGGGCTGTGGCGTGCCGTGCCCGCGTTTCGGCCCGCACGGCGGCTTGTTGGTGAAGACGCGGCAGCCTTCGAAGCGATACGCGGGGATGTCGTAAGTGATCGGCTGCAGCACGCCCGTATAGAAAGTGGACGCGACCCCATACGAGCCATACGCGCCGCCGTCGAGCGCGCTGCGGAAGTGCATGGCCGTGATCTTTCCGTCGCGGGTGACGCCGGTCCGCACCCACATCAAAACCGGATGCCGGCCGCGATGCGCGTAGAAAACCTCTTCGCGCGTGAGCGTGCACTTGACCGGCCGGCCGGTGAGCATCGCGAGCTTGCACACGATGATCTCGTGGGCGAACGGATCGGTCTTGCCACCGAAACCGCCGCCGTGCGCCGCCCCGATCACGCGGATGCGGTGCATCGGCAGCTCGAGGACCTTGGCCAGCGCGCGATGCACGTAGTGGACGACCTGCGTTGACGACCACAGCGTCACCTTGCCGTCGACATAACTGGCAATGGCGGCGTGCTGCTCCATCGGCAGGTGCGTGTTGCCCTGGAAGAAGAAAACGTCCTCGCGAACGTGCTCGGCACGCGCGAAACCGCCGTCGACGTCGCCGAACTCCAGCGCCACGAGCTTGTGGATGTTGCCCGGACCGCCGTAGTCCTGGATGCGCTCGTCTTTCGGAGACGCCAGCGCCTCTGCGATGGACATGACCGGCCCGAGGACCTCGTACTCGACGGCGATGG
>DATDML010000022.1:0-3967 GCA_036518815.1 Candidatus Dormiibacterota bacterium
CGGCGGTTCGGCCGGCCCGGATTCGACGAGGCGATCGACGGTCTTGTTGAAACCGTCGCTCAAAGCGGTTTCCAGCTGGGCCTGCGTGTAGCCAAAGGTCGAACGCCGCAGCAGTTGCATGACGCGCGCGGACTCGGATGCCAGCGGCGACGCCCAGTCATTGCCCGAGGCGACGCTGGTGGTGCGTGACAGGTTGGACAAAGCCGGGCTGACGAGGCGAACGGCGCCCACGCCGACGCCGGCCGCAACCGCGGCCAGCAAAGCCTGGCGCCGCGTGAAGCGGCGGCGCTCACGCACCGGCGCCGCCATCAGTTCGGGTTGTTCTTCTTGCAGTTGCGGGACAGCCATGCCGTCAGTCAAGCCCTCAGGCGTCTGGCCAGAATCAGCCAGATGTGAAGAATTCGTAAGCGTGGCGAAGCGAACGCCGATGTCCAGCGTCGACGCCGCGTGGCTCGGGATGGAGGACCCGACCAACCTGATGATGGTCACCGGCGTCATGGCGCTCGACGGCCGCGTGGACGTCAAGCGCTTGCGCCTCACGCTGGAGCGCCGCCTCGCTCCGTTTGCGCGGTTCCGGCAGAAGGTCGTGCGGCCGCGAAGCCGCGCGAATCTCCCGCACTGGGAGGACGACAAGGAATTCGACGTCGACAACCACCTGACTCACATCGCGCTGGCCGCGCCGGCCAACGACGCTGCGCTGCGCAAGCTCGTGTCCGACCTGATGAGCGCGCCCCTCGACTACGCCAAGCCGCTGTGGCACATGCATCTCATCGACGGCTACCGCGACGGCTCGGTGCTCCTGGCTCGCGTCCATCATTCGATCGCCGACGGCATCGCACTGGTTCGCGTCCTTCTGTCCCTCACCGACGAAACGCCTAACGCGCGGCCGCCGGCTCGGAGCCGCAAAAGGCCGGCGCGATCAGCCGCCTTTCCGCTGGAGTGGCTTCCCGCCGCGATCAAGCGCGGCGTCAAGGCCGGCCAGGACCTCGCCTCGCGGCCCGACCGGATGGTCGAGGTCGCACGCCTCGGCGTGCACGGCGCCTACCGGCTGGGCCGCCTCGTCGTGCTGCCGCCGGACCCAGGCACCGTTTTCAAAGGCGAGCTCGGACGGCGTAAGCGCGCCGCTTGGTCGGAGCCGCTGCCGCTCGACGACTTCAAAGCCATCGGCAAGGCGCACGGTGCGACGGTGAACGACGTCCTGGTAGCGGCGGCCACGGGCGCCCTACGTCGCTACATGGAAAAGCGCGGCGAGCCCACCGCCGGCGTGGCGATCCGCGCGTCCGTGCCCGTCAACCTGCGGCCGTTGGACAAGGCGCACGAGCTGGGCAACGCGTTCGGGCTGGTCTTTCTGACGCTGCCCGTCGGCATCGCCGATCCCGCCCGGCGGCTGCGCGCCATCAAGAAGGAGATGGACGGGCTCAAGCAATCGCCAGAAGCTCTCGTCGCATTCGGCGTCCTGAGCTTGATGGGGTTCGCGCCGGTCGAGGTCGAGCAGGTCGGCCTGCGGTTCTTCGGCAGCAAGGCCACGGCGGTGCTGACCAACGTTCCCGGCCCACGCCAGCCGCTCTACATGGCCGGCCGGAAGATCGACCGCGTCATGTTCTGGGTGCCGCAGTCCGGACACCTCGGGCTCGGGGTCAGCATCATCAGCTACGCGGGCGGGGTGATGCTGGGCGTAGCCACCGACGCCGGGCTGGTTCCGGATCCCGAGCGGATCGTCGAGGCGTTCAAGGTCGAGTTCGAGTCGATGCGGAAGCAGGCAACCAAAACTCGCCGCGTTTAGGCGTGCGCTTGCTTGGTAATCTTGTAATCACGATGCAGGCCACTGAGAGGGAGGCGCTGGACGCCTACTCGACGACCATCGTTGCCGTCGCTGAACGCGTGCTTCCCGCGGTGGCCAGCCTACGCGTGCACCGCGCGGGTGTGCGCGACGGCGGCGCCGGCTCCGGCGTGGTGATCACGCCCGATGGCTTCATCGTCACCTCGGCCCACGTGGTTGCCCAGTCACGCACCGCGACCGCCGCCTTCATCGACGGCTCGGAGTACGAGCTGGACGTCGTCGGCGCCGACCCTCTCTCCGACCTGGCCATCGGCCGCGCTCGCGCGGCCAGCCTCCGCCCCATCGAGGTCGGCGACGCCGACCACCTGCGGGTCGGCCAGCTGGTGGTGGCGATCGGCAATCCAATGGGCTTCAGCGGGTCCGTCACGTCGGGGGTCGTCAGCGGGTTAGGCCGCTCGCTGGCGACCGCCGACGGCAACGGGCGCCGCCGGTTCGTAGAAGACGTCATCCAAACAGACGCCGCGCTCAATCCCGGTAACTCCGGCGGAGCCCTCGCCGACTGGCAGGCACGGCTGGTCGGCGTCAACACCGCGGTGGCCGGCATGGGTCTCGGCCTTGCGGTGCCGCTGAACTCCACGACTCAGGCCATCCTCTCGGCACTCATGCGCAGCGGCCGCGTGCGCCGCGCCTTCCTCGGCATCGCGGGCGGCACGCGCGCTCTGTCGCCGGCGGTGGCGCAGCGGATCGGCTACAAAGCGGGCGTCGAGGTGCAGGAGGTCGTGGCCGAAAGCCCCGCGGCCGCCGCGTCTCTGCGCAGTGGCGATGTCATCGTCGAGGTCGACGGCGCTGCGGTCACGAGGGCCGGCGACCTGCAGAAGCTGATGGTCGAGGGCCGCATCGGCTCGCGGCTGCCGGTGCGCATCGTCCGCGGCGAGCAACTGGTCACGCTCGAGGTCATCCCCGCCGAGCTGAAGTAGACTGCTCGGCCGTGCCCGCCAAGCCGGTCAGAGACCTGCTTCTCGCCCGCCCCGCCGACGGGCGGTTCCGCGTCGCTGAGATCGATCCGGACGCGACCCCCGGCCTGAAGAAGCCGAGCCGCGCCGAGCGCGACCTGAAAAAGCACAAAGCCAAACTCTTCGATCTGCAGGAGCGGCTCTACGCCGAGCGCAAGCGATCGCTGCTCATTGTCCTGCAGGCCATGGACACCGCCGGCAAAGACGGGACGGTCACCCACGTGATCGGCGAGTTGAACCCGGAGGGTGTCTGGATCACCAACTTCAAGGCGCCGACGCCGGCGGAGCAGCGCCATAACTTCCTGTGGCGCATCCGGCAGCGCGTGCCCGAGCCGGGCTACGTCGGCATCTTCAACCGCTCGCACTACGAGGACGTCCTGGTGGCGCGCGTGCACGACCTGGCGCCGGCGGACGTGATCGAACGGCGCTACGGCCAGATCAACGAGTTCGAAAAGCAGCTCGTCCAGTCAGGCACGCGGGTCATCAAGTTCATGCTCCACATCTCCTACGAGGAGCAGCGGCGGCGCTTGCTCGACCGGCTGAAGGACCCGGACAAGCACTGGAAGTTCAGCGAGCACGACATCGACGAGCGGGCCTACTGGGACGACTACATGAGCGCTTACAGCATCGCCATCACCCGCTGCTCGACCAAGTGGGCGCCGTGGTACGTCATACCCGCTGACGACAAGGACTACCGGAACTGGGCGGTCGCCAGGATCCTGATCGAGACGCTCGAGGAGATGGATCCGCAGTACCCGCGCCCGAAGCTAGACATCCCCCGACTGAAGAAGCGCCTGAAGGCCTAGCATTTAAGTACGGCTGAAACGCTGGCCGGAGAAGGCCGCGCGCAAATAGGGGGATATAGATCGATGCAGCGTGAACGCGTCATCGTTGGTTTGCTTGTCACCCTGGTGCTCGCCGCGTGCGGCACCACCAGCAGCGCCGGTGGCGGCAACTCGTATCAGGGCAAGACCATCAAGCTCGGCGCCATCCTCTCCATCACCGGCGCCGGCGGCGTCTACGGACCGCAAAGCCGCGACGGTATGCAGCTGGCGGTCGACGAGATCAACAAGGCGGGCGGCGTGAACGGCGCGCAGCTTTCGCTCGAGGTCCAGGACGACGCGTCTGACAAGGCGCAGTCGGCGCAGCTGGCGCAGACGATGATCCAGCAGGA